>NZ_JAPDCM010000018.1:0-89095 GCF_027706125.1 Aeromonas sp. Y318-1
TTGGAGCGGGAAACGAGACTCGAACTCGCGACCCCGACCTTGGCAAGGTCGTGCTCTACCAACTGAGCTATTCCCGCCTGTACTGCTTGCTGCCAGTTGCCTGACAACGAGGCGCATTATACGTACCCCGAGCGCGGGCACAACCCTTTTTTCGCACTTTGGCCCCTTTCCCGTGCTGTTTGCTCAGGGTTTAGACGGCTTGCCCAAAAAATCCGCACCAGGCTGTGACCCCACAGGCGAATTTGAGATAAAGTCATTGAAATGATTAGCCTTTAGTCAGAGACTTGCTGCGGTTAGTAACCGGATTCTCAATTGAAAATCACCCGATGAAATGGATCTTCAAGCCCCGTGGGCTCAGGCCGCAGCTGATGCTGGCATTTTTCATGCTAGCCATGGTGCCCTTCCTGGTCGTCACCCTGTTTTTCCTCTATAGCCACGGCAAGGATCTCACCACCCAGACTTCCAACCATCTGGTTTCCGTTCGCAACATCAAGAAGAACCAGCTGGAAGACTATTTCGGCAACCTCAAAGAGCAGATCATCAACTTCTCCCAGCAGGATTTTGCCGGCAACAGTATCGGTCGCTTCTACGGCTTCACCGGTGCCTTCGAGAAACTCGGCACCACACCGCAGGAGGCCCGCGCCCGTGCCCAGGCCCGCTATGTGCCGGGCTCCTGGGATCAGTTGCAAAAACCCGACAGCACCAGCGACATCGAACCCTCCATCAGCGCCCTGATCCTGGCGGACGAGATGTACGGCCGGGTGCACCAGCGCTTTCACCGCGGCTACGCCGACATGGTGCGCAAGTCCAACTACAGCGACATCTTTCTCATCGATCTCAACGGTGACGTGGTCTATTCGGTCACCAAGCACGCCAACTTCGCCACCAACCTGCTCTCCGGCCCCTACCAGTCGAGCGGACTTGGCAGCACCTTCGCCAAGATCAAGCGGCGCCTCGACGGTGGCCAGAAACCGCAGCAGATCTTCGAGTTCACCGATTTTGGCCGCAACGAGCTGACCGGCCAGGTGGTCGCCTACATGGCCGCCCCAGTTATGCAGTACGACTATGTACGCGGCGTGGTGATCTTCGAGCTGCTGCCTGACAAGCTCAACCAGATTATGGCGGAGCGGGAAGGGCTCGGCGAGACCGGCGAGACCATCCTCATCGGCCCGGACAAGCGGATGCGCGCCAACGCCTGGCTGGCACCTGAATTCAGCGTGGAGAATAGCTTCAGCCCCAACTTCCGGCCGCTGCAAACCCCGCTGGTGGTCAAGGCGCTTTCCGGCGAGCAGGGGGTCGGGCTGTTTCGCTCCTACCACGAGGACGAGGTGCTGGCCGCCTACACCCAGGTGAAGGTGTTCGACACCGAGTGGGCCTTCATCGCCGAGATCTCCACCAGCGAGGCCTATCGCCCCATCCGCCAGCTGGAAACCCTGGTGATCCTGCTGGGGGCCGGCTCATTGCTGCTGCTGATCCTCTTCTCCCGCTGGCTCTCCCACTCCATCACGGCGCCGCTGCGCTCTCTCACCGCAGCCGCCGAGCAGGTGGCCGACGGTGCCCTGGATCACCCCATCGCCATCGCTCGCACCGATGACGACATCGACCGGCTCGCCCAGGCGTTTCGCCACATGCAGCGCTCGGTGAAGGACAAGATCGAACTCATCGAACGGCAGACCCAGGAGCTGCAGCAGCAGGTCAAGCTGACCCACAAGCAGAACCTCAGCCTGCAGCAGGCGGACAAGCTCAAGGATGAACTGCTGGCCAACACCTCCCACGAGCTGCGCACCCCCATCCACGGCATCAAGGGGATGGCCGAATCCATGCTCGCCAGCCAGCAGGACTTGACCGAAGGGCAGCAGAAACAGCTGGGGCTCATCATCAAGAGTGCCGACGGCCTGGCGCGGCTGGTGGACGATCTGCTCGACTACCACCAGATGCGCTACGGCCAGCTGGAGATCCACCCCCAGCCGGTCTCCTCCAAGGGGGTCATCCGGCTGGTGCTGGATCTTTGCCAGCACCTGGTGCAGGCCAAACCCCTCACCCTGGTGGACAAAACCCCGGCCGAGCTGCCGCCTGTGCTGGCGGACGAGCAGCGGCTCGAACAGGTGCTCTACAACCTGGTGGGCAACGCCATCAAGTACACCCCACAGGGCAAGGTGGTGCTGAGCGCCCTGGTGGAGGGCAACTTCCTGCACATCCGGGTGACCGACACCGGCATCGGCATCGCCAGGGATCACCTGGAGCACATCTTCGAGCCGCTGGTGCAGATGAGCCCGGAGGTGAGCAAGCAGGGGGCCGGCCTCGGCCTCTCCATCACCCGCCAGCTGGTGCACCTGATGGGGGGCGAGCTGTTCGTGGAGAGCGAGCCGAGCGTCGGCTCCACCTTCGCCTTCACCCTGCCGCTCGCCAGCGGCAAGGCGGGCAGCCTGACCCTCGACAGCCGCCAGATAGAGCATCAGCTGGTGCGCCAGCAGCCGCTCGCCC
The DNA here is from genome assembly GCF_027706125.1 of Aeromonas sp. Y318-1. Classification (NCBI taxonomy): domain Bacteria; kingdom Pseudomonadati; phylum Pseudomonadota; class Gammaproteobacteria; order Aeromonadales; family Aeromonadaceae; genus Aeromonas; species Aeromonas sp. Y318-1. The sequence goes on from NZ_JAPDCM010000018.1 coordinate 2,485, forward strand.
TGCCGGAGTGGGAGAGCGATGACCTCCCCCCACCGCCCGAGGATGCCCCCCTCATCCTGGTGGTGGACGACGAGCCCATCAATTTGCACATACTGCGCCACCTGCTGCAGCCCTGCGGTTATCGCATCCTGCCCAGCAGCGACGGCCACGACGCGCTGGCCAAGCTGGCCCAGGAGCCGGTCGACCTCATCCTGCTGGACGTCATGATGCCCACCCTCTCCGGCTTCGACGTCTGCCGCCGGCTGCGCCAGCAGCACCCCAAGGAGAAGCTGCCGGTGCTGCTGCTCACCGCCCTCAACCAGCCCAAGGATATCGAGGAGGGCTTCAACGCCGGCGCCAACGACTATCTGGTGAAACCCTTCTGCAAGGAGGAGCTGTTCGCCCGGGTCAGGGCCCTGCTGGAGGCGAGCGCCGGGCGCGCCTCTCTGGTGGAGAACCGCTTGCTCAAACAGGAAATAGAGCACCGGCTGGTGCTGCAGGAGCAGTTGCATCAGGATCAGCAGCGGCTGCTGGCCCTGCTCGGCGAGGGGGCCGACCCCATGGTGTTCATCGATGATCAGGGCACGGTGCTGTTCGCCTCCCGGGTGCTGGCCCGCCTGCTGGGCCAGGAGCCGGAAGCCATGGAGGGGCAGCCGCTGGACGACTGGCTGGCCAGCCCGCTGGCCAGCCAGTGGCCCGGGCTGCAGGCCGGCCAGGAGCAGTCGCTGGCGTTTCTGGTGGCGGGTCAGCGGGACGAGCTCAACGCCCGCGCCCTGCCCATCAGTCTGGGGGGCCAGGCCGCCTATGCGCTGGCCCTCAGCACAGAGTCGCGGCCCGACGAAAACCGGGTGATGGCGCTGGAGAACGCCCTCAAGAGCCTGTCACGCCAGGCCATCATCGAGGATGGCCAGCTGCTGGGCGAGCTGAGCCGGCTGGGCGGGGAGTTCCGCTCGCTCGCCGACGATCTCATCCGCCAGCAGGATGACGAGCCATTGCGCCGCGCCCTGGTGGACACCATGCGGCTCACCCTGGATGCCTGGCAGCAGAGCACCGGCAAGGGCAAGATAGTGCTGGCCGAGAAAAGCAAGCTGTGGCGGGTCTACATGGACCGCTCCAGCCCGCAGACCCGCACCCTCGACAAGTACCTGAGCCTGGATACCCTGCCCAAGGCGCCGCGCTGGAAGACGGTGGTCGCCACCGCCGAGTACGTGCTCAGCCACGGCCCGCTCAACGAGGCCCAGCGCCAGCAGCTGCACCACAGCGCCCAGACCCTGCGCCAGCTCGCCAACCGCAAGAGCTAGCGTATCCCCACCCCGCCCCCATCTCCAATCTGGGCCCTGGCTCACACTTGGCGGGGCGGTTTTTTTTTGTGCAGAATTAAGCCCGCTCACCACGTCAAAACGAGAGCCGATCCAATTCACACAATTGTCATGAGGGGTCGATTGACGGGGACTTATTACGTCAAAGCAATTAACATAACTTCATGATTTAAATCGAGTTAAAAGCCATTTTGACGAAATTGACGTGATGGCGCCGATTTTTACGATATCGACGATCTGAACAGTTGTTGTTTTCCTGTTAACTCTGCTTTGCTAGGGACGTTGGATGACACAACTACAAGGGTGAAAAACCTGACCAACATTGAGGGCCGACCTCCCCAGCATGCGATGTCGGTGCTCAAATCCAAACAAGGAATATAAATAAGAAAGGAAATAATATGCTTGCCAAAGTATCCAAAATCTCTACTGCTGTAATGCTGGGCACCATGATGCTTGCCGGCGCTGCCGGCAACGCCATGGCGGCCGACAACAAGACGGTGCTGACCCTGGTCGCACAACAGGAAACCGCGTGGGTCAAGAACTTCAACCCCTTCCTGCAGGCGGGCCTGCTGCACACCACCCGTCACTTCATCTATGAACCTCTGGTGATCTTCAACGATATGCAGGGCGGCAAGCCCGTCTATCGTCTGGCCACCCACTTCGAGTTCAGCAAGGACCTCAAGTCCGTCACCTTCGATCTGCGTGACGGGGTGAAGTGGTCGGACGGTCAGCCCTTTACCGCCGATGACGTCCTCTTCTCCTTCAACCTGGTCAAGGCCAACAAGGCGCTGGACGAGCGCTCAATCTGGACCCAGATCAAGAGCGTCGAGAAGCTGGCTCCCAACAAGATCAAGTTCGACCTGACCGACGTCAACACCAACGTGGTGAACGACCTGGTGCTGGTGCCCATCGTGCCGGAGCATCAGTGGAAATCGGTGAAAGACCCGGTCGCCTTCACCAACGACAAGCCGGTCGGCACCGGTCCCTTCACCGAAGTGGACAACTTCTCCGCCCAGCTCTACACCCAGTGCCGCAACCCGCACTACTGGGACAACGCCAACCTCTCCATCGACTGCCTGCGCATGCCGCAGATGGCCACCAACGACCAGGTATTGGCCGCGGTGATGAAGGGTGACGTGGACTGGTTCGGCTCCTTCGTGCCGGACATCGAGCGCCTCTACGTCGGAAACGATCCCAAGAACAACAAATACTGGTTCCCGGCCTCCGGTACCGTGGCGTTCAACGTCAACTTCCAGGCCAAGAAACCGGGCAACCACGAAGCCTTCAACGACGTCAACTTCCGCCGCGCCTTCTCCATGGCGATGGACCGCCAGTCCATGGTGGACATCGCGGGCTACGGCTACCCGACCGTCAACGAGTACCCGTCAGGTCTGGGCAAGGCGTTCGACTCCTGGAACAACCCGGAAGTGGACAAGAAGTACGGCAAGTACAACAAGTTCGATCTGGAAGGCGCCAAGGCCCTGCTGAAACAGGCCGGCTACAAGGATTGTGACGGCGACAAGTTCCTCGACACCCCCACCTGCCAGAAGATCGAGTTCAAGGTGCTGGTACCGAATGGCTGGACCGACTGGGTCAACACAGCCCAGATCGGCGTGGAAGGGCTGCAGGCACTGGGCCTGAACGCCAAGACCGCCACCCCGGAAGCCACCGTCTGGACCGAAAACCTGATCACCGGTGACTTCGACGTCGCCCTGCAGGGTTACTTTGCCGGTGCCAACCCGCACAAGTACTTCGAGACCGCCTTCCACTCCCGCAACATGGGTGAGCGCGGCAACCGCTTCGCGGCGCCCCGCTACAAGGATCCGGCGCTGGACAAGCTGATCGACGACTTTACCCAGACCGCCGATGCCGCCAAGCAGAAGGAGATCATGTTCGAGATCCAGGACAGGGTCGGTGCCAACCAGACCATCATCCCGGTATTCAACAACCCGACCTGGTACGAATACAGCACCAAGCGTTTCCACGGCTGGTTCAGTGCCGACAACCCGGTCGCCAAGCCGCAGGTTCACCCGGACACCCCGGAGCGTCTGCTGCACGTGTTGTCACTCAAGCCGAACAGCTAATCAATCCCGGCCCCCTGCGGGGGGCCCTCTTCCCCGCCCATTCCCCTTATCTCCCGGCTCTGCCGGGGTTGGGGTAACTATGCCCTGCGCGGGGCGGACCAGCAGTAAAAGGTATCATCATGGGATTCATACTGAGACGCTTTTCCTTCTATCTGGTCGCCTTTCTGGTGGCCGCCACCATCAACTTCCTGCTGCCCAGAGCCATGCCGGGGGACCCCGTCTCCGTCATGTTTGCCCGGGCCGGCGCCATGATGGAACCCGCCGCGCTGGAGGCCCTCAAGGCCACCTTCGGTTTCGTGGACGGCCCCATCGGCACCCAGTTTCTCACCTATGTGAAGAGCGTCTTCACCTGGGATCTCGGCACCTCGGTGCGCTACTACCCCCAACCGGTCGCCGACGTGCTCGGCCGCGCCATCGGCTGGACCCTGTTTCTGGTGGGCACCTCCACCATTCTGAGCTTCTCCATCGGTTCCATCGTCGGCATCTTCGCCGCCTGGCACCGGGGCGGTCGCCTCGACAGCATCCTCTCCCCGCTCACTCTGGTGATGCAGGCCATTCCGCCTGTGGTCATCTCGCTGCTGGCGCTCTTCCTGTTCGGGGTGAGCCTGGAGTGGCTGCCCATCGGCTACGCCTACAGCCCGGAGATCACCCCCGACTGGGGCTGGGAGCACATCAAGAGCATCCTGACCCACGCCATCATGCCGGTGGGCACCCTGGCCATGGTGCAGGTGGGGGGCTTTCTCATCACCATGCGCAACAACATGATCAACCTGCTGGGCGAGGACTACATCACCATGGCCAAGGCCAAGGGGCTCTCCAGCAACCGGGTGATCTTCAACTACGGCGCCCGCAACGCCATCCTGCCGAGTGTCACCGCCCTCTCCATGGCGCTCGGTTTCGTCATCGGCGGATCCCTCATCACCGAGGTGATCTTCAACTATCCCGGCCTGGGCCTGACCCTCTATCAGGGCATTCTGGCCCGCGACTACCCGCTCATTCAGGGGCAGCTGCTCATCATGACCATCACCATGCTCAGCTTCAACTTCCTGGCCGACGTGCTCTACGTCTTCCTGGATCCCCGTCTGCGTACCGGAGGCAAATAAGATGCGCATGCCGACTATTCTGAAAATCCTGCTGGGCAACAAGAAGGCCGCCTGCGGCCTCTTCATCGTGGTCAGCTTCGTGCTGATGGCCCTGTTCGCCCCCATTCTGGCCGGCAACGAACCGACCAAGCGGGTGGCCCGCCCCCACCAGCCCCCCAGCACCGAATTCGTGATGGGCACCACCCGCATGGGCCACGACATCTGGGCCCAGTTCACCAACGGCGCCCGCATCTCTCTGATGGTGGGCTTCAGCGCGGGCCTGCTGGTGTGCGCCCTCGCCGTCGCCATCGGCATCACCGCCGGCTACTTCGGCGGCCTGGTGGACGAGTGCCTCACCTTCCTGATGAACGTGGTACTGGTGATCCCCAACCTCCCTCTATTGCTGGTGCTGGCAAGCTTTATCGGGGAGGCGTCACCGGCGGTGATCGCCCTCATCATAGGCTTTACCTCCTGGGCCTATGGCGCGCGGGTCATCCGTGCCCAGACCCTGGCCCTTCGGGAGAAAGAGTTTGTCATCGCCGCCGAGGTGCTGGGTGAGCCGGCCTGGCGCATCATCCTGGTGGAGATATTGCCGAACCTCATCTCCATCATCGGCGTGAGCTTCATCGGCTCCATCATCTACGCCATCGTCACCGAGGCGACCCTGGAGTTCCTGGGCCTCGGCGACCCCACAGTCGTGAGCTGGGGCATCATGCTCTACAACGCCCAGACCTCGAGCGCCATCCTGGTCGGCGCCTGGTGGGAGATCCTGGCCCCCTGCTTCGCCATCGCAACGCTCGGTGCCGGTCTGGCCCTGCTCAACTTTGCCATCGACGAAATCGCCAACCCGCAGCTGCGCTCCCACAAGGGGCTCAATCGCTGGAAGAAACTCGCCGCCCCCGTCACCACGCCGGTGCCGGCCGTACAGGAGAAGACAGCATGAGATCGCAACAACCCCTGCTGTCGGTACGCAACCTCTGCGTCGACTACATCACCGAGAACGGCGACGTGCGCGCCGTCAACTCGGTCAGCTTCGACATCGCCCCCGGTGAAGTGTTCGGCCTGGCCGGCGAGTCGGGCTGCGGCAAGTCCACCGTCGCCTTCTCGGTGGCGCGGCTGCACAAGCCGCCCGCCTACATCAGCGGCGGCGAGATCCTGTTCAAGGGGGAGAACATCCTCCACTACGGCGATGAGCGGCTGCGCAGCTACCGCTGGCAGCAGGTGTCGGTGGTGTTCCAGTCCGCCATGAATGCGCTCAACCCCGTGCTGCGCATGGAGGAGCAGTTCTGCGACGTGCTGCTGGCCCACAACCCAGGGCTGACCCGCTATGAGGCGATCAAGCGCGCCCAGGAGCTGCTCACCATCGTCGACATCCACCCGAGCCGGCTCAAGGACTACCCGCACCAGTTCTCCGGCGGCATGCGCCAACGGCTGGTGATCGCCATCGCCATGGCGCTCAATCCCGAGCTGCTCATCATGGATGAGCCGACCACGGCGCTCGACGTGGTGGTACAGCGGGAGATCCTGCAGAAGGTCTATGCGCTCAAAGAGAAGTTCAACTTCTCCATCCTCTTCATCACCCACGACCTCTCCTTGATGGTCGAGTTCTGCGATCGCATCGGCATCATGTACGCCGGTGAACTGGTGGAGGTGGCGCCGGCCAAGGCGATCCTGACCGCGCCACTGCACCCCTATACCAAGGGGCTCGGCAACTCCTTCCCGCCCCTGCACGGGCCCAAGAAGGTGCTGGAGGGGATCCCGGGTACCCCGCTCAACCTGCTGGAGGTGCCGGTGGGCTGCCGCTTTCAGGCCCGCTGTGCCAGGGTGCACGAGCGCTGCCGTCAGCAGTACACCAAGCTCGCCGAGATCCGCCCCGGCCAACAAACCGCCTGTCACCTCTATGAGGCGCAGGATGAGCAACAAGATCCCCTGATCTATCTGGACAAGGCCGCTGGCTGTTAAGGATGTCTGTCATGCAAATCGCCAAAACCGACGCCCCCATCATCGAAGTCCAGCACCTCTACAAGGACTTCCCCGTCAACTCCAACGCCATCAAGAGCGGCAAGATGCGGGCCCTCTCGGACATCACCTTCAACCTGCACCGGGGCCGCGCCCTGGCAGTGGTGGGAGAGTCCGGCTCCGGCAAGAGCACCATCGCCAAGATCATCGCCAAGATGTACAAGCTCTCCGGTGGTCGCATCCTCTATCGCGGCCGCGACCTGGAGGAGTTCAACAAGGGCACCGCCCTGCTCGACTACCGTCAGAGCGTGCAGATGGTGTGGCAAGATCCGTTCGGTTCGCTGAACCCGACCCACACCATCTACCACCACATCGCCCGCCCCCTGCTGCTGCACAGCAAGGTGATCGACAAGCGTGACCTGCCCGACATGGTCTATGGCCTGCTGGAGAAGGTGGGGCTCACCCCTGCCAAGGCCACCGCGGCCAAGTACCCGCACCAGCTCTCCGGCGGCCAGCGCCAGCGGGTCAACATCGCCCGCAACCTGGCGGTGGAGGCGGAAGTGGTGCTGGCGGACGAGCCCACCTCCATGCTCGACGTCTCCATTCGCATCGGCATCCTCAACCTGATGGAGCAGATGAAGGACGAGCTCGGCGTCTCCATGCTCTACATCACCCACGATATCGCCACCGCCCGCTACGTGGCCGAGGATCTGGCGGTGATGTACGTGGGGCACATGGTGGAGTGGGGCGAGGTGGACGAGATCCTGCACCACCCCCAGCACCCCTACACCCAGCTGCTCATCTCGGCGGTGCCCGACCCCGAGAAGAGCATCCACGCCGAGCTGGAGGGGGGGCGCAAGGGGGAGATCCCGCTCTGGACGCCGGAGTCCTGCGGTTGCCCCTTTGCCGGGCGCTGCAATCAGGCGATGCCGCGCTGCAAGGAGACCCTGCCCCCTGTCAGCAAGCTTGCCGACAACCACTTCGTGCGCTGCTACCTCTACGAGTGAGGGTGAGCCTTGAACCGGCCGGACAGCAGTGTCCGGCCATGCCTCGATACGGGGCGGCCATAGCCCCGTGATGTGCCTCACCGCCTGTCGGTGAACCACAGGAGTAATACCTCGATGGAACTCTTGATCAATCAGGTGGGTTACCCGTGCGACGGGGAGAAGATCGCCCTGCTGCAAGCCACCCCCGCCCATGATCTCGGCGGCTATGTCAGGCTGCAACGCCAGGATGATGGCCAGATCCTGTTTGAAACCCCGCTGCAAGCGGCCGGCAGCGTCCCCGGCTGGCAGGGCCGCGCTTACTGGCGCGCCGACTTCTCGGCATTCCAAGAGCCCGGCCACTATCGGCTGGAGGCGATCACCGCCCAAGGCATTGTCCGCTCTACCCGCTTTGCCATCGGCCCCGATCTGCTGGCGAGCCGCTGCCTCTCCGACGTCATCCACTACGTCAAGGGACAGCGCGCCAGCGGCGCCTTCGATCGGGCCGACCGCAGCGCCCGTCTGTTTGGCACCGACCAGCACAAAGATGTGCACGGCGGCTGGTTCGATGCCAGCGGCGACATGAGCAAATACCTGAGCCACCTCTCCTACGCCAACTACCTCAACCCCCAGCAGACCCCCATGGTGGTCTGGGCCCTGCTCAAGTGCCGGGAGCTCTTGGCCCCGCGCCGCGACATCGACGGGGTGAACCTCTGCAAGCGGCTCAACGACGAGGCGCTGCACGGCGCGGATTTTCTCTGCCGGATGCAGGATGAGTCGGGCTTCTTCTACATGACCCTGTTCGACAAGTGGAGCAAGGATCCCGAGCAGCGCGAGCTGTGCGCCTACGCCACCCAGCAGGGGCTCAAGTCCGCCAACTGGCAGGCCGGTTTCCGCCAAGGGGGCGGCATGGCCATCGCGGCCCTGGCCCGCGCCGCCCGCGAGAGCATCGGCGGTGACTTCGATACCAACCATTACGCCGAGGCGGCCCGCCGCGGCTACCTGCACCTGCGTGAGCACAACCTGGCCTATCTGGACGACGGGGTCGAGAACATCATCGACGACTACTGCGCCCTGCTGGCGGCGGTCGAGCTGACCCGCACCCTGGGCCCCGAGTGGCTGGCAGAGGCCAGAGTGCGGGCCGGCAAGCTCTGCGCCCGCCAGCACCCTCACCCTGAGCTCGGCCACTACTGGTCAGCCAACGAGGATGGCTCGCGCCCCTACTACCACGCCGCCGAGGCTGGCCTGCCGGTGCTGGCGCTGCTGGAATACGTGGGGATCGAGCCGGATTGGGAGCGCAAGAGCGCGGTGCAGCGGGTGATCGAGCAGGCGCTGGCCGCCGAGCTGGCACTCTGTGCCCGTGCGGGCAATCCCTTCTCCCTCGCCCGCCAGTATGTGAAGGGGGTGGATGAAGCGCCACGCGTCAGCTTCTTTATGCCCCACCACAACGAGTCGGGCTACTGGTGGCAGGGGGAGAACGCTCGCCTCGCCTCGCTGGCGGCCATGGCGTTTGCCGCCGCGGCCCAGCTGCCGCACCAGAGCCACTTGCTGCGCACCTTCGGCCAACAGCAGCTCGACTGGATCCTGGGGAGAAACCCCTTCAACGCCTGCATGCTGGCGGGTCACGGCAGCAACAATCCCGCCTACACCGCCGGTTATCCCAATGCGCTGGGGGGGATCTGCAACGGCATCACCTCAGGGTTTGATGACGAAAACGAGGTGGCCTTTATCCCCGAGGCCTACAAGGATCGACTGGATCAGAACTGGCGCTGGGGGGAACAGTGGATACCCCACGCCGCCTGGTTTGCCCTGGCCATCAGCTGGCAAAATGCCCTGAGTGCTCCAAATGACCAGGGAGGCCGTCATGATTGAGTACTGGGTCGGGGTGGATGGGGGCGGCACCCACACCCGTGCCCGCATTCGGGATCGAGCCGGCAAGCTGCTCGGCGAGGGACGCGCCGCCGGCTCCAACCTGGAGCTTGGCATCGAGATCGCCCACGGCAACGTGCTGGCCGCCATCGAGCAGGCCCGTCTCGAGGCCGGACTGGCTGAGGATGCCCAGCAACGAATGGGGGTCGGGCTGGCGCTCGCCTCAGCCGAGCTGGCCGACTGCTATCACGCCATGCTGACCATGCCTTTCCCCTTTGCGAGCGTGCGGCTCACCTCCGACGCCTTCGGTGCCTGCCTGGGCGCCTTTGGCGGCGAGGAGGGGGCCATTCTCATCGCCGGCACCGGCTCGGCCGGGCTTATCTATCGCCACGGCCAGCTGCACACCTGCTCCGGCCGCGGCTTTCCCATCTCGGATCTGGGCAGTGGCGCCTGGCTGGGGCTGCGCGCCATCCAGCAATCCCTGCTCTGCCACGACGGCATCCTGCCCCCCAGCACCCTGGCCATCCGCTTGCTCGATCACTTCAAGCGGGATCAGGCCGAGGTGGTGCGCTGGGCCGCCCGCGCCATCCCCGCCGACTACGGCCGCTTCGCCCCCTGGGTATTCGATGCCGCCAGAGACGGCGACGAGCTCGCCTGCCAGCTGCTGGAGGAGACCTGCCAGCAGCTGGCCACCCTGCTGGAGGGGATGCGCCAGCTGGGCGCCGACCGGATTGCCCTGCTCGGCGGCATCGGCATGCGCCTCGCCCCCCGTCTGGCGCACCTGCCGCTGGTCAGCCCCGCTGCCGACGCACTGGAGGGGGCCATCCTGTTTGCCAAGACGGAGGCGCTGCCATGCCTGCACTCCTGAACCGGGCGTACCGGGCCAGCACCGGCACGCCCTCCCCTCAACCATCGCCAGCCGCCTTCACCAGGGCGGCCGGCCCCTTGCTCGTGCAACCGAAGGAGTTTTCATGTCCGCACCCCTGATCCACACCCAGGTCGACCGACGCGATGGTGACGACGTCTGGTTTCGTTTCAGCCTGAGCCAGCTGCCAGATGCCCCCTGGAAGCTCCACTTCTGCCTGGCCCGTCACATCGACCCCGGCTCGGTAGAGGGAGGGGAGCTGGAGCGCCAGAGCGGCAGCTACAAGGTCTTGATCCCGCAAACGGGGGCCAGCGAGCTGCGCTTCTGCTGTCGCAGCACCCCCATCAAGCGCCTCTCCGACATGCCGCGCGGCTTCTTCCTGAGCCTGCCCCGGGCCAGCAGCGGCCCCCAGCTGATGCCGGTGGAGCTGACCGGCGAGGAGCTGGGCCTGCCACAATCCGCCACTGCGGCGCCGGATCTCCCCGAGGTGGAGCCCCTCGCCGGCATCGTGCCCCAGCCGGATCGCTTGTTGCTGCTGGAGGGCAACTTCCGGCTGGCGGAGCGCGCCCACGTCAGCGGCCCGAGCCCCCTGCTCGGCCCGCTGCTGGCCCACTTCAACGAGCTGACCGGGCTCGCGCTGGCGCAGGATCACGATGCCGAGATCCGGCTGGTTGAAAGCGGTCTGGGCCAGGAGGCCTACCGGCTCACCATCACCCCGGAGGAGATAGTGATTGCCGCCGGCGGCGAGGCAGGTTGGCGCCATGGCCTCATCAGCCTGGCCCAGTGGTATCTGCAGCACGGCGAGAGCCTGCCCTGCATCGAGCTCAGCGACGCGCCGCGCTTTGGCTTTCGCGGCATCTTTCTCGACTGTGCCCGCCACTTTCACTCCCTCGCCACACTCAAGCGCCTGCTCAGGCTGATGAGCCTCTACAAGTTCAACCGCTTCCACTGGCACCTGACCGATGACGAGGGGTGGCGGCTCGAGATCAAGGCCTTCCCCCAGCTGACCGAACTGGCCGCTTGGCGCGGCCACGGCCTGGCCGTCGGGCCCCAGCTGAGCGGCGGCCCCGAGCCCTATGGCGGCTACTACACCCAGAGCGAGGTGCGCGAACTGGTGGCCTATGCTGCCGGACTTGGCATCACCATCATTCCGGAAATTGACATCCCGGGTCACTGCCACGCCGCCATCAAGGCGCTGCCCGAGCTGCTGGTGGAGGAGGCCGACCGCTCCCGCTACCTGTCGGTGCAATATTTTGACGACAACGTGCTCAACCCGGCGCTGCCCGGCACCTATCAATTCCTGGAAGCCGTGATGGACGAGGTGTGCGAGCTGTTCCCGGGGCCACTGGTGCACATGGGGGGAGACGAGGTGCCCAGCGGGGTCTGGACCGACAGCCCCGCCTGCCAGCAACTGATGAAGCAGCAGGGCTATCAGGATTGCCGCGAGCTGCAGGGCCACCTGCTGCGCCACTGCCAGCAGTACCTGGCCGGCAAGGGCAAGCGGATGCTGGGCTGGGAGGAGATATTGCACGGCGACAAGGTGAGCCGGGACGCCACCATCTTCGCCTGGACCAGCTTCCAGGCCGGGCTCGACGCGGCCGCTGCGGGTTATCCGGTGGTGATGGCGCCGGCCCAGCACCTCTATCTGGACCTTGCCTGGAGTCAGGACATCCAGGAACCCGGCCTCTACTGGGCGGGCACCCTCAATCTGGCGCAGGTCTACGCGTGCGACCCGGCCCCAGCCGATTTCCATGCCAACGATAACATCCTGGGGGTGCTGAGCCCCTTATGGTCGGAACTGATCACCTCTCGCGATCGTCTCGACTATATGTTGTTCCCGCGCATGCTGGCGACCGCCGAGGTGGCCTGGAGTGCTCCCGCCCGCAAGGGGTGGGAGCACTTCGCCGCCCGTCTGCCGGGCCAGCTGCAGATCCTCGACCAGCTCCAGGTGCGTTACCGGGTACCGCAGAGGTAGTGTTATCTTTTTTCCTTGGCGGCCTATGGCCGCCTTTTTTTTACGATTAACCAACAAAACATCAACTTACCCCTACCATTCATCCGCCATTGTTGGCAAAATTCAGCCCCCTATGAAGCCGGTCTGCCGCCTGCTGGCGCGAGCCGGCGGCCATCTCCAGATCTGCCACAATAACAACGACAAAGTTATCAACAAGAACATCGGAGCGTATTCCTATGGCCCGCAGAGACGTCCATACCCTGGACAGCGAAGTGGAGTTTCCTGCCGACGAACAACTGGTCTCCACCACGGATCTGCGCGGGGTGATCACCTACGCCAACCCCGCCTTCTGCCGCATCGCCGGCTACTCGGTCGACGAGCTGGTCGGCCACAACCACAACCTGGTGCGCCACCCAGACATGCCCAAGGCGGCCTTCGCCGATCTCTGGGCCCGCCTCAAGGAGGGCAAGCCCTGGCGTGGCATGGTGAAGAACCGCTGCAAGGATGGCCGCTACTACTGGGTCGATGCCTATGTGACCCCCATCTACGAGGGCAACCGGATCAGCGGCTACCAGTCGGTGCGCTGCAAGCCGGATCCCCAGCTCAAGCGCATCGCCAGCCAGACCTACCAGACCCTGCTCAAGGCGGAGCGCGGCACCAGCCGCCGCCTCCCCTCCCTCGCCCGTGCCCGCCTACCGCTGCTCGCGCTGTTGCTGCTCGGCCTGCTGGGCTGGGCCGCCAGCAGTCAGGGCCCGACGACAGCCCTGCTGATGCTGCTGCCCCTGCTGCTCATCGGCGGCGCCTACTGGCGCGAGCTCTTCGCCCTGCCGCTCTATCTGCAGCAGCTCGGTCGCGAATACGACAGCCTGACCCGGCTGGTCTACTCCGGTGACGGCCCCGGCGCCATCGCCGACTTTCACATCAAGATGCTGCAGGCCCGCATCCGCACCGTGCTGGGCCGGGTCAACGATGCGACCAATCCGTTGCAGACCCTGGCCACCAACCTGAAACAGGCCTCCCATCAGGCCTGTCTCGACATCAACGAGCAGGATGCCCAGACCCAGCAGATGGCCGCCGCCATGACCCAGATGGCCAGCACGGCCCACGAGATTGCCCGCAACATCCAGGACTCCAACGGCCAGGTCAGCGAGGCGCGCAGCCGCTGCCAGCACACGGACAAGCAGCTGGCCCAGACCGAGCAGCGCATCGAGCTGCTCGCCAGACAGGCGGAGCAGGCCTTCAACTCGGCGGTGGAGCTGGCCAGCGAGTCGGAGCGGATCGGCAGCGTGATGGGGGAGATCCAGGGCATCGCCGACCAGACCAACCTGCTGGCGCTGAACGCCGCCATCGAGGCGGCCCGGGCCGGCGAACAGGGGCGCGGCTTTGCGGTGGTGGCCGACGAGGTGCGAACCCTGTCGACCCGCACCCACAAGGCGACCGAGCAGATCCAGGGCAGCATCCAGCAGATCCAGCACACCCTGGGCCGCTGGAAGGGGATGATGCAGGAGAACCTGCAGCAGACCCGCGAATGCGCCGAGATGACCCGCCAGGGCTCCAGCAGCCTGCATACCGTGCTGCAGGAGATCGAGTTGGTCACCGAGTTCTCCACCCAGATCGCCGCCGCCGCCGAGCAGCAGCAGACGGTGGTAGAGGACATCAGCCGCAGCATCAACCAGATCTCCGAGTACTCTCACGCCAACAGCCAGAAGATGCAGGAGGTCGACGACTCCAGTCAGGAGCTGCTGGAGCGGGCCAAGCAGCTCAAGGGGCTCAGCCAGACCTTCGGTTGACCCATTTGCCAGCCACCCGACAGAAGCGCCACAATGGCGCTTCTGTCGTTATTGACGAGTGATCCGGATGAGAATGGAATCGACCCCCACCCCGCTGAACAAGGTTGCCCGCATCGAGGCGATCCTCGCCCTGATCCCGGCCGGTCGTGTAGTGAGTTACGGCCAGGTGGCGGATCTGGCGGGGCTGCCCGGTCGGGCCAGGCTGGTGGGCAAGGTGCTGCGGGAGACCGACAAGGTGCTGCCCTGGCACCGGGTGCTGGGCGCGGCGGGCACCATTTCACTGCCCAAGGGGTCGGCAGGCTTCGATAAACAGGCGGGATTGCTGCAGGAAGAGGGGGTGCCCGTGATTGGCGGGCGGGTCAGGATGCGGGAATGGCAGTGGCAGCCCGACCTCGCCGAGCTGCTGTTTCTCCTGCCCTTTTGACGATGGCGGCCCGCCTCACCGGGTGATGGGGGCCAGGATCTCGTCGCTGCGCACCTGCACCGGGATGGTTTCGTACTCCCGCTGCAGCAGCACCAGCAGACTCTGCTTGTCGACTTCCAGCACATAGGCGGTTCCTTCCCGGGTCAGACAGGTCATTCCCGGCCGGATCTCGTTAATCTCCATCACAACCTCCGTGTCCAGCGCTGCCATCCTTGCAGCGGTTTCAGTATACCGCCATCCGAAAACAAAAAGGCCCCTGCGAGGGGCCTCTTTCATCAGAGTGTGAACTGCGCGCAATCACGCCTTCTTCGACTTCGCCAGGCTCTCCTGCCACTTGCCGTTGTCGTAGTGCGCCGTCCAGCCGGTCGCCTTGCCGTTGACCTCGGTCATCACGTACTGCTCCTTGGTCTTGCGACTGAAGCGCACGATGGCGGCGTTTCCGTCAGGATCTGACGCCGGGGCATCGGCCAGATACTGGTGCTTGGGCGACAGACGCTCCTTGAAGCGCTTGAGCTCTTCCACCAGCGGCGCACGGGTCTCGCGGGATTTAGGGAAGTTGCTGGCGGCCAGGAACAGGCCGGCCGCCCCGTCACGCAGCACGAAGTGGGCGTCGGACTGGGTGCACTTGAGCTCCGGCAGCGGTACCGGGTCTTCCTTCGGCGGTGCGATATCACCGTTTTTCAGGATCTTGCGGGTGTTCTTGCAGGTGTCGTTGGTGCAACCCATGTACTTGCCGAAGCGGCCGTTCTTGAGCTGCATCTCGGAGCCGCAACGGTCACACTCGATGCTCGGCCCTTCGTAACCCTTGAGCTTGAACTGGCCTTTTTCGATTTCGTAGCCATCGCAATCCGGGTTGCGACCACAGACGTGCAGCTTGCGGCTGTCGTCGATGATGTAGGCATCCATGGCGGTGCCGCAAATGGTGCAGCGGTGCTTGGCACGCAGCGCCTCGGTTTCGGCCTCTTCACCATCGGTGGCGGAGACGAACTCGTCGGCGGAGACCAGGTTGATGGTCTTCTTGCAGCGCTCTTTAGGCGGCAAGGCATAGCCGGAACAGCCGAGGAACACCCCGGTGGTGGCGGTACGGATACCCATCTTGCGGCCGCAATCCGGGCAGTCGATGTCGGTCAGCACCATCTGGTTGGCACGCATGCCTCCCTCTTCCGGCGCCTTGTCCGCTTTCTCCAGCTCCTGGGTGAACTCGGCGTAGAAGGCATCCAGCACCTTCTTCCACTCCAGGCTCCCTTCGGCGATGCCATCGAGCTTGTCTTCCATCTTGGCGGTGAACTCGTAGTTCATCAGCTCGACGAAGTTTTCCACCAGCCGGTCGGTGACGATCTCCCCCATCTTCTCGGCGAAGAAACGACGGCTCTCGACCCGCACATAGCCACGATCGACGATGGTGGAGATGATGGAGGCGTAGGTAGACGGACGGCCGATGCCGCGCTTCTCCAGCTCGCGTACCAGCGCCGCTTCGGTGAAGCGGGCGGGCGGCTTGGTGAAGTGCTGGCGCGGATCCAGCTTGACGAGTTTGAGGATCTCGCCGACGGTCACCGCCGGCAGCTGGCTGTCTTCGCCCTTGCGGCCCATCGGCGGCAGCGCCTTGGTCCAACCGGCGAAGCGCAGGGTACGACCGCGCGCCTTGAGCTCGAACTCGCCCGCCTTGACGGTCAGGGTGGAGGAGTCGTACTGGGCCGGCGTCATCTGACAGGCAACAAACTGACGCCAGATGAGGTCATACAGCCGCATGGCGTCCGGCTCCATCCCTTCCAGCATCTCGGCGGTCACCAGCACGCTGGAGGGGCGGATCGCCTCGTGGGCCTCCTGGGCATTGGCCTTGGCGCCGTAGAGATTCGGCTCGGCCGGCAGGTAGGCCGCGCCATACTGCTCGCCGATGTATTCCCGCACCGCCTCGACCGCCTCTTTGCTGAGGTTGGTGGAGTCGGTACGCATATAGGTGATGTAACCCGCTTCATAGAGGCGCTGGGCCATCATCATGGTCTTCTTGACCCCGAAGCTCAGCCGGGTAGAGGCCGCCTGCTGCAGGGTAGAAGTGATGAAGGGGGCGGACGGCTTGGAGCCGGTCGGCTTGTCTTCCCGGTTCACCACCTTGTAGTCGACCCCTTCCAGGGCGGCCACGGCGGCGAAGGTCTCGGCCTGGGTCACCGGCTTGAAGTCGGCGCCGTTGCGGCTGACCACTTCCATCCGCAGATCGCTCTTGTCGGCGGTCAGCAGATCGGCGTTGAGATCCCAGAACTCGACCGGCACGAACGCCTTGATTTCGCGCTCTTTATCGACGATGAGGCGCACCGCGACCGACTGTACCCGGCCGGCGGAGAGGCCGCGGGCCAGCTTCTTCCAGAGCAGCGGGGAGACCATGTAACCCACCACCCGGTCGAGGAAACGACGGGCCTGCTGGGCATTGACGCGGTGAATGTTCAGCTCGGATGGCTGGGCAAACGCCTCCTGGATGGCGGTCTTGGTGATCTCGTTGAACACCACGCGCTTGTAGCGGCTGTCGTCGCCGCCGATGATCTCGCGCAAGTGCCAGGCGATCGCTTCTCCCTCTCTATCCAAGTCGGTTGCGAGATAGATGGTGTCAGCCTTCTCGGCCAGACTCTGCAACTCGCTGACCACTTTTTCCTTGCCGGGCAAAATCTGGTAGTTGGCCTGCCAGCCTGCGGTCGGATTGATCCCCATCCGTGAGAACAGGGCATTGCGATCCTTGGCAGCCTTCTCTGCTTCGCTCAGCTTGATGCCGCGAATGACAGGTTTTTTGGGCTCGTTGCTGGCGCTGCCGCTGGTGGGCAGATCGCGCACGTGACCGACGCTGGATTTCACCACGTAGTCCTTGCCCAAATATTTGTTGATGGTCTTGGCCTTGGCCGGAGACTCCACTATGACCAGTGATTTGCCCATGCTGTAACTATTATCCTCATTGCACCCGACGGGGTTGGTGTGCGGTTTTGTGGGGCTGTATAAGAGATTTGACGGGAAAAAGCAATCTTGTGAGCAAATTTGCCCGGCAGCCCGAACCACTTTGTTTCTTTATTTATTAATGCGAAGCCGAGCCGCGGGAAGCAACCGCTTTTTTATTTTTATGCTATATCCACCCTCTTTTTATATTTGAAACGACATAACCAACCGCTCTTGTAACATAACAAACCAGTTTCGTTATCAGCTTGTTACAAAAGACAAAATCTCCTTATAATGGCTGCATCCCGCAGCATTGTGCGCGGAAGGAACCGCTACCCATATAAAAATCGAAAGGATGTACTCAATGAAGCACTTCGAGGTCAACTTCGACGGCCTGGTCGGCCCGACTCACAACTATGCCGGCTTGTCCTATGGCAACGTCGCCTCCCAGAACAATGCCAAGGAGGCGTCCAATCCGAAGGAGGCGGCCAAGCAGGGTCTGCGCAAGATGAAGGCACTGACCGAGCTCGGCATGACCCAGGGAGTGCTGGCCCCGCAGGAGCGACCGGATCTCGCCACCCTGCGCCGCCTCGGCTTCACCGGCAACGATGCCAGCGTGCTGGCCCAGGCCGCCAAGCAGGCTCCCGCCGTGCTGGCCGCCTGCTATTCGGCCTCCAGCATGTGGACCGCCAACGCCGCCACCGTCTCTCCGAGTGCCGATACCCAGGATGGCCGCATCCACTTCACCCCCGCCAACCTGACCAACAAGTTTCACCGCTCCCTCGAGCCCGAGGTGACCGGCCGCATCCTGCGCGCCGTGTTCAACAACGACCGTCACTTCTACCACCATCAGCACCTGCCGGAGAACGACCACTTCGGTGACGAGGGGGCCGCCAACCACACCCGGCTGTGCCGCGCCTATGGCGAGTCCGGGGTCGAGCTGTTCGTCTATGGCCGCAGCGCCTTCGACGTCTCCCAGCCCGCCCCCAAACGCTACCCGGCCCGCCAGACCCTGGAAGCGAGCCAGGCCATCGCCCGCCTGCACGGCCTGGGGGACGAGAGCTCGGTCTTCATCCAGCAGAACCCGGACGTCATCGATCAGGGAGTGTTCCACAACGACGTGATCGCGGTGGGCAACCAGAACGTGCTGTTCTTCCACCAGCAGGCGTTTCTCAACACCGCCTCGGCGCTGGCCGAGGTGCGCACCAAGTTCGGCGACGGCGAGCTGCACTTTATCGAGGTGCCGACTGCCGAGGTGTCGGTGCAGGATGCGGTGAAGTCCTATCTGTTCAACACCCAGATCCTCACCCTGCCGTCCGGCGAGATGGCGATCATCGCCCCCACCGAATGTCGCGACAACCCGGCAGTGTCCGCCTATCTGGCCAAGCTGGTGACCCTGGGGACCCCGATCAAGGGGGTGCACTACATGGATGTGAAGCAGAGCATGCGCAACGGCGGCGGCCCCGCCTGCCTGCGGCTGCGGGTGGCCATGAACGACACCGAGCTCGCCGCGGTCAACCCGGCCTGCCTCATCACCGACAGCCAGTTTGCTCGCCTCGATGGCTGGGTCGATCGCCACTACCGCGACAGCCTGGCACTGGACGACCTGCGCGATCCGGCGCTGGTCATGGAGTCCCGCACCGCGCTGGACGAGCTGACCCAGATCCTCAAACTCGGCTCCGTCTACCCGTTCCAGCGCTGAGGCGCACCATCGGCCTGCAGCGCCGACCCCATGAAAAAGCCGGGCAAGTGCCCGGCTTTTTTTATTTGGTTTTACGCTGCCCTGACTCAGCGCCAGGGGCCCTGCTGCCACAACCGACCAAGACCGGACTCCAGCGCCACGGCGGCCTGCTGACCGAGCTTCTGGGTCAGGCTTTTTGGCTTGCTGTAGCGAATGCCGACCACCTTGTGCTGGCTGGCCTGGGCCAGCAGATAGTCATCGCTGGTGCAGAGGCTGTCCACCAGCCCGAGCTGCTTGGCCTGGCTCGCCAGCCAGTGTTCGCCGGTGGTGACGCTGTCGATGTCGAGGTTGGGTCTGTGCTCGGCCACGAATGCCTTGAAGCGCTCGTGGATGGCGCCCAGCTCCTCGCGAAACTTCTCGCGCCCCTGATCGTCGTTCTCGCCGAACATGGTGATGGTGCGCTTGTACTGACCGGCGGTGTGCATCTCGAACTCGATGTCGTGCTTCTTGAGCAGCTTGTTGAAATTCGGCAGCTGGGCGATCACCCCGATGGAGCCGACGATGGCAAACGGCGCCGCCAGGATCTGATCGGCCACGCAGGCCATCATGTAGCCGCCGCTCGCCGCCACCTTGTCGATGGCCACGGTCAGCTTGATGTCACGATCCCGCAGCCGCTGCAGCTGGGAAGCAGCCAGGCCGTAGCCGTGCACCACGCCGCCACCGGATTCGAGCCGCAGCAGTACTTCGTCGCCCGGCTGGGCCACCCCTATCACGGCGCTCACCTCTTCACGCAGGGAGGCCACTTCCTTGGCATCCATGCTGCCGTGAAAATCGATGACGAACAACCGGCTGCGCGCATCTTCGCTCTTGCCCCGAGCCTTGTGCTCAGCCTTGCGCGCCTTCTCCAGCTGCTTGCGCTCCGCCTTGCCGGCCAGCGCGGCCTGCAACTGGTGACGTCCCTGCTCCAGCTCGCTGGAGAGATCGGTCACCACCAGCTCCCCCTTGCGGGATTTGGGCTGACGGCTGCTCACCACCATCAGGATGACGGCGCCGATGGCGAGCAGTAGGGTGAGGGTCTTGGCCAGGAACAGGCCGTATTCGGTCAAAAATGCCACTTGATACTCCACTGGTGTGCCCCGGGGGGACGATTTTTTCACATTCTAGGGAGTTTGCCCGGTGTGCGCAAAAACTCTGCGTCAACCCGTCAAAAATGCCAATCGACAATCACAACCCCTCTGATTTATTCACATTTTTGCCATCTCATACTGGTCAAACGCCGTGCGGGATCAGTACACTTGCCCCTCTATTTGCCGCGCTCATCTGCCACGAATTGTTAACAGGAGTTGTCATGTTCAACTATCAGGCCCCCCGGGATCTGCTCAAGGACAAGGTCATTCTGGTCACGGGTGCCGGTGACGGCATCGGCCGCGAAGCGGCGCTCACCTATGCAGCCCACGGCGCCACCGTGATCCTGCTCGGCCGCACCAGCGCCAAGCTGGAGGCGGTCTACGACCAGATCGAGGCCGCCGGCCACCCGCTGCCCGCCATCGTGCCGGTGGATCTGAAAGGGGCGACCAAGAGCCACTACCTTGGCATGGCCGAGACCTTCGCCCAGCAGTTTGGCCGCCTCGACGGCGTGCTGTTCAACGCCGGCCTGCTCGGCACCCTGTCACCGTTCGAACACATCCAGGAGCAGGAGTGGGACGAGGTGATGCAGGTCAACGTCAAATCCGAATTTCTGCTGACCCAGGCGCTGCTGCCGCTCATCCGCCAGACCGCCAAGGAGCAGGGCGATGCCTCCATCGTCTACACCTCCTCCAGTGTGGGCCGCAAGGGCCGCGCCTACTGGGGCACCTATGCCATCTCCAAGTTCGCCATCGAAGGCATGATGGAAGTGCTGGCGGACGAGCTGGAAAATACCGGTGTGCGGGTCAACACCCTCAACCCGGGCGGCACCCGCACCAAGATGCGGGCCAGCGCCTTCCCGGCCGAAGATCCGATGAACCTCAAGACCCCCGCCGACCTGATGCCGCTCTATCTCTATCTGATGGGTGCGGACAGCCGGGGCAAAACCGGCCAGACCTTTGTGGCCCAGCCCAAATAAATCAACAAAATAACCGCAACCCTGCGCCGCATGGGGTTACATTCAATAGGGTGCCGTCGGCACCCTGTTGCAACATCCGCTCCCTTATCAGGTTGAGATATGTTTCGTCCCAAGAGCACGTTTGAGCAATGGCGGATCTTTCAGGCCGTGGTGGACTGTGGCGGCTACGCCCAGGCCGCCGAGGCGCTGAACAAGAGCCAATCCTCTCTCAATCATGCGGTAGCCAAGCTGCAGCAGAGTCTGGGTGTGGCTCTGCTGGAGGTGAGAGGGCGCAAGGCGGTATTGACGCCAGCAGGGGAGATCTTCCTCAAGCGGGCCCGTCAGCTCAGCCAGCAGGTGGAAGAGCTGGAGAACCTGGCCAACAACCTGGAGCGGCAGTGGGAGCCGCAGATCAACCTCTATGTGTCGGTGTTGCAGCCGCGCGAGCGGCTCTATCGGGCGCTGGCCCACTTCTATCCACGCAGCCGGGGCTGCCGGGTCAATCTGCACGAACGCATCCACTGCCACTTCAACGCCCTGCAGGTGGGGGATCTGATGCTCTCCGAACACCTGCCCCACGATCGCACCGGCCTGCCGCTGGACGAGGTGTGCCTGCTGCCGCTCTGCTCGGCCGAGCACCCGCTCGCCACCCAGGGGGGCGCCATCGCCGCCGAGGAGCTGGCCAGCCACAACCAGATCAGCCTGCATCCCCCCATTCACCGCTCGGTTGACTGGAACGACGCGGACGACACCGGCTGGAAGGCAACCCACTACCACGAGGTGATCGCCATGCTCAAGCTCGGCCTCGGCTACGCCTGGCTGCCGCGCCACCTGGTGCAGGAAGAGCTGACAAGCGGCGCCCTGGTGCCGCTGGATCTGGCGAGCGGCAACGAGCGCCACCTCTATACCTATCTGCTGACCCCGTCGGCCGATGCGCTGGGCCCGGCCACCGAGCTGCTGCTGCGCTGCCTGCGCAACGAATACCAGAACGACAACGACCGCTAGAGCGCCTCCCCACAGCCATCAGACATTGAGGCGGGCGCCTCGCTCGCCCCTCCCCCTTTCAGCTTCAGACGTTCGGCACTCGCCAGCAGGCGGCCAATGCCAGCAGCGCCAGGCCCATGGCCACCATGAAGACCCCGTGAAAACTCCAGATCTCCGCCACAGTCCCGGCGATAGCCCCCGCCATGATGGAGCCGGTGCGGATGCTGTTGGCGAACAGGGTGGTCGCCACCCCGGCGCGACCCGGCATCAGATCCTGGAAGTAGGACATGCCGATGCCGGCGACGATGCCGATGAAAATGGCGTTGAGCAGTTGCAGCGCAATCAGGGCATGCTGGCTCGACAAGGTCACCAGCCCCACGTAGAAGCCGACCCCGGCCAGCACCGCCAGCAGCATCATGGGGCGCTTGCCAAAGCGCTGGGTGTAGTGGCCCGCCAACAGCATGAAGGGGATTTCGAGGGCCGCCGCCGTGCCCATCAGCACCCCGGCCAGCTTCTCCTCCAGCCCCAGTTCGCGGGTGATGTAGAGCGGCATGTTGATGAGGTACATGCTGTTGCAGGTCCACATCAGGGTGGAGGCGATAAAGAGCGCCCGCACCGACGGATCCCGCCAGCTGCTGACCCGCTCCACCTCGCTGTCCATCACCGGCAGCGGCAGCGAGGGCAGCCAGCGCCACACCACGAAGGCGCAGAGCAGATAGGCCACCGCGGAGGCGAGGTACATCACCTCGAAGCCGTAACCGATGGCCAGCGCGAAGGCGATGGGCGGCCCGATCACCCAGGCCAGCGAGAACTGGGCCCGCAGCACCGAGCTGAACATGTCGGCCCGCTTGTTGCGGCTGTCGGCGTATTCCCGCGCCAGCGCGAACAGCTGGGGGCTGGCGGTCGCCGCCAGGCTCGCCAGCAGCACCCCCAGGCTCACCAGCAGCCAGTATTGCCGGTTCCAGGCAAACAGCAGTGAGAGCACCACGCCGGCGAAGCAGCAGCGCAGGATCAGCCGCTTGCGATCCCCCTTGTTGTCGGAGCGATGGCCGAGCCACTGGCTGATGAGGATGCCGATCACCGCGTTGACGGTATAGAAGAGCCCCACCAGGAAGGGGCGCACCTGCACCTCCTCGGCCAGGAACAGGCTCAAGGTGGGCACCTGCAGTGCCACCGCCACCCCGGTCATAAAGGTCACGGCCAGAAAAGAGAGGGAGACGGGATCCGTCCTGTTGCGAACGGCGGTCAGCAAACGCATAGAATTACCACTGATTGGAGGGAGGAAAACTGGCCAAAATTCGGCAAGTGCATGAAATGGCGTCGCTTATTTTATGTCATTATCAAGAGCCACCTCAAGGCTTGCGACCCCGTCCCCGACCCCGTACAGTGAAAGCCCACTGGCCAGCATAAGGATTTCACATGTTTGATTTTGACCGGGAAATAGATCGCAGCGGCACCATGAGCCTGAAATGGGACAAGTACAAGGGACAGGATGTGCTGCCCATGTGGGTTGCCGACACCGACTTCGTCTCCCCCCCTGCCGTCATCGAGGCCCTCACCCAGCGTGTCGCCCACGGCATCTTCGGCTACTCGCGCCCCTCTCCCCGGCTGATCGAACTCATCATCGCGCGGCTGGCCAGCCGCTATGGCTGGACCATCCAGCCCGAGTGGATCGTCTTCCTGCCCGGCGTGGTGCCCGGTCTCAACCTC
This sequence comes from Aeromonas sp. Y318-1, assembly GCF_027706125.1. NCBI lineage: Bacteria > Pseudomonadati > Pseudomonadota > Gammaproteobacteria > Aeromonadales > Aeromonadaceae > Aeromonas > Aeromonas sp. Y318-1. Next base: position 26,167 of record NZ_JAPDCM010000018.1, read on the forward strand.
GCCTGCAAGGCCTGGAGCCAGCACGGCCGTGGCATCATCACCCCCAAGCCGGTCTACTACCCCTTCCTGCAGGCGCCGGGCTTCAACGACCGGCCGCTGCTCACCGTGCCCATGGTGGAAGAGGCCGGTCGCTGGGTGCTGGATATCGAGGAGCTGGAACGCCAGGCGCCGGCGGCGGATCTGCTGCTGCTGTGCAACCCGCACAACCCGGGCGGCACCGTGTTCACCCGCGAGGAGCTGCTGGCCATCGACGCCATCGCCGAGCGCCACAACCTGGTGATCTGCTCCGATGAAATTCACTGCGACCTGCTGCTGGACAAGGACGCCCGCCACATCCCCTACGGCGCCATCAGCCCGGCGGCGGCCGAGCGCTCGGCGGTGATGATGGCTCCGAGCAAGACCTTCAACATCGCCGGGCTCTGCTGCTCCTTCGCGGTGGTGCCCAATGCCCGTCTGCGCCTCAAGCTGCAGCAGGCGATGCGCGGCATCAGTGCCGACGTCAACCTGCTGGGCTTCGTGGCGGCAGAGGCGGCCTACGAAGGCGGCGAGCAGTGGCTCAGCGAACAGCTCGACTACCTGGCCGCCAACCTGGCCCTGATCGAGCAGGCGGTCGCCCGCTGGCCCGGCATCAAGCTGGCGCGCCACCAGGCCACCTACCTCGCCTGGATCGACATGAGCGCACTCGGGCTGGACGACCCCATCGCCTTCTTCGAGCAGGCCGGGGTGGGGCTCTCCCCCGGTGCCCAGTTTGGTGACGGCCAGTTCGTGCGGCTCAACTTCGGCTGTACCCGTGCTCGCCTCGTCGAGGCGCTGGCCCGCATGGAGAAGGCCATTCTGGCGCGCTGATCACGCGCGTTCTCTCCCCATGGCCTCACCATATGGGCAGTGACGGGGCCGGCAGCAGCCGGCCCCGCAATATATTGAAGTCAGCCAGATCCGTATCCGATCGCAATAGGGTATATTTTCGCAACATGCCGCCACGGCCCCGCCACCCGGGATGTCGATGGCGCCGAATACGGTGCAGTGCCGCCGCCAGCAGCTGGCGCGGCCGAATGCCAACCGGGATGGGCCAGCCCCATCCCTTTTATCAGCCATTGATCCGGTTCACTATGCCCCAACCAGCCTTGCACCCTCTGCCGACTCTGCTTCGCCGCACCCTGCCCTGGCTGGCAGCGGCCCTGGCGCTGCCCCTGCAGGCAGCCACGCCTGCCTATCTCACCATCGGTACTGGGCCGCTCAACGGCGTCTACTATCCGACCGGTGGCGCCATTTGCCGGCTGCTCAATGAAGAGACGGCCAGCCACGGCCTGCACTGCTCGGTGCAGAGCACCTCCGGCTCCCTTGCCAACCTGAAGGCGCTGCATCAAGGGAAAGTTCAGCTGGCGCTGGTGCAGTCCGATGTGGTGCACCATGCCGCCCACAGCACCGGCCCCTTCATGGGTCAGGCGCCCGACGACCAGCTGCGCAGCCTCTATCGGCTTCATCAGGAGTCGCTGACCCTGCTCGCCAGCGCCAACAGCAACATCAACACCCTGGCCGACATCGAGGGAAAACGGGTCGATCTGGGCAATCCGGGCTCCGGCGAGCACATCACCAGCCAGGCCCTGCTCGATGCCATGGGCTGGCAGGCCAAGAGTTTCGCCCCCGTCATCCCCGCCGCGGCCAACAACCGGTTGGAGGGGCTCTGTGACGGCACCCTGGACGCCGCCTTCGTGGTGGCGGGCCACCCCAATCAGGCCATCGGCGATCTCACCGGCCGCTGCAAGGCGCGCCTCATCCCCATCGAAGGGGAGCAGGTCGACGCGCTGCTCAAACAGCATCCCTACTATCAGCGCAGCCGCATCGGCGCCAACCTCTACCCGGGCCAGCCGAGCGGCATCAGCACCTTCGCCGTCACCGCCGAGCTGGTGGCGCTGGCCAGCCTGCCGGAGGGCGAGGTGCGCACCGTGCGCGACGTGTTGAGCGGGCGACTCAAGCAGTTCACCCGCCTCCATCCGGCCCTCACCGCCCTCACTCTGGAGGGGATGCAGGGCGAGGCGGAAGTACCGCGCCACGCCGGCATGGCGGATGCCCCGCCCGCCCCCGCACTGCTGCCCGAAGCCCTTAACCCGGCTCCGGCCACCTCGGAAGCCCTGGCAACCTCAGCGGCGCAGCCCACCGAAGTGGAGCGACCCGCTGGTGAGGACGCGAAACAGCCTGCCAGCGAAACGGGCGCCCCCTCCCCGGAAGGTACGCCCGCCACCTCATCCGGGCAGGCCCCTCGCGCCCTGCTGCCAACCCCCTCGGCAGCCACAACTACCGAGCCGGGTGCGAGTACCGTGCTCGAAGGGGCCGCCGTGGAGCAGGGCGGCAAGCTGACGGGCTCGACCGCGCCAAGCCCCTCTGCCGTGATGAGCGGGGAACAACCCACCTCGCCGGCCCCCGCCGAACCGGCATCGACAACACCGGCACCGCCCGCACCAAGCGCCGCCTCACCGACCCAGCACAGCGCACCTGCCCAGTAAGGTCGCCAAACAGCCACAACGAAAGAGGCCACCCAAGGGTGGCCTCTTTTTATTTTGATATCGGCCGGGCTCAAGCCCTGGCGTCCGGCAACGGCTGCGGGCGCTGGATCTCCTGCTCCACCCAGTGCAGCAGTTGCTTGATGGCCCGCGACAGCACCTGGTTCTGGCGCACCACATAGCCCAAGCTGGTGCCGGGGAAATCGGTGAGCCGGGTCACCGGGGCGGTCAGCTTGAGCCGCGGATGAATGGAAAAGTCCGGCACTATGGCCACCCCGAAGCCCGCCTCGGCCCAATCGAGCTGGGCATCCACGCTGCCCACCTCCATGATGCGGCAGCTGGGCAGACCGAGCAGCGGCAAAGAGGGGTCGATGAGCGCCCGGGTGCGGGTGTCGTGACCCAGCAGGATCAGGGTCGGCTCGTCGAGGGGATCGCTCTCCCCCGCCTTCGCCCGCGCCTGCCAGCGGGCGAGACCGTGGCCCAGCGCACACCAGGTCACCTGCTGCAGCTCGGTGTAGAACAGCGGCTCGCTGCGCTTTTGCGCCATCACGAAGCCCAGATCCGCCTTGCCCGCCTTGACCAGCTCAGCAGCCTGATCCGAAGTGGTGTTGAACAGGGTGAGATCGATGCCGGGGAACTCCTGCTTGAAGCGCTGAAAGGGCTGAATGAGCAGCAGGCGCGAGATGATGTCGCTGGCGGCGATGGCCAGCGTCCCCTGACTCAGCTGGTTGAGGGCGTTGAGATCGGACTGGCAGAGCTGCAGCTCGGCGATGGCGCGCTCGGCGCTTTGCAGCAGCCGCTCGCCGGCCTGGGTCAGCCGAAACGGGCTGCGCTCGATGAGTTTGACCCGGGTGGCCTGCTCCAGATTCTTGAGGTGCAGGCTCACATTGGGCTGGGTCATGTGCAGTTCGGTGGCGGTCTGGCCGAAGTGCTGCAGCCGGGCCAGGGTGACGAAGGTGTGCAACCAGTGAATATCCAGCATGGGGATCCTCTTGTGCCGCCACGGCCGCACGGGCCCCTGAGGGGGATGTTGGCACGGCAGCGGGGCGGTTTGCCGATAAATTCACCGTAATTATATGACTCTCTTATCGGAATTATAAAGATAATTAATTTTTCTAATCCTCCTGAGCCTCCTAGGATGATCGCCTAACGTCTTAGGAGAAAGAGTCATGTCGTCTATCGTAGTCGTAGGTGCCAACTGGGGTGATGAAGGCAAAGGCCGCATCGTGGATTATCTGGCAGGCCAAGCAGGCGCCAGCATTCGCTTCCAGGGCGGCAACAACGCCGGCCATACCGTCGTCAACGACCTTGGCACCTTCAAGCTGCACCAGGTTCCGAGCGGTGTGTTCAACCCGGATTGCCTGGTCGTGCTCGGCCCTGGCATGGTGATCAGCCCCGAGAAACTGACCGTCGAGCTGGACGAAGTGAAAGCCTCCGGCGTCACTCCCAAGCTGACCATCTCTGATCGCGCTACCCTCTGCCTGCCGCTGCACGCCATGGAAGATACCCTGGAAGAGCAGCGCCTGGGCGACGGCGCCTACGGTTCCACCCGTCAGGGCATCGCTCCCGCCTATGGCGATCGAGTCATGAAGAAAGCGATCCTGGTGGGCTGGCTGAAGCAGCCGGAAGTACTGGTCGAGCGCATTCAATTCTTCCTCGACTGGAAACTGCCGCAGCTCAAGGCCCTCTACCCGACCTTCGAATTCAACCAGACCGCCCAGGAGATGGCCGACTGGCTGCTGGAAGTGTCCGCTCCCTGGATCGACTCCGTCTGCAACGTCAGCATGCCGCTCAAAGCGCTGCAGGCCGAAGGCAAGACCCTGCTGTTCGAAGCCCAGCTGGGCGCCGGCCGTGATCTGATCTACGGAGAATACCCCTGGGTGACCTCCTCCCACGTTTCCGGCGCCTATGCCGGCATCGGTGGCGGCCTGCCGGGTCTGCGTCCCGAGCGCGTCATCGCTGTCGCCAAGGCGTTCAGCACCTCCGTCGGTACCGGCACCCTGCTGACCGCCATGGAGAACCAGGACGAGTTCCGCAAGATCGCCAACGAGTTCGGCGCCACCACCGGCCGTCCCCGCGACGTCGGCTACTTCGACGCCGTCGCCACCAAGAACGGTGTCGAGCTGCAGGCTGCCAACGAAGTGGCACTGACCAAGCTGGACTGCCTGACCGGTCTGCCGGATCTGAAGATCTGCGTCGCCTACGAAGGTGCCCACACCGAGAACCCGATCTGGCCGCAAACTGCCGGTCTGAAGCCGGTTTACGAAGTGATGGAAAGCTGGAGCGAAGACATCACCGGCTGCCGTACCTTCGCCGAGTTGCCCAAAGCGGCTCAGCAGTACGTACTGCGCATCGAAGAGCTGCTGGGCGTACCGGTGCCGATGGTCTCCGTCGGCCCGGGCCGTGACGAGATGATCCTGCGCTAAGTTGCGCGATCAGCTGTCAGCACAGTAAAAAACCGGCATCCTGGATGCCGGTTTTTTTATGCCCGGGCGCGCCACCACTCTTTCGCAACGCTCACCAGCAATCAACATAACGACTCATATCATGGCAGCAAAACGGCCACTTTGAGCGGTTAAGTCACTCACCTTCTCCCCCTCTTCGCTAGACTGATCCCATCATCCACCGAGGAGCCTCACCATGAAGATTGCCAAGCGAACCACCCTGCTCTCCCTGCTGTGCGTGGCGGCCCTGCCCGCCAGTGCCATGACCCTAAAGAGCAGCGACATCCACGAAGGCCAGCTGATGGACAAGGCCTTCAGCTTCAACGGCTTTGGCTGCAGCGGTGACAACCGCTCGCCCCAGCTGAGCTGGCAGGACCTGCCTGCCGGCACCAAGAGCGTCGCCATCACCGCCTATGACCCCGACGCGCCCACCGGCAGCGGCTGGTGGCACTGGCTGGTAGTGAACCTGCCGGCCAGTCAGAGCGAGCTGCCGAGCAACACCTCCGGCAAGCTCAAGCAAGGGCTGGAGCTTAAGACCGACTTCGGCAGCCAGGGTTACGGCGGCCCCTGCCCGCCCGCCGGCCACGGCATGCACCGCTACCAGTTTACCGCCTGGGCCCTGCCCCAGGCCCTGGAGGTGAAGACAGACACCCCGCCCGCCATGGTAGGCTACATGCTCAACAGCATGGCCCTTGGCAAGGCCACCCTGACCGCCACCTTCGTCACCCCCTAGGAGCCAGCCGGATGAGCACGCCGCTGCTGCAACTGCACCACTATCTCGGGATCCGCCAGCAGCCGCTGCACCGGGTGCTCATCTACACTCCCACCATCATCTGGGTGGAGCAGGGTCACAAGCAGTTGTGGTGGCAGGAGAAGCGCCTGACGTTCGATCAGGCGAGCTGGCTGCTGATCCCGGCCGGTCACCAGCTCACCTTCGTCAACCAGCCGGAGCAGGGCAAGTTTCGCTCCCGCGCGCTGACCCTGCTGACCCCGCCCCCCGTCGAATGGCTCAGCGCCGCCCAGGCCGGCCCGCTCAGGGAGCCGCGCCTGACGGTCAGTCCGGCGCTAGCCTTCTGTTTCGAGCTGGTCTGCTCCATGGCGGATCGGCGGCTCAATGAGACCACCCAGGCCCAGCTGCTGCAGGGCTTCTATGCCGAGCTGCAGGCCGCCGGCGGGCTCGACCTGCTGTTTCCCACCCACACCATGACCCTCGGCGAGCGGCTGGCCCGCTACCTCGGGGTGGAGCCGGGCGCCGACCACACTCTGGAGGGGGTAGCACCGCACTTCGCCATGAGCCGCGCCTCCATGGCGCGCAAGCTGGCCGCCGAGGGGCGCAGCTTTCGCCAGCTGCTGACCCAGGTGCGCATGAGCCACGCCCTCACTCTGCTGCAACAGGGGCTGGCGCCGCTGGAGACGGCCCTCGCCTGTGGCTACGACTCCCCCAGCCGCTTTGCCGCCCGCTTCAAGCAGGAGTTCGGCCTGACCCCCTATCAATACCTGCGCACCTGCCCCTCCTCCCTCTCGCTGGCTGCCGCCAAACAAGTAAATAGTTACTAAAATATCAAGCTATGTAACCTCGTGTAACCGGGTGATCCGGCTCACACCAGCCCCTCCGGCACTGTGACGCAGCGCCAATAATCCCCTCAAAATCGCCCTATAATGGCTCTCGCAAACGCTTTCACTAAAACAAGCACTAAAAAACACCTTCCTTAACCTACAAAAACTGCCATTGGAGCGAGAGATGTTTCGTAAAAGTTTACTATCCGTCACCCTGAGCGTCGCCCTGTTCGGCCTCACTGCCTGCAACGGCAATGACTCCAGCAGCCCGGCCGCCCCCAGCGCCACCCTGGCGAACCAGTATCAGAACGTGATCGACCGCAGCGGCACCCCGCTCCAGTTCCGTGACTTTGACAGCTACTCCAACCTCAAATACAACCCGCTGCTCGATCTCGGCGCCTGGCACGGCTTCCTGCTGCCCGCCAGCGACAGCGAATGGGGCGGCTTTACCGGCCCCATGGTCATCGCCGAGGAGTACAGCCTGTTCTTCGCAAGCGAATTGGACAAGCTGACCCTGAGCGACGAGAGCGGCCGCGCCTTCCCGCTCACCAGCGCCAGCAAGCAGGCGCTGTACGCCATCCCGGGGGCGCTGGTGCAGAGCTTCGAATTCGAACCCTTCACCCTGGAGCTGGAGCTGCGCTACGGCGATGCCCGCACTGCGCTGGTTCGCACCCGCCTCATCAACCACACTGACGCCCCACTCACCCTCAAGCTCAACTGGCAGGGGGAGCTGCTCAACCAGTGGGATGCCAACAAGACGGTCGCCGAGCAGTACCCCGCCTGGACCCGCACCATCAGCCAGACCGAGCGCGGCGTAGCATTCCAGTTCGGCAAACTGCGCAGCACCTGGAACATCATGCAAAGCGGCAGCGCCAGCTACCGCATCGATCGCACCCTGCCCAGTCGCACCACCCTCGACGAGCAGGGGCTCGGCTACGTGAGCGAGGCCAGCCTCACCCTGGCCGCCAAGGGCCAGCAGGATATCTACACCCTGCAGAGCTATGTCCACAGCAGTGCTGACGCCGACCGCTTCGAGCAGAGCCGCCAGGCGCTGCTGGCCGACCCCGCCAGCCATTTCGATGACTCCATCCGCCGCTGGGAGGATTACCTGGCGCGCGGCCTCTCCAATCAGGGGATCCAGGAATCGGAGCGGCGCATCGCGGTCAAGGCGATGGAGACCCTCAACGGCAACTGGCGCTCGCCGGCCGGCGCCATCCTGCACGACGGGGTGACCCCCTCCAACACCGCCCGCTGGTTCGACGGGGTCTGGGCCTGGGACAGCTGGAAGCACGCCTACGCCATGGCCCACTTCAACCCCGAGGTGGCCAAGAACAACGTGCGCGCCATGTATGACTACCAGATCCAGGCCGATGACCCGGTCCGGCCGCAGGATGCCGGCATGGTGATCGACGCCGTCTTCTACAACAAGCTCGCCGATCGCGGTGGCGACGGCGGCAACTGGAACGAGCGCGACACCAAGCCGCCTCTCTCCGCCTGGGCCATCTGGGAGATCTACAGCGCCACCAAGGACAAGGCCTTCATCGCCGAGATGTACCCGAAGATCCAGGCCTATCACGACTGGTGGTACCGGGCGCGGGACAACAACCGCAACGGCATCATCGAATATGGCGCCACCCGTCACGTCGAGCACAACGACGAGTTCGGCAACATCACCTTCAAGGTGCAGTACCCGGCGGGGGCACCGGCCGGGCTGGATCTGTCGAGCTGTACCAATGAAGGAGATGGCTGGTATGGCTGGTATGGCTGCGCCGGCATGGCGCTCTATCAGCAGGTATTGAGCGTTGGCGGCTACGCCGACATGGATATCGGCGCCCAGCACGGGGCCGGCTGGGAGTCCGGTATGGACAACGCCGCCCGCTTCGGCTTTATCGAGCCGGATCAGCTCAAGCGCTATGCCGACAAGACCTATGGCGGCGACATGGCCAAGGCGCGCCAGGACTGGAACGTCTTCTTCTTCGAAAACCATCAGGACGATGGCAGCCTCATCGGCTTCTCCATCGATCAGGAGTCGGTGGAACTCAACGCCTTCCTCGCCAAGGAGAAGCGCATCCTGGCCGACATGGCCGAGCTGCTCGGCAAGCCGGACGAGGCGAGCCGCTACCGCGAAGGGGCCAGCCAGCTGGCCGGCTATATCAACAGCTGCCTGTTCGATGAGGCCTCCGGCTTCTATTACGACCGCCAGATAGCCCAGGGGGATCTGCCCGACGCCAACGGCTGTGTCGGCAAGTTGTTGACCGCCCGCGGCCGTGGCCCGGAAGGGTGGAGCCCGCTCTGGGCCGAGGTGGCGGACAAGGAGAAGGCGGCGCGGGTACGCGAGGTGATGCTCAATGCCCAGGAGTTCAACACCAAGGTGCCGCTCGGCACGGCGGCGCTGACCAACCCGGCCTACGACCCCGACATCTACTGGCGCGGCCGGGTCTGGCTGGATCAGTTCTACTTCGGGGTGAAGGGGCTGGAGAACTACGGCTATCGCAGCGATGCCCAACAGCTCGTCAACAAGCTGTTTACCAACGCCGAGGGGCTGGCGGGCAGCGGCCCCATCCGCGAGAACTACAACCCGGAGACCGGTGCCATGCAGGGGGCCAGCAACTTCAGCTGGAGCTCGGCCCACCTCTACATGCTCTATCGCAACTTCCTGAAAACCGAGGGCTGAACCCTATCAGCAGAAATGAGCCAACAAAAAGGCCTCCGCAAGGGAGGCCTTTCTTATGGCGGCGCCAGAGGTGGCGACTTACTTGACGGTCACCCGGGCAAACTTGCGCTTGCCGACCTGGTAGACGGCGGTACCGGCACCGATGAGTGCCTTGCCATCGTCCAGCTTCTCGCCGTCCACCTTGACTGCACCTTGCTTGATCATCCGCAGTGCTTCGGAGGTGGTGGCCACCAGATCGGCATCTTTGAGCAGGTTGGCGATGGCCAGCCCTTCGCCTTCCAGTGCCAGCTCGACTTCCGGCATTTCGTCCGGAATGGCGTTCTTGGAGAAGCGCTGGGTGAAGTCTTCGTGGGCTGCTTCGGCCGCCGCTTCATCGTGATAACGGGCGATGATCTCCTTGGCCAGCCAGATCTTCACGTCACGCGGGTTGAGGGTGCCGGCGGCAATGCCTGCCTTGAACTCTTCGATTTCAGCCAGCGGACGGAAGGAGAGCAGCTCGTAGTAGTTCCACATCAGATCGTCGGTGATGGACATGATCTTGCCGAACATCTCACCCGGGGCATCGTGTACGCCGATGTAGTTGGCCGCGGACTTGGACATCTTCTTGACGCCATCCAGGCCTACCAAGAGCGGCATCATCAGCACGCACTGGGTCGCCATGCCGGCATCTTTTTGCAGCTCGCGACCCATCAGCAGGTTGAACTTCTGATCGGTACCGCCCAGCTCGACGTCCGCCTTCAGCGCGACCGAGTCATAGCCTTGCAGCAGCGGATAGAGGAATTCGTGAATGGCGATGGACTGGCCGTTGCTGTAGCGCTTCTTGAAGTCGTCGCGCTCCATCATGCGGGCCACGGTCTGCTTGGCCGCCAGCTTGATCATGCCGGTCGCGCCCAGCTCGCTCAGCCAGGTCGAGTTGTACTCGATGCGGGTCTTGGCGGGATCGAGGATCTTGAACGCCTGCTCGGCATAGGTGAGGGCGTTGTGCTTGATGGCCTCTTCGGAGAGCGGCGGACGGGTGGCGTTCTTGCCGGAGGGGTCACCCACCATGGCGGTGAAGTCACCGATCAGCAGGATCACTTCATGGCCCAGATCCTGGAAGGTCTTCAGCTTGTTGAGGATCACGGTATGACCCAGATGAATGTCGGGAGCCGTCGGGTCCATCCCCAACTTGATGCGCAGCGGGCGCCCTTCCTTCAACTTGGCGACCAGTTCTTCTTCCACCAGAATTTCTTCCGCTCCGCGCTTGATCTCGGCTAGCGCCACCTCGAGCTGGGACATTTTTTGACTCTCCAATCACGATTCCACAGGGCCAGACATATTACTGGAATGGCGGGCCAATTGGAAAGGCGGTAAACTCCGACATTCTTCCCGGCTCAACTTCGTCTGCTTCTCATGGTCATTTGGCACGCCTTCAACTCTCTCCCTCACTGGCACCGCAAGATGGTGCTGATCCTGAGCATCATGGTGATGATGCTGGCGGCCTGGCCCAGCGAACAGGCGGTCGCCACCCGGGTCGATGACAACGGCAACGAGCTGGCCATCGAGCAGCAGGTCGACGAGGAGGCGCTGCTGGCCGAAGCCAAGCCCGTCGCCCCGCCCAAGCCGAGCTACATCACCAAGCAGGTGAAGGTACGCAGCGGTGACAACATGGGGGTCATCTTCCAGCGCCTCGGCCTCAGCACCACAGATCTGCACCTGATCGATCAGCTCGAGGGCACGGATACCCTGCGCCTGCTCAAGCCGGGCCAGGAGCTCACCTTCAAGCTCACCAAGGGCGGCGAGCTGCACAGCCTCTACTACCCCCACAGCCTGGAGCAGGCGCTGAAAGTGAGCCGCAAGGCCGACAGCTTTGTGGCCAGACCGGTCAAGCTCGAGCTCGACACCCGCGAACAGGTGGCCAAGGGCGAGATCCGCTCCAGCTTCTGGGGCGCCGCCGTCGACGCCGGCATGACCGAGGATCAGATCATGGACTTGGCCGCCATCTTCGGCTGGGACATCGACTTCGCCCAGGACCTGCAACCGGGCGACAGCTTCCGGGTGGTCTACGAAGAGAAGTATCAGGATGACGAGCGGGTTGCCTCCGGCGACATCCTAGCCGCCGAGTTCGTCAACCAGGGCGCCACCTATCGCGCCGTGCTGAACGAGGACGGCAACTACTACACCCCGGATGGCAAGGCGATGCGCAAGAGCTTCCTGCGCGCACCGGTCAACTTCAAATACATCAGCTCCAACTTCAATCCGCGCCGGCTGCACCCGGTCACCGGCAAGGTGCGCCCCCACAACGGCATCGACTACGTGGCGCCGGTGGGCACCCCCATCATGGCGGCGGGCTCAGGCAGCGTGGTGGCCGCCGGCTACAACCAGTTCAACGGCAACTACGTCTTCATCAAGCACGCCGGCAACTACGTGACCAAGTACCTGCACCTCTCCAAGCGCACCGTCAACAAGGGCCAGCGCGTCAAGCAGGGCCAGACCATCGGCAATCTGGGGGGGACCGGACGGGTCACCGGGCCGCACCTGCACTATGAATTCGTGGTGGGCGGCGTGCACAAGAACCCGCGCACCCTCAACCTGCCCCAGGCGGAGACGCTGAGCGGACGGGCGCTGGCCAACTTCAAGGCGCAGGCCATGCCCCAGCTGGCCAAGCTGGACAGCCCGGAGCTGCAGCTGGCCCAGAACAAGCGGGCCAACGGCGGCAGCTGAGCCACCATGCCAGAGACCCACAAGGAGCAGTCATGAGCGAGCGTTATATAGGCTTGATGTCCGGCACCAGAATACGGCATGGGATCGAGGCCGCTCCCTCTCTCACGTACTTTTTCCTGCCTGCAAGTAAGGAAGCTTGATGACTGAACGCTATATAGGCTTGATGTCCGGTACCAGCATGGATGGTATCGACGCCGTGCTGGTACTGATCGAGGGGGATGAACTGCGGGTCGAGGCGGCCCTCAGCCACCCCTGGCCCACAGCGCACGAGCTGCACGCTCTCTGCACCCCGGGCGACAACGAGATCGACCGCATGGGGGTGGCCGACAACCTGGTCGCCCGCGAGTTTGCCGCCGCCACCCACGCCCTGCTGGCCAAGGCGGGACTGACTCCCAAAGATATTCGCGCCCTCGGCAGCCACGGCCAGACCATCCGCCACCGTCCCCAGCTCGGCTTTACCCTGCAGATCGGCAACGCGGCCCTGCTGGCGGCGCTGACCGGCATCGATGTGGTGGCCGATTTTCGCACCATGGACATGGCCCTTGGCGGTCAGGGGGCGCCGCTGGTGCCCGCCTTCCATCAGGCCTTCTTTGCCCGCCCCGGCGCCCTGCGGGTGGTGCTCAACCTCGGCGGCATCGCCAATATCTCGGTGCTGCCGGGCCAGGTGGATGGCGTCTATGGCTTTGATACCGGCCCGGCCAATACTCTGCTCGACGGCTGGTATCGCCGCCATCACCCCCAGGGGGCCGGTTACGATGCCGGCGGCCAGTGGGCGGCCAGCGGCAGGCTTATCCCTGCACTGCTGGAGCAGCTGCTGGCTCACCCCTACTTTGCCGCCCCCCACCCCAAGAGCACCGGGCGGGAGATGTTCACCCTCGACTGGCTCGATGGCGAGCTGGCCGGCCACGCCCATGCCCCGGCGGATGTGCAGCGCACCCTGCAATCCCTCACCTGCCACAGCATAGCCCGCCAGCTGCCCGCCCACAGTGACGCGCCAACCCGGCCCGAGCTGTTTGTCTGCGGCGGCGGCGCCCATAACGCCCCGCTGCTGGCGGAGCTGGCCAGCCTGCTGCCCGGCTGGCGCATCGCCAACACGGCCGAGCTGGGGATAGCTCCCGACTGGATGGAAGGCGCGGCGTTTGCCTGGCTGGCGCAGCGCTTTATTCACCGCCAACCCGGCAACCTGCCAGCCGTCACCGGCGCCAGCCGCCCGGCAATACTGGGAGCCCTTTATCCTGCCTGAGCCATACCTGAAACCAAGCTTGGTCCAGACCCAATAGAGCAGGGCCGTCACTCGACGGCCCTGCGGTTTTATTTCTTGCCTGATTTCCTGCCTGTTCTGCTCTGCCAGCCCCTCTCGCGAGGGGCATGATGCTATTGGCGGCTCACCGCCTCCAGCAGGGTAGTGGCGGCCAGCTTGCCGAGCGGATTGCCGGCCAGCGGGCTGTCACCGGTCAGCAGATTGCGATCCCGACACACCTCCCCCGAAATACCGCTGTTGACGATCTCAAACCCCATCCCCTTGAGCCGTTCGCCAAACTTCCAGGTGAGCCGGCCCGGCATGTAGCCGATCGCCGGCGTCTGCTCATCCAGCGCATCGGGGAAGGCACAGATCCGGTAGCCGGCGAAGGTGTGCGGATTGGCCACCGCCAGCAAGGCCGCCGGCCCGTGGCAGAGGGTGATGATGAAACGCTCGTGGGCCATCGCCCACTCCAGCAGCGCCTTGACCTCGGCACTCTCGGGCAGCCCCATCAGGGCGCCGTGCCCGCCGGGAATGAACACGCCGAGGTAATCCGAGTCGGCAGCCTGCACCTGGGCCAGCAGATCCGCCAGTTTGGCGGGCTGGCGGAACTGCCCCTGGTATTTGCCATAGAGCCCCACCACCGCCTCATCCTCCGTCGGCATGGCCCACCACTCGAACTTGACCGGATTGCCCGACAGGGTGGCCACCTCAAAGGCAAAGCCCGCCTTGTCGAGGTGATACATGGGCAGCAGGGTTTCCACCGGGTGGTTGCCGGTAGAGAACAGGGTGCCGTTGTCGGTGGGCAGATAGCGCTCATCGGCCCCGATCAGCAGGATCTTCCAGCGGCCGCCACGATAGGGGGCGGGATAGTCGGCTCCCGCCAGATCCGACTTGCGCGAAGTGAACTGGCTCAATGAATAGGGGGAAGGGAAAAAGGCATTCTGCTCCGCCGGATCCGGGGTCGGTTGCTTGTCGTCAATCAGCTTCTCAGTCATGGGACTCTCTCCATCATGGGTTGACTCGCTTTCACAATATTGGCTGCCAGGGGCCGGGTAAATGCGCAGCGCCCTTCCCTCTGACAGGGCGCTGACGCATCGCGCCCGCGCAGCCAGGTCCTGTTCGCACCGCTGAAAATATATGGCATATGCAGGGTGGCGTACTGCCCGCCTGGTTGCCGCATCCGGCAGTGAACGGCGCCCCTCATTTCCATCCGCTCCTGCCACCCCTGCTTATTGCCATGCAGATGGGCTGAATGTTATTTCAATGGCCCTCTTGCGGCTCACTTCAGGCATATTTTTGGCCTTATGAAAAGCCCTTCACCAGGCCGAGAAATAAATAGCTATGCAAAACCGGGATAATATCCTGCAAGTTGGTCAGAATCATTAACCTGGGATTTACAGCTGGTAACCTGAATCGACGCGAATAAAGGTGCCATCAGCCACCTGCATGGCAAAAAGTGGGAGCCCCATCACCTTTATTGCTCTTTCTGGTCATGCATTGAATAGCAAAGTGAATATATTTCACTCTGTTGAGCCACCTCATAGAAACCGGATCCCGGTTTGCATCCGCTGGCGAACGCCACCTAGAATCCTCCCGTCTGAATCATCAAGCCGATTTATTTCTCCCTTATCCGTATGCACGCGCCGGCGGCACCGGCACAAGGCTTTACACAGTGATGACCATGGTCCCTTGCCCCGTCGCCCTGCGGCGGGAACGGGCAACTGTTGCCGCCATCATGGGTATCGCCCCGCGTGGCACATTCGGCCAGGGAAGAGCAACGCGGCCTGACCCTACATCAAAAACGAAAAAGGAGTATCGCCATGAGTGGTACCATCATCAAGTCAGCCAGAAATACCGCCAATGCACCGCAGGATCTGAGCCCCAGCACCCAGAGCGTGGCGTTCTCCCACTACAACAATATCTCCGCCCAGCTGCCGGTCGACCCGAAAACGGGCGCACTGGTCGCAGGGGATATCAAGGCGCAGGCCAGACAGTGCCTCACCAATATCAAGGCCATCGTCGAGAGCATCGATCATGTGATGGATGACGTGGTCAAAATCACGGTATTTCTCAAAGAGATTGCCGATCTCGACGCGGTCAACGCCGTCTATGGCGAGTTCTTCCCCCACCTGCTGCCGACCCGCACCGTGCTGGCAGTGGCCGGTCTGCCGCTCGGCGCCGCCGTGCAGATGGACGCGCTCATCTCCAACGGTGAAGGCACCTTTCCGCAGGCTCCCTGCCCGCTGCTGAAGCTCTCCCGCAACAGCGACAAGGCGCCGCAGGATCCGCTCTCGACCCATACCGTCGCCTTCTCCCACTACAACAATATCGGTGCCCAGCTGCCGGTCGATGCCGCGTCGGGCCAGCTGGTCGCCGGTGGTATCCAGCAGCAGGCTGGTCAGTGCCTGCGCAACATCAAGCACGTGCTGGAGAGCATCGATGTGCCGTTTGACGATATCGTCAAGGTCACCGTTTATCTGACCAGCCTGGCCGATCTGGAGGCCGTCAACGAGGTCTACACCACCTTCTTCCCGGACTCTGCCATTGCCCGTGCCGTCGCCTACCTGCCGGCGCGCAGCGTGATCGTCGCCTCCGCCCTGCCGCAGGGCGCCCGAGTGCAGATGGATGCGGTCATCTCCCACGGTGACGGCACCCCGCCACAGCTGGTGGAAGACAGACACAATCTGGTGATCAGCGCCCGCAATACCGACAAGGCACCGCGCAGCCCGCTGCACACCCAGACCGTCGCCTTCTCCCACTACAACCACATCGCCGGCCAGCTGCCGGTTGACCTGGCCACCGGCAAGATCCTGACCGGTTGTGTCAAGGAGCAGACCGCCCAGTGCCTCGGCCATATCAAGACCATCGTCGAGAGCATCGGCCACGTGATGGACGATATCGTCAAGGTCAATATCCAGGTGAAGAACATCGCGGATCTGGCGGACGTGGATGCCATCTACACCAAATACTTCCCGGCCTATCTGCCCGCCCGCACCGTGATTGGCGTGAGCGAGCTGCCTGCCGGCGCCCTGGTGCAGATTGATGCGGTGATGTCCAATGCGGAAAGCACCCCGCCGCAGGCATAATACATGCCCTGAATAATAAAAAGAGACCGGCTATATGCCGGTCTCTTGTTTGGTAACAGGAAGGGATATTATGGCATCGACGCAGATATGCGAACGTTCGATGACGCTTCGCTAATCGAACCTGCGGGCCAATAACACGCTATCGAATATGGTGCTTCAGTTCAGCTTCCCACTGTTTGAACAATGTAAAGTCACCCTCGGCTCGACTCTTGGCAGCCGTGAACCATTGCACTCCTACCTCATCAGAATGCCTGAACTCCAACCGAAACTCATACTTGGTACTTATCACCAGTGCCAGACATGCACCAATCAAAAATGCGATAGCAGGAAGAATCCACGTAATAACCTGACCTTGTGCATCCGTTGGCACAAATATGAACAGTAAACTGGAAGCAATGGCTCCCAACATAATCATATTGAGTATTTTATCTTTCCAGGAAAGGACCCGAACCTGTACGTTCGATATTCTTCCCAGATCGTAGCTGTCCTTATTTACTTGTAGTTTCTGTGCTGACTGATTGATGACAATGGAACAAGACATGGGAAACTCCATTTCAGATATACGTCACATGACATTTTTATAATCAAGAACTCTTCATGAGAAACTGACCACCATCCCGACAACCCTGCTGCATGACACCAAGCAGCCGGCAACCATCAAATAGCCCGAACGTTGCCAACCAGGCTTGTTCAATGGACGCTACCGAATATTGGTTTATGCCTTGTAATGACGGGGGTAAGCCGCCCAGCATGGTATCGTATGACGCCAAACTTGAAAGCAAATTCAAAAGAAAAAGCGAGATTGATCAAGTAATCGATCTGAATACCTCCCGTATCGGCTCACACGCTATTTCGTCATCCTCAAGCAGCCATAAAAAACGCCCTCCATCTTGCGATGGAGGGCGTTTGTTGTTCCGGCTATTGAGTCAGCTTGACCCAATATTCAGCGATTACAGGGATTCAGCGGTCGCAACCACGTTTTCCACGGTAAAGCCGAATTCCTTGAACAGCAGCTCGGCCGGTGCGGACTCACCGAAGGTGGTCATACCGATGATCTTGCCGCCGAAACCGACGTACTTGTACCAGTAGTCGGCGATACCGGCTTCGATGGCCACGCGCTTGGTGACGGAGGCTGGCAGGACGGACTCTTTGTACTCGGCAGATTGAGCGTCGAACACGTCGGTGGCCGGCATGGAGACCACGCGCACGGCACTGCCCTTGGCAGTCAGCTGCTCATAGGCGGCCACGGCCAGTTCCACTTCGGAACCGGTGGCGATCAGGATCAGCTCAGGCTTGCCAGCGCAATCCTTCAGCACGTAACCACCCTTGGCGGTATCGGCCAGTTGCTGAGCAGTACGGTCCATCTGGGCCAGGTTCTGACGAGAGAAGATCAGCGCAGTCGGGCCGTCGGTACGCTCGATGGCGTGCTTCCAGGCGATCGCGGATTCAACCTGGTCACACGGACGCCAGGTGCTCATGTTCGGGGTCAGACGCAGGGAAGCGATCTGCTCGACCGGCTGGTGAGTCGGGCCATCTTCACCCAGACCGATGGAGTCGTGGGTGTAAACGAAGATGGCGCGCTGCTTCATCAGAGCGGCCATGCGCAGGGCGTTGCGGGCGTATTCCATGAACATCAGGAAGGTGGCGCCGTAGGGGATGAAACCACCGTGCAGGGCGATACCGTTCATGATGGCGGACATGCCGAACTCGCGTACACCGTAGTGGATGTAGTTGCCGGAGGCATCGTCGTTGGTCAGGGACTTGGAACCGGACCACATGGTCAGGTTGGACGGCGCCAGGTCGGCAGAACCACCCATGAACTCCGGCAGCAGCTTGCCGAAGGCTTCCAGCGAGTTCTGGGAGGCTTTGCGGGTCGCGATCTTGGCCGGGTTGGCTTGCAGGGTTTCGATGATCTTGGCGGATTCAGCGGCCCAGTTGGCCGGCAGTTCGCCAGCAGTACGGCGCTTGAATTCGGCAGCCAGGGTCGGGTGAGCGGCTTCATAGGCGGCGAACTTGGCAGCCCAGTCGGCTTCCAGTTTGGCGCCCTTCTCCTGACCGTTCCACTCGGCAGCGATGTCGGACGGGATAACGAACGGCGCGTGGTCCCACTTCAGGAAGGCACGGGCGGCGGCGATCTCGTCGTTGCCCAGCGGTGAGCCGTGGCAGTCGTGAGAACCGGATTTGTTCGGGGAGCCGTAACCGATGATGGTGCGGCAGCAGATCAGGGTCGGCTTGCCGGTCTCGGCCTTGGCGGCTTCGATGGCGGCGTTGATCGCTTCCGGGCTGTGGCCGTCAACGGCGGCAATCACGTGCCAGCCGTAAGCTTCGAAGCGCTTGACGGTGTCGTCGGTGAACCAGCCTTCCACGTGACCGTCGATGGAGATGCCGTTGTCATCCCAGAACGCGATCAGTTTGCCCAGTTGCAGGGTACCGGCCAGGGAGCAGGCTTCGTGGGAGATACCTTCCATCAGGCAGCCGTCGCCCATGAAGGCGTAGGTGTAGTGGTCAACGATGTCGTGACCCGGCTGGTTGAACTGCTCGGCCATGGCCTTCTCGGCGATCGCCATGCCGACGGCATTGGTGATGCCCTGACCCAGCGGACCGGTCGTGGTTTCAACGCCCGGCGCGTAACCGTACTCCGGGTGACCCGGGGTGCGAGAGTGCAGTTGGCGGAAGTTTTTCAGATCGTCGATGGAGAGGTCATAACCGGAGAGGTGCAGCAGGGAGTACAGCAGCATGGAGCCGTGGCCGTTGGAGAGAATGAAACGGTCGCGGTCGGCCCACTTGGGGTTGTTCGGGTTATGTTTGAGGTGGCTGCGCCACAACACTTCGGCGATATCCGCCATTCCCATGGGGGCGCCCGGGTGACCGGAGTTGGCTTTTTGAACGGCATCCATACTCAATGCGCGAATGGCATTGGCAAGCTCTTTACGAGAAGGCATCTGTATCTCCTGCGATTGCTTCATTTGATGGCCAAGATTAAGGCGCGTTATTGTCCCAGCAGGGGGCGCGGCGTGCAAATATTATCTGGGCGAATAAAGTGGCTTTGGGAGCTCAATCGCTTTTCTTGACGGGGCAAACGATTGAGCCGTAACCGCTTTACACCCCAAATGGGGTAAAGCGCGGATCTTGTTCGGCCAGGGGGCGGTAAAACCAAAATAGTGCTGGCAATCGAGGGGGGCGCTAACTAAAATGGACGTCCAGATGTAGATACCTCTACAATCATCCTATCATCACCCGGTTATTGCTGCGGCGATAACCCCAGACAAGCTGAGAATCCCATCATGGCAAAGCTGTTTACTTCCGAGTCGGTCTCCGAAGGCCATCCCGACAAGATTGCGGACCAGATCTCCGATGCGGTCCTGGACGCCATCCTCAAGCAAGACACCAAGGCCCGTGTCGCCTGCGAGACCCTGGTCAAGACCGGCATGGTCATGGTGGCCGGTGAAGTAACCACCACCGCCTGGGTAGACATCGAGCAGATCGTGCGCGACACCGTGCGCGACATCGGCTACACCCACTCCGACATGGGCTTCGATGCCGACTCCTGCGCCGTGCTGAACGCCATCGGCAAGCAGTCCCCGGACATCAACCAGGGCGTTGACCGCAGCGATCCGCTGGAACAGGGCGCGGGCGACCAGGGCCTGATGTTCGGCTACGCCACCAACGAAACCGACGTGCTGATGCCGGCCCCCATCACCTACTCTCACCTGCTGGTGAAGCGTCAGGCTGAAGTGCGCAAGAACGGCACCCTGCCGTGGCTGCGTCCGGATGCCAAGAGCCAGCTGACCTTCGCCTACGACGACGCCGGCAAGATCATCGGTGTGGATGCCGTGGTGCTGTCTACCCAGCACGCCGAATCCATCAGCCACAAGGATCTGGTGGAAGCGGTGCGCGAAGAGATCATCAAGCCGGTGCTGCCGGCCGAGTGGGTCAACAAGGACACCAAATACTTCATCAACCCGACCGGCCGTTTCGTCATCGGCGGCCCGATGGGTGACTGCGGTCTGACCGGTCGCAAGATCATCGTCGACACCTACGGCGGCATGGCCCGTCACGGTGGTGGCGCCTTCTCCGGCAAGGATCCGTCCAAGGTTGACCGCTCCGCTGCCTACGCCGCCCGCTACGTGGCCAAGAACATCGTCGCCGCCGGTCTGGCCGATCGCTGCGAAATCCAGATCTCCTACGCCATCGGCGTGGCCGAGCCGACCTCCATCAGCGTCGAAACCTTCGGCACCGGCAAGGTTGCCGAGGATCTGCTGGTCAAGCTGGTACGCGAGCACTTCGAACTGCGTCCGTACGGCCTGATCCAGATGCTGGATCTGAAGCGCCCGATCTACCAGGCCACTGCCGCCTACGGTCACTTCGGTCGCAACGAGTTCCCGTGGGAGCAGACCGACAAGGCCGAACTGCTGCGTTCCGCCGCCGGTCTGTAAGCGTCACGCTTGTGGTATAAAGGGGAGCCTGGCTCCCCTTTTGCTTGTCCGCCATTTGCCGAGAACCCGATGTCCGCCACCGCCACCCGCCTCGATCCCCCCCTGCACCAGCAGTTGCTCGCCCGTGTCGACGCCTGTTTTGTGCAGGCCGAAGCACGCCTTGGCCGCCCCTTTCCCCGCCCGCGAGTCCATTGCAACATGCGCGGTCGGGCGGCAGGGTCGGCGCGGCTGCAAACATGGGAGCTGCGCTTCAACCCGGCCCTCTACCAGGCCAACCAGCAGGCGTTTCTGGCCGAGGTGGTGCCCCACGAGGTGGCCCACCTACTGGTCTATGCCCTGTGGGGGGAAGGGCGTGGCAGATCGCGGGTGCTGCCCCACGGCCGCCAGTGGCAATCGGTGATGCGGGGGGTGTTCGGCCTTGAGCCCAGAACCACCCACAGCTTCGATCTGGCGGTCCTGGCGCAGCGGACCATCCCCTATCGCTGCCTCTGCCAGCAGCATCAGCTGTCGGTGCGCCGCCACAACAAGGTGGTGCGCGGCGAGGCCCGCTACCACTGCCGCCGCTGCAAGCAGCCGCTGGAGCGAGTTGGCTCGTCGCAGTAAGCCAGCCGGTGTCGCGTCCCTGTGCTAGGGTGCCTCTCTGATTTTTCCGCCAACCATCTCATTTGCCAAGGATCACCATGCTTCGTCCCCTGCTCTCTCTCGTCCTGACCCTGCTGGTCAGTCTGCCCCTGCATGCCCAGACCTTTCGCGCCGCCAAACAGGATCTGAACCGCCTCTATCAGGATCACCCGGTCACCTTCTACTGCGGCTGCAAGATTGACTATCAGGGCAAGAAAATGAGCCCGGATCTGGCCAGCTGCGGCTATGAGCCGCGCAAGCAGCCCAAGCGCGCCGCCCGCATCGAGTGGGAGCACGTGGTGCCGGCCTGGGAGTTCGGCCACCAGCTGCAGTGCTGGCAGCAGGGTGGTCGCAAGAATTGTGGCAAGAGCGACGAGTTCAACCAGATGGAGGGGGACATGCACAACCTCTTCCCCGCCATCGGCGAGGTGAACGGCGATCGGGCCAACTTCCGCTTCTCCGACTGGAACGGCACCCCGGATCAGTACGGTCAGTGCCGGATGCTGGTGGACTTCAAAAATCGCCAGGTGCAGCCGCCCAAGGGGCCGGTACGCGGCCAGATCGCCCGCGCCTACCTCTACATGAGCCAGCAGTATGGGCTGCGTCTGGCGGCGCAACAGCGTAAACTGTTCGAAGCCTGGGACAGGCAGTACCCGGCCGACGGCTGGGAGTGCGAGCGCAACCGCCGCATCGGCAAGCTGCAGGGCAATACCAACCCCTTTATTGAAAAGCAGTGCCGATAACCCCATCTATGGACACAAGGGATTTAAAATCCCTCTTCTTGAACCAGAGACTGACACTGAGCCATGCGCATTCCACGTATCTATGAACCGGCCGCCCTGCAGGTGGGCCAGACCCTTGCCCTGTCGGAAGACGGTGCCAACCACATCGGCCGGGTGCTGCGCATGCAGCCGGGTCAGCAGCTCGAGCTGTTCAACGGCGACGGCAACCAGTACCCCGCCACCATCGCCAATGTAGGCAAGAAGTCGGTGGAAGTGACCATCGACAGCTGCGACACCCGCTCGGTAGAGTCCCCGCTGGCCATCCACCTCGGTCAGGTGATCAGCCGCGGCGACAAGATGGACTTCACCATCCAGAAATCGGTGGAGCTGGGCGTCACCTGCATCACCCCGCTCTTCTCCGAGCGCTGCGGCGTCAAGCTGCCGGCAGACCGACTGGAGAAAAAACGCGAACAGTGGCAGAAGGTGGTGATCAGCGCCTGCGAACAGTGCGGCCGCAATACCGTGCCCGAAGTGCGCATGCCGATGGAGCTCGACACCTGGCTGGCAGAAGAGACCCAGGAGCTCAAGCTCAACCTGCACCCGCGCGCCCCTTACAGCATCAACACCCTGCCGATTCCTGAGCACGGCGTGCGCCTGCTGATCGGCCCGGAAGGGGGCTTGTCCGGCGACGAGATCGCCCGTACCGTGCAGGAAGATTTCAAAGAGATGCTGCTGGGGCCGCGGGTGCTGCGCACCGAAACCGCCGCCCTGACGGCGATTACTGCGCTGCAGTGCCGCTTCGGCGATCTCGCTTGATACCATGGGCCGCATCGAGCTGCCCCATGGCAACCTCGATGCAGCCGCAAGCGGCCGATTACGCTGCGCTAATCGACCCTACAACCCCCTCGAGCCATTAAGAAGGAACAGCGGATGACCATTAAACTCGGCATCGTGATGGACCCCATCTCGGCCATCAACATCAAGAAGGACTCCAGCTTCGCCATGCTCGAAGAGGCGCAAAAGCGCGGCTACGAGCTGTTCTATCTGGAGATGAAAGACCTCTACATGGAGGCCGGTCGCGCCTTCGGTACCATGCGTCCGCTCACCGTCAAATATGACTATGCCGACTGGTACAGCCTCGGCGAGGTGGTGGATCAGCCGCTCTCCAGCCTGGACGTGATCCTGATGCGCAAGGATCCGCCGTTTGACACCGAGTTCATCTACGCCACCTACATGCTGGAGCGGGCCGAGGATGAGGGTTGCCTCATCGTCAACAAGCCGCAGAGCCTGCGCGACGCCAACGAGAAGCTCTACACCGCCTGGTTTGCCGAGCATACCCCGACCACGCTCGTCACTCGCAGAGCCGACAAGCTGCGCGCCTTCCACGCGAAGCACAAGGACGTGATCCTCAAGCCGCTGGACGGCATGGGTGGCGCCTCCATCTTCCGCATGAAGGAAGATGACGCCAACGTCGGCGTGATTATCGAGACCCTCACCGAGCACGGCAGCCAGTACTGCATGGCGCAGACCTATCTGCCCGCCATCAAGGATGGCGACAAGCGGGTGCTGGTGGTGGACGGTGAACCGGTACCCTACTGCCTGGCACGCATTCCGGCGCAAGGTGAGACCCGCGGCAATCTGGCGGCCGGCGGCCGTGGCGAGGCGCGCCCCTTGAGCGAAGCCGACTGGGCCATCGCCCGCGCGGTGGGCCCGACGCTGAAAGAGAAGGGGCTCATCTTCGTCGGTCTCGACATCATCGGCGATCGGCTGACCGAGATTAACGTCACCAGCCCGACCTGCATCCGCGAGATTGAAGCCGCCTTCGACGTGCACATCACCGGCATGCTGATGGATGCCATCGAGCGTCGGCTGGCCAAGGCCTGAGCCAGCCACAGTTAAATTGCGGCTCGCTCTAGTGAGCGAGCGGTAATAAAAAGAGGCGGCCCCGGGGCCGCCTCTTTTCTATCCTGTTTTTTCCATCCTGCCTTTGCTCTTTCCTGCCTCTGCCCCATCAACAGCGAAACTGCCCCACCTTCACCTTGAGTTCGCTGGAGAGCTGTTCCAGCTCGTGGCAGCTCTGGTTCAACTGGGAGGCGGCCTGTGTCGATTCGCTGGCGATGTGGGCAATATTGACCACGTTGCGGCTGATGTCCTCGGCCACCTTGCTCTGCTCCTCCGCCGCCGTGGCGATGTGGGTATTCATCTCGTTGATCACGTTGACCGAACTGACAATCTCGCCGAGCGCCTGACCGCAGGCCAGCACGGTGCGGTTGGACTGCTCCACCTGATCCAGCCCCAGCTCCATGCTGGAAGCCGCCTGGGTAGCCCCCTGCTGCAACTTGACGATGGTCTTGCCGATCTCCTCGGTGGAGCGCTGGGTTCGCTGGGCCAGGGTGCGCACCTCGTCGGCCACCACCGCAAAACCCCGTCCCTGATCACCGGCCCGCGCCGCCTCGATGGCGGCGTTGAGCGCCAGCAGGTTGGTCTGCTCGGCGATGCCGCGAATGGCGTCCATCACGCTGCTGATATTGCGGCTGTCATCGGCCAGCTGGGTGATCATGGCCGCCGTATTCTGGATCTGGGACGACAACCCGGACATGCACTGGATGGCGTCCGCCACTATCTGGTGACCGTGCCGGGCACTCCCGTCGGCATGGTGCGCCGCATCGGCAGCGTTGTTGGAGCTGTTGGCCACTTCCGCCACGGTCGCGCTCATCTGGTTCATGGCCGTCGCGGTCTGATCGGTCTCGGCCTGCTGCTGGGCAAAGCGCTGGCGGCTCTCGACACCGATATGGGCCAGCTGGGCCGACTCCTTGGCAAGCTGCTCCGCCATGCCGTTGATCTGGGTGATGAGCTCGCGAAAATGGCAGATCACGTCGTTGAGGGAGTGGGCCAGCCCGCCCATTTCGTCCTTGCGCAGCACCGGTGCCAGCTTGCTCAAATCGAGATCCGTCTGCATGCCGCGCAAGATCCCGCCCATGGCGGCCAGGGGTTGACTGACGCTGCGCCCGGCCCACACCCCGAAGAACAGGATGCAGGCGCCGCCGACCACCAGCAGCAAGACAAACAACCGGTTGAGCTGCACCCTGAGCCCGTTGAGCTCGGTCATGTTCTTCTCGGCCTCCTTCAGCTGATACTCCACCAGGGCGCTGATCCCGTCGCTGACCGGGTCGATCACCCGATAGAGCGGCATGATATGAGCGGCCAGCTGCCCCTGATTGCTCCCCTGCATGTCGGCCAGGATCTGCATCACCGTCTCAATCTCCCGGTCTGCCGCCGCAAACAGCCCCTGCATCTGGTCGGCTTCCCGCTGCTCCGCCTGACTCATCGGCTGGCTGCGGTAATCCTGCCAGATGCGCTTGATCTCCTGCTGGGCGGCGCTCATGTCTGCGCGCGATCTGGCGGGGTCAAAGCCCCCCACATTGGCCTTGTTGGCCGCATCGATCACCTTGACCGCGTAGAGATCGGCGATCTGCTTGAGCTCCTTGAGTTGCACCACCTCCCCCTGATACATGCTGTTCATGCCAGCCATCAGCTGGGACATTGCCTGGACAGCCCCGATCACCAGCAGCACCAGTGCCAGCAGGGGTACCACACAGCCCAGGATCAACTTCTGTCTGATCGAAATACCTTCCATGGTGTTATCTCCATCCTGACTGCGGCGGGGAACCGGCCCGCAAGCGGTAAAAAGCGGTTTTGCCCGCCTCGGCGAACTGCCATAATTGACCCAAATACCTTTGCAATATTTGGCCCATATGCAAACACTGCAAAATCACTTCCTGCTCGCCATGCCGAGCCTCTCCGATCCCTATTTCGAGCGTTCGCTGGTCTACCTGTGCGAACACAGCGAAGAGGGTGCCATGGGGCTGGTGGTCAACATCCCGGTGGACATGTCGCTGGATGCCATGCTGACCCAGCTCAAACTGGCGCCGCCCCCCAGCCCCGAGCTCAAGCAGCCGGTGTTGCAGGGAGGGCCGGTGCACGCCGACCGCGGTTTCGTGCTGCACAGCTTCCGACCCGGCTTCAACTCCACCCTGCAGGTGGGGGATGAGCTCATGGTCACCACTTCCAAGGATATATTGGAAACCCTGGGTACCGAGGAGGCCCCCGCCCACTGGCTCGTGGCGCTCGGGTATGCCGGCTGGAGCGCCGGCCAGCTGGAGCAGGAGCTGGTCGACGGTGCCTGGCTGGTGATACCGCCCAATCCGGATCTGGTATTCAAGACCCCGATCCATCAGCGCTGGCAGCAGGCCGCCGCCAGCATAGGGGTCAACCCCATCCATCTATCCAGCGACATCGGCCACAGCTGATGCCGTTTGCCACGCATTTCGCGAGGCATTTTGAGGAATCAATGCAATGTCATCACGCAGTATCATGGGCTTTGACTACGGCACCAAAAGCATAGGGGTGGCCATCGGTCAGGAGCTTACCGGCACGGCCCAGCCCCTGCGCGCCATCAAGGCCAACGACGGCATCCCCAACTGGGACGACATCGACAAGCTGCTCAAGGAGTGGCAACCGGACCTGCTGGTTGTCGGCCTGCCGCTCAACATGGACGGCACCGAACAGGAGATCACGGTACGGGCCCGCAAATTCGGCAACCGGCTGCACGGCCGCTTCGGCAAGCAGGTGGAGTTCAAGGACGAGCGGCTCACCACCACGGATGCGCGGGCGCGTCTGTTCGAGCGGGGAGGTTATCGGGCGCTGGATAAAGGCAGCGTGGACGGAGTCTCCGCCCAGCTGATCCTGGAAGCCTGGATGGAAGAGCAGTACGGTTGACAGACGGGGGAGAGGCAGGTCAATCCTGCCCCTCCCCCATGCCTGCATCAGGCCTTGGCCTGTTGCGAGAGCAAATCCTCCCCTTCTTCACCCTGACCGGCATGCATCATGCGGTTGAGCCAGGGCACCATCAGCGCCATTACCACCGCCACCAGCAGCGTCACCAGCCCAATCTTGCCAAACACGTCCGTGTAGATGGGCAGGGTCTGCAGCGGATCGGTCACCCCTTGCGGCACGGCGGTAAAGGTCGCCACATAGCCCCCCAGCAAAGAGGCCATCGCCTGGGTCAGGAACCACATCCCGAGGATGAAGCCCATCAGCCGCTGCGGCACCAATGCCGCCACCATGGCCAGCCCCAGGGCGCTGATCATCAGCTCTCCCAGACTCTGGAACAGATAAATGAGCACCATGAACCAGGGTGAAGTGAGCCCCTGTGCATCGGCAAACCAGATGCCGGAGGCCGCCGCGGTGAGAAAGCCGAGGGAGCAGAACAGCATGCCCAGGGTGAACTTAAGCGGCATGGTGAGATCCCGCCCCTTGCTGCCCAACCGGGTATAGATCATCGCCAGCACCGGGCTGCCGACCACCACCCAGAAGGGGTTGAGCGCCTGGAAGCTGATGGGGTTGACGCTCATCCCCAGCATCTCGTGATGCATGTTGTTGATGGCAAAGAAGTTGAGCGAGGTCGGCATCTGGGCGTAGAGCACGTAGAACACCACGGCTTCCAGCATCAGCACGAAGGCCACGTACATCTTGTTGCGAGCCACCGCATCGAGCTTGAAGGCCTCGCGAAAGAAGAAGATCACCACGGCCAGGGTCACCGTCATCAGCACCATGTTGGCGATCACCACGTGGTGCATCAGCCAGGCGCAGAAGAAGACCAGCGCCACCGACCCCAGCAAGACCAGCAGCAGCTTGCCGTAATCGAGCTGCAGATGGTCGGGTTCGGAGCCGATGTCCCTGACCATGTGACGACAGGCGAAGAAGGTCAGCAGCGCGATGACCAGGCCCACCCCGCACAGGTTGTAGGTCACCGTATAGCCGTAGTGATCGGCGATGACCGGCGCCAGCGACAGCGAGATGAGCGAGCCGATGTTGATCGACATGTAGAACAGGGTGAAGGCCCCATCCAGCCGGGGATCGCCACGCTCATAGCACTTGGCGAGCAGGCTGGCGGGGTTGGCCTTGAACAGGCAGTTGCCGACGGCGATGGTGCCCAGTGCATAGAAGATGAGGTCGGGATTGTAGATGGACATGCCGGTCATGAAATAGCCGATGACCAGCACGATGGCCCCCAGCACCATGGTGCGCTTGGTACCCAGCACGTGGTCGCCCACATAACCGCCCACCGAGATGAGGCCATATACCAGTGCCGAGAAGGCACCGAAGGTGATGAACGACTGCTCCTGTGAAAATCCCAGCTGCTGGACGAAGAACACCGCCAGGATCCCCTGGACGCCGTAATAACCGAAGCGCTCCCAGAGTTCGACGAAGAAGATCATGAAAAAGGGTTTGGGCTGTTGCAACAACCCGGTCGGGGCCGATGGACGCATGCTAACCTACCTGTCTTGGTGTTTTTTATTGGTGTGATATGGGGCCGCCGCACGGATAAATGTGCGCGGGCACCTCTGTCTGTGGTGATCACCACTGTGCTCGCAGCGGCGGATGGTCAGCTGGCAGGGCTGGGAATAAGCCGGATGGCTCCTGACACGATAAGGTGGGGGATCGGGCGACTTCATGCCCGGCACAATATTCCGCAGGCGTTTGGCAACGGGCTGGCAGCTGTTTGCCCCCGTCATCGCACACCGGACACTCTCGCGACAATTGTAAAAGCCGAAAAATCGACAGATGGCATGATAAGACACTGCTATTAACGCAAACCAATAGCCGATCACACTTCACTTGTTGCAATAGGTGAAGTTTTCTAATGAAACCACATTAGTTTTATTGGTGCAAACGGATCTGTTTTTCCCGCGACCAACCCCTGTGCATAAAAAAACGCCGGACTGGCCGGCGTTTTTCAACATGGTGTTGGCGACCCGTGGGCCGTCCGCCAAGTGCGGCGGATCAGGGGGCCAGCTGGCTCAAAATGGCATGGGCCGCGCTGACTCTGGCCTCGTTGGGGTAGTTGCGGTTGGCCAGCATGACGATGCCGATCCCTTTGGCGGGCACGAAGGCCACATAGGCACCAAAGCCGTTGGTCGAGCCGGTCTTGTTGTAGAGTCGCGCCACCCCCGTCTCTTGGGACGCGGCAACAGGTTTGACCGGGTTGGCATTGTAAATCACCGCCGAGGAGTTGCCCGCCAGCAGCGTCTGCGCGCTGACGGGATAGGCGTAACTCTCCCAGCCCAGCCCCTGGGTCATCTCGCCGACCGAGTAGCGCCCTTGGTGGGTCAGGGAGATGGCCTGCTGCAACGCCTTGTCATCAACCCCGCTGATATTGGCCTTCACGAAGGCGAGCAGATCCGCCGAGCTGGTCTTGATGCCGTAGGCCTCGTCGGCCAGCATGCCGGGATTGACCCTGATAGGCTTGTCCTCCTTCGAATAGCCATAGGCATAACTCGCCATGGCCTGCTTCGGCACATCGAGATAGGTGTGGTGCATACCCAGTCCGGGTAGCAGGGTCTGCGCCATCAACTGGGCAAACGGCTGCTGCAGGCTGCTCGCCGCCAGATAGCCGAACAGGCCGATGCTGGGGTTGGAGTACTGACGATGGCTGCCCGGCTGATAGGCCGGCGTCCACTGGCGATAGTAAGCCTGCATCTGCTCGACCGATTCCACCTCGTCGGGGAATTGCAGCGGCAGCCCGCCGGCGCTGTAGGTGGCGAGCTCGGCCATGGTGATGCCATCGAAGGCGGAGCCCTTGAGCCAGGGCGCGTGCCGGCTCACCTTGTCATCCAGCCCAATCCCTCCCTTGACCACGGCGTAGGCACCCAGGGTGGCGGTATAGGTCTTGCTGACCGAGCCAATCTCGAACAGGGTCTGCTCGTTGACCTTCTTCCCAGCCGCCATATCGGCCAGCCCGTAGTTGAAGTAGTGGGCCTGCCCCCCCTTCAGCACGGCGACCGCCATGCCCGGGATCCTGTGCTGCTTGAGCATGGGGCGGATGGCGTCATCCACCACAGCATTCAGCGGATCGACGGGGGCCGCCAGGGAGAGCGGGGCAAGCAGCAGGGTGCCGAGGGCTAGCAGTGGCAGGGATCTGGTCTGTTTCATGGCAAAAATCTCAGTATGTTCAGGAGCCGTCAGCCTAACCGGCTAGCGTGTGCCGAGCATGAGCCTGGGTGAAGTCTGTGTGAAGTCGCCCACCAAATCATCCAGATTCAATGGGTTATCCATGACTTGCCCCTCTTGCCCGGCCACGGGCGTATAAGCTGTAGAGGCGGCATCACACAGGGAGGCGCACGTGCAGACACAACCACAGATAACCCGGCTGCTGACGGCACTGGAGCAGGTGATCCTCGGCAAGCCGTTGCAGCTCAAGATAGCGCTGGTGACCCTGCTGGCCCGCGGCCACCTGCTGATCGAGGATCTGCCCGGGATGGGCAAGACCACCCTGGCCCATGCCCTGGCGCAGGTGCTGGGGCTCGACTGCCGGCGGGTGCAGTTCACCGCCGATCTGCTGCCGGCCGATCTGCTGGGGCTGCAGATCTTTGATCCCCACCAGCAGCAGTTTCGCTTTCACCCGGGCCCCGTCTTTGCCCAGGTGTTGCTGGCGGACGAGATCAACCGCGCCAGCCCCAAGGTGCAGAGCGCCCTGCTGGAGGCCATGGCCGAGGGCAAGGTGAGCATAGAGGGAGAGAGCCACCCGCTGCCCTCCCCCTTCTTCGTCATCGCTACCCAGAACCCGGTGGATCAGGCGGGTACCTATCCCCTGCCGGAATCCCAGCTCGATCGCTTCGCGGTGCGCCTCTCCCTCGGTTTTCCCACGCAGGAGGCGGAGCGCCGACTGCTGCGCGGGGCCAGCCAGAGCGCGCCCCTCGAGCGGCAGCTGAGCGCCGCCGAGCTGGCCGCCCTGCAGGCCGAGGCGGCGCAGATCCACCTCTCCGATGCCAGCCTCGACTACCTGCTGGCGCTGGTGCAGCAGAGCCGCTTCGACGCCGACCTGCCGCAACCGCTCTCGCCCCGCGCCGCCCAGACCCTGCTGGCGGTGAGCCGGGCCTGGGCACTGGTGGCGGGCCGCCGCTTCGTCAGCGTGGAGGATGTACAGGCGGTCTTCCCCTATGTGGCCGAGCACAGGCTCAGGGGCAGCTTCGGGGTGCAGCGCGGCGAAGCCTGCCCGCTGAGCCAGCGTCTGCTGGCCCGGGTCGATCCGGATCGCCCCTGATGAACTGGCGCCAGCGCAGGGCCAGGTGGCAACAAGGCTGGCTGGCCCGGCGCATCCCGCCGACCCGCCAGATCACCCTGCAGGGGCGCTGCCTGTTCATCCTGCCCACCCGGCTCGGCCTCTGGTATCTGCTGGTGATGCTGGCCATCTATCTGCTCGGCACCAACTACCAGAACAACCTGGTGTTGCTGGTGGCCTACGGCCTCGGCAGCCTGTTCATGGTGGCCATGTGGCTCACCCACCGCAACCTGCTGGGGCTGTCTCTGCTGGGGGGGCCTGCCGTGCTGGGAGAGGCGGGCAGCCCCCTGCCCATGCTCATCACGGTGCGCAGCGAACGACCGCTGCAGGCACTGCAATTCTCCCTCAATGAAGGGCGACTCTGGCTGGCGCAGGTGGATGCGGTGCCGCAACCCCTGCTCCTGCCGGTGCTGGGCCCACGGCGCGGACGCCTGCCGCTGGAGAGGCTGCGGGTGGAGAGCCGCTACCCCCTCGGCCTGTTTCGCTGCTGGACACTGCTGGACCTGCAGCTGGAGGGCTGGCTCGCCCCGGCCCCCGAGTATGGCCCCCTGCGCGGGGAGGCAACGGCCGATACGGCGGGCAACCAGGGGCAGCCCACCCCGGCCTCGATGGGGGATTTCGACATGCTGCGGGCCCACCAGAGCGGGGAGCCGCTGAGCCGGGTCGCCTGGAAGCAGCTCGCCCAGGGACGCGGCCTGCTGGTGAAGCAGTTCTGCGAGCCGGGGCAGGATGATACCCACCTCAGCCTGCAGCGGGTCGGCGGCCGGGATCTGGAGCAGCGGCTGGCGGTGCTCGCCTGGTGGTGTGACGACTATGCCAAGCGGGGCATTCCCTTCAGCCTGACGCTGGCGGGCCAGACGCTCGGGCCGGACAGCGGCGCCGCCTTTTTGCAGCGCTGCCGGCTGGCGCTGGCCCGCGTCGATACCGTGAAGTCGCCGCAGGAGACCGACCTCGATGCTGCTCGATAACCGGCGCCTGCTGCCGCTGCTCGCCCTGCTGCAACTGCTGCTGATCCCGGCACTCTGGCCCCAGCTGCAACTCTGGGTGGTGGTCGTTTCACTGCTCACCCTGGGCGTGCGGGCCATGATGCTGTGGCGGGGCTGGCGCCCGCCGCCCGCTGCCGCGCTGGCACTGCTGGCCATGCTGGGTGTGGCGCTGCTTGGCTGGCAGTGGCGCCAGCTCGGCACCCTGCCGGCCCTCATCAACCTGCTCTGGCTCGGCTACGGCCTCAAGCTCATCGAGGTACGGCGAGAGCGGGATGTGGAGCAGGTGCTGCTGCTCGCCTTCTTTCTCGTTGCGCTGGCACTGGTGCAGCGGCAAAGCATGGGGTGGGCCCTGGCGATGACGGGGGCGCTCTGGCTGGCAGTCACCACCTTGCTGGCGGCGGTGCAGCCCCTCGGCCAGCGGCTGTGGCGCCGGGCCGGGCTCATCCTGCTGCTGGCCATCCCCCTGCTGCTCACCCTGTTTCTGCTGCTGCCAAGGCTCGCACCGCTGTGGCAGATGCCGAGCAGCAGCCGCGCCCTCTCCGGCCTCTCGGAGGAGGTGGCCCCCGGCGACATCAGCGAGCTGGTCAACTCCTCCGAGCTGGCCTTTCGCATCACCTTCGCCGCCGCGCCGCCCCCGCCGAAGGAGCGCTACTTCCCGCTGATGCGCCAGGAGCTGTTCGATGGCCGGCGCTGGTTGCTCAGCGAGCAGGTGCGCCGCTGGCAACAATCCCAATCCGTGCAGATGCCGCCGGCGGCCAACCCGACGACCCCGCTGCCCGCCGGCAGCTATCAGGTGATCGCCGAGCCCCAGCGCCTGCGCTGGACCCTGGCCCAGGCCAACCCCGAGGTGTTGAGCGGCCCGGTCACCTTGAGCCCCCTCACCACCCTCTATCGTCAGGATCGGGGGGATGGCCGCGTCAGTTACCGGGTCAGCACGGCCGCCATGGCGCCACCAGCCGATGACGCTGCCCGTCACCTCAACCTGCAGTTGCCCGCCAGTGGCAACCCCAAGGCCCGGGCCCACGCCCTGGCGCTCAAGGCCCGCCATCCGGCGCCAGAGGCGCTGGCCGCCGCCCTGCTGGGCGAGTTTCGCCAGGGCGACTTCTACTACACCCTGCAGCCGCCGCGGCTGGGGCAAGACGGGGTGGATGATTTTCTGTTCGAGAGCCGGCGCGGCTTTTGTGGTCACTACGCCACGGCCACAGCCTTCGTGCTGCGGGCGGCCGGCGTCCCGGCCCGGCTGGTGACCGGCTACCTCGGCGGTGAGTGGAATCCGAGGGGCAACTATCTGGAGGTGCATCAGTTTGATGCCCACGCCTGGGTGGAGTATCTGGATGAGCAGAACCGCTGGCAGCGGCTCGATCCCACCGCAGCAGTGGCCCCCCAGCGCATCGAGGGGGGCATGCCGGCGGCCCTTGGTGGCGAGTTCGCCGCCGCGGACCCCCTCTCCCTGCAGCGTTATCGCAACTGGGCCCTGCTCAACCAGTTGCGCTGGTGGGGGGCCAATCTCGATTACCAATGGACCCGCTGGGTGCTCAACTATGATGCCGCCAGCCTGTGGCAGCAGCTGGGACAACGCTGGCCGGTGCTGGCCGGCCATACTCACTGGCTGATCCTGGCCGCCCTGCTGGGGGTAGCCAGCCTGGTAGGCGGCCTGCTGATCTGGCGCGGCCCGGCTCCGCTACCCCTGCGGCTATGGCAGCCTCTGCGCTGGCGCGCCGCGCGCCATGGCTGGCAGCCCTTGGCGGGGGAGAGCCTGGCCAGCTGGTGCGAGCGCCTCGCCGACCTCAGACCCTCTCTCGCGCGGCCGCTGCAACAGGGGGCCTGGCTCTACCGGCGCTGGCGTTATGCCCCCTTGTCGGCGGCTCAGCGCCAACGCACTCTGCGCCAGCTGCGACGACGGCTGCGCCAGATCTGCCGGCGCTGGGATGTCCACCACTGACACGCCCAAACAGAAAGGGGAGCCACTGGCTCCCCTTGTTGTCAGACAACGGCGACTGCGAGGCTTATGCCTGCTTGCTGTTTTGCGCCGGATTGTCCCAGATCCCCTCTTCCAGCTGGCTGCGGATCTCGGGGTACTTGTTGGCATCGAAGGTGGGCACCTTGCCCAACTTGAGCTGGTCGTTGTAGTCCCGCGCCAGCTTGATGGCCACCCCGGAGAGCAGCAGAATCGCCACCAGGTTGACGATGGCCATCAGCCCCATGGAGACGTCCGCCATGGCCCACACGGTCGGCAGCTCGCCCACCGAGCCGAACATCACCATGCCCAGCACGAACATCCGGAACAGCATCAGGCCGCCCTTGTGGTTGTGCTCGAGGAACACCAGGTTGGTCTCGGCGTAGGAGTAGTTCGCCACGATGGAGGTGAAGGCGAAGAAGAAGATGGCCGCGGCGATGAAGATGTTGCCACCGCCACCGATCTGGGAGGAGAGCGCCCGCTGGGTCAGCTCCACCCCGGTGATGCCGGAACCCGGCTCAAACTGGCCGGACATCAGGATGATGGCGGCAGTACAGGTACAGATGACGATGGTGTCGAGGAACACCCCCAGCATCTGCACATAACCCTGAGAGGCCGGGTGCGGCGGATAGGGGGTCGCGGTCGCGGCGGCGTTGGGAGCGGAGCCCATGCCTGCCTCGTTGGAGAAGAGACCGCGCTTGATGCCGTTGATCATCGCCTGGGAGATGGCGTAGCCCAGCGCACCGGAGCCGGCCTGTTCAAGACCGAAGGCGGACTTGATGATGAGGCTGAATACCCCCGGCAGCTCACTGATGTTCATGGCTACCACGAACAGCGCCATCAGGATGTAGGCCAGCGCCATGAAAGGCACGACCAGCTCGGCGAAACGGGCGATGCCGCGAATGCCGCCGAAGATGATGAGACCGGAGAGCACCACCAGTGCCAGACCACTGACCCAGTCGGGAATGCCGAAGGCCACGTTCATCGCCAGGCTGATGGAGTTGGCTTGTACCGCGTTGAACACCAGACCGAACGCCAGGATCAGACAGAGCGAGAACAACACCCCCATCCAGCGCATGCCGAGCCCCTTCTCCATGTAGTAGGCGGGGCCGCCACGGTAGTTGCCGTCCTCATCCTTGACCTTGTAGAGCTGGGCCAGGGTGCTCTCGACGAAGGCAGTCGCCATGCCGATGAAAGCGATCAGCCACATCCAGAAGATGGCCCCCGGGCCACCCAGATAGATGGCCACCGCCACCCCGGCCAGATTACCGGTACCCACGCGGGCGGCAAGGCTGGTACAGAGGGCCTGGAAGGAGGAGATGCCGGCGTTGTCTGATTTGCGGCTGTTGCGCAAGACGGAGAACATGTGGCCGAAGTGGCGGATCTGGATAAAACCCAGGCGGAAGGTGAAGAAGATGCCGACGCCGATGAGCAGGTAGATGAGCACGGCTCCCCACATCAGGTCGTTAATCATTGCGATCAAGGTATCCATATTTCTCTCGTTGTTATCACATCCATGGTCAGTCTGCGCTGACCCCTTGCTGTCTGTTTCTGAATTTGCGGTTCACTAAAGGGGCGGAATCTAGCATAGCGAGGGAGTTCAGAATAGTGATCGGGATCACTGCGGAAACAAAAAACGAGCGATCCAGTGCATTAAAGCTTCATTTAACTCGCAAAATTTCAACAAAACTGAGAATCCAATCAATCAGCCGACAAATTAGACCCAAAAGAGCACTTTTTGGCAATTATCTACATAGAGGTAGAGCAAGCAGAGAAGGGGGCAAACCATTACGCAAGCGTTTACCCGTCCGGCCAGCCAAAACCCCTTTATTTCGCCAAACGTTTTACACGTAATAAAATTTCAAGAGGCTGATCGGACAATTTGTGTGATCGATGCCACAAAACCGATAATCAACCAAAAAAGTTGTTTTTGGCGGCCGCTAAATTCACTCCGGCAAAAAGGATAAAAGTCGTTTTTTATCAAATACTTTTAGCCACTCTTTCCCACCGCAGCCAGGGAGTGGCTGATAAGCATACAGCCCCCCCTATTGCAGGATGAGCCACATCCGTATTAATTAGGCAGGCAATGACGATGGGACACACCCATCGCGCTTTTCTGAGCCTGAGCCGCCGGGATTTTGTAATTTTATTTCAGAACTGTCGTCTCACGCCCGCCACCCCCGAGCCAGCACCCTTTGCAAGAAGAGTGCGCCCTCATAAAGAGATGATATTTGCCATGGCCGATAAATTAACCCAGCTGAAAGCCCTGACCACAGTTGTCGCCGACACCGGTGATATCGAAGCCATCAAGCGCTACCAGCCCATCGATGCCACCACCAACCCCTCTCTGGTGTTGAAGGCATCCGAGATCCCCGAATACGCGGCGCTGATCGAAGACGCCATCAACTGGGCCAAAGCCCAGAGCCAGGACAAGGCACAGCAAATCATCGACGCGGGCGACAAGCTGGCGGTCAACATCGGCCTGGAAGTGCTGAAAATCGTCCCGGGCCGCATCTCCACCGAAGTGGATGCCCGTCTCTCCTTCGATACCCAAGCCAGCATCGCCAAGGCCCGCAAACTGATCCGTCTCTACAACGAAGCCGGTATCAGCAATGATCGCATCCTGATCAAGCTGGCTTCCACCTGGGAAGGCATCCGTGCCGCCGAGGTGCTGGAGAAAGAGGGTATCCAGTGCAACCTGACCCTGCTGTTCTCCTTCGCCCAGGCCCGTGCCTGTGCCGAAGCCGGCGCCTTCCTGATCTCCCCGTTCGTCGGTCGCATCCTCGACTGGTACAAGGCCAAGCACAACCGTGACTACACCGCCAGCGAAGATCCGGGCGTGGTTTCCGTCACCTCCATCTACGACTACTACAAGCAGCACGACTACCCGACCGTGGTCATGGGCGCCAGCTTCCGCAACACCGGCGAGATCCTGGAACTGGCCGGCTGCGACCGTCTGACCATTGGCCCGGCCCTGCTGGAAGAGCTGAGCAAGACCGAAGGCGCCGTGGTTCGCAAGCTGAACTACACCGGCGAGCGCAAAGCCAAACCGGCTCCGATGACCGAAGCCGAATTCCGCTGGGAACTGAACCAGGACGCCATGGCCCACGAGAAGCTCGGCGAAGGCATCCGCATGTTTGCCATCGACCAGGGCAAGCTGGAAACCATGCTGGCCAGCCGCCTCTGATGAGAGCAGTCATGAGCCGATGAAAACCGGGTTCCCGCAAGGGAACCCGGTTTTTTTATGGGCGCCGGACCCTTGTCATGTGTTCGTCACGAAAACGTTTTATTTTCAATGCCGTTATGTTATACGGATGGTGAAAACGAGAATAACCAAGGAGGGAGCCATGGAAATGTTCAACTTCGAATATGACGATGTAGTTGAGCTCGGTTCACGTAGCCGCGGGACAACGGGAAAGAAACGTAAATGGCGTGAGATTGAGGCGTTGAAAGACAAGCACCGCCTGCAGAAGGAGCTGCAATCCATCGACATCGCCTACGAAGGTCTCTCAGACGAGATCGAACTGTAAAAACAAGGCCCCGGTTAACCGGGGCCTTGTTTTTTAAGAGAGTGTTTCCCCTCAGGAAGAGAGCGGCAGCGATAGACGCTTGGCCAGTGCCTGAAAGTGCTGGCTGATCTCGGGCCCGAACAGCGGATCCCCGATGGCGCGGTTCTGCCAGATCTGTTCGAGGTGGCGCCAGTCATCCTCGGTCAGCGAGTCGCGCAGATGGGGGAAGATGACCCCCTCCTCGTAGTTCATGTGCGCCTCCTGCAGCGCCACGAACTGCTCCAGCTTGGCGGTAAACTGATCGAGCGGGATCACCGCATCCATCAGGATCATCTCCACCATCTCCTTGAGTTCGGCACCGGCTTCCAGCAACTTGGCATGCTCGGCCTGCAGCCGGTTGGCGACGTCCCCCTCCACTACCCGGTACTTGAGGTAGTAGTCATAAATGATGTCTTCCTTCGGATGGTGATACTTGTCCGACACTTCCCTCAGGTAATCCACCACATCGCGGATCAGGAAATAGCTGACCCGCTGTTCGTCGCGAATGGCGGCGAGCTTGTGTTTGAGCAGATCCAGCAACCTGGCGATGTTGAGATGGTCCTTGTGCAGACTGGCTAGCATGGGCACTCCTTGCGCTGAAATGAGACGATCCTGTTTCGAGTATACGGTCATTTATCGCGCCAACTTTGCACTCAATCAAGTCATCTGCAGACAAAACAGCGGGTAACGCACAATGCCACCCCCCTGTTCATGCTCCCGCTCGCCAGCCGCCGGGCCCCTCACTCGCAGACCGAGTGCCAGTTGATGGGGCTCATCCCCTGCTGGCTCAGCAGCCGGTTGGTTTCGGAGAAGTGACCGCAGCCGATGAAGCCGCGATGAGCAGAGAGCGGGCTGGGATGCGGCGCGCTCAGCACATGATGACGCTGCCTGTCGATGAAGCGCCCCTTCTTCTGGGCATGGGCGCCCCACAGCAGGAAGACCACCCCCTGACAGCTGGCATTGATCTGCTCGATGACCCGGTCGGTAAAGGTCTCCCAGCCCAGATGGGCATGGGAATGGGCCTGGCCCGCCTGGACCGTCAGCACGGTATTGAGCAGCAGCACTCCCTGTCTGGCCCAGGACTCCAGAAAGCCGTGACTGGGTGTGACAAAACCCGGCAGATCCCGCTGCATCTCCTTGTAGATGTTGACCAGCGAGGGGGGCGTGCGCACCCCGGGCAATACCGAGAAGCAGAGGCCGTGTGCCTGATTGGGGCCGTGATAAGGATCCTGACCCAGGATCACCACCTTGACCTGATCCAGCTCGGTCAGCTTGAAGGCATTGAACACGTCGGTCGCCGGCGGATAGATCACCTTGCCCGCCTCCCGCTCACTCCTGACGGTCGCCAGGGTCGCCTTGAAATAGTCCTGCTCCTTCTCGGAGCCAATTACATCAGTCCAGGTCTGCACCCCAATCTCCTCATTGAATCTGTCCGGATGGACGCCCTGTTACCCTGTGCAGGGTCACACCGCCTGATGCGGGTCGGCGCGCCACCATCCTCGATGAATACGGCGGGTTTTGCGGCATGCGGCTTGGCCCATGCCGGGCCATGCGAGCCAGCACGCCGCCATCCTCGCTGAATGCGGCAGGACATGGTGCTGGGCCCAGTGCTGGCATCACCATGCCCTCATTAATGCGGCAAGGGGCTCAGGATAGGGGGCCAGCCCCCGGGACGCAACCTTGGCACCCTCTTCCGAGTCCCCTCGCCCCCGAATGGCCACTGCATCGCAACGGTATGACAACCTCCCGCGCACCCAGCTCTCCCGGCCACTGCGGGCAGCGGGGTCATGGTGACCGTGGCAATCAGAGGCTCGGCTGAGGCAACCTTATATAGATGTGTGAGCAGCAGAGGGAGGGCAAACCTGGCCCAGCCACCTTCACCGCAGGCTTGGCCCCGATGCCCCCACAGAGGAGATGAGGTCGACTCATGCATGACACAAACCCTAAAACATGTAGTTAAATTACTAGATTTAATTAATAGAAGATGCATAATTCAGATACCTTACATAATCAGAAAAATGACCTCTTTTTGATTAATCTCAATAATTTAATCCCTTCTCTCTCGCGCAAACCGCGTATTTTTTGATTTAGATCAATTTTCGTAATATTACCATCGTGGTATATATGACCCAACAAAGTAAAGGTGTAAGGCAAGGGCCCTTTAAATCATCCCGGTGGTTTAAATACATCAGGGTAATTTCCTTACAGTTGAATCCGCTTTCCTATGAGGAGTCATACCATGATCAAGGGCATCCAAATCACCCAGTCTGCCAACGCCGCTCTGCTGAACTCGTTCTGGCTGCTGGACGAAGAGAAGCAACAGGCTCGTTGCATCTGCGCCAAAGGCGACACCTTCGCCGCCGATCAGGAAGTCAGCGTCTCTGACCTGGGCCAGTTCGAATACCGTGAACTGCCGGTACAAGCCGAGCCTGCCGTCGAAGGTGGCCAGCACCTGAACGTCAACGTCCTGCGTCGCGAGACCCTGGAAGACGCCATCGCCAACCCGGAAAAGTACCCGCAGCTGACCATCCGTGTCTCCGGCTACGCCGTGCGCTTCAACGCACTGACTCCGGAACAGCAGCGTGACGTGGTGACCCGTACCTTCACCCAGAGCCTGTAAGTCGCTCTGCAGCAACCGGTATCATGAAAAACGGCCCAAACGGGCCGTTTTTTTATGGCTTGCATTCACCTACTCGCGTTGGCGGCCCTTGCTCGACAGGCGGGCATCGGCGGCTCAATGCTGATCCAGCTTGACGGCTTGCGGCGGGTTGCTCAGCGCCTCGTGCATCTGCTGCTCATCGAGCTGATCGCAGTAACGGGCCACCACCAGGGTTGCCACCCCGTTGCCGATGAGGTTGGTCAGGGCGCGGGCCTCCGACATGAAGCGATCGATGCCGAGGATCAGCGCCAACCCGGCCAGCGGCAGGTGGCCCACCGCCGAGATGGTGGCCGCCAGCACGATGAAGCCACTGCCGGTCACCCCGGCGGCCCCCTTCGAGGAGATGAGCAGCACCACCAGCAGGGTGATCTGCTGGAACAGATCGAGCGGGGTGTTGGTGGCCTGGGCGATGAAGATGGCCGCCATGGTCAGATAGATGGAGGTGCCATCCAGGTTGAAGGAGTAACCGGTCGGGATCACCAGCCCCACTACCGATTTCTTGCAGCCGAGCGTCTCCATCTTCACCAGCATGCGCGGCAATACGGATTCAGAAGAGGAAGTTCCCAGCACGATCAGCAGCTCTTCCCGGATATAGG
This sequence comes from Aeromonas sp. Y318-1, assembly GCF_027706125.1. Taxonomy (NCBI): domain Bacteria; kingdom Pseudomonadati; phylum Pseudomonadota; class Gammaproteobacteria; order Aeromonadales; family Aeromonadaceae; genus Aeromonas; species Aeromonas sp. Y318-1. Next base: position 67,024 of record NZ_JAPDCM010000018.1, read on the forward strand.
AAATAAAGCGCAGGATGCTGAAACCATTCGCTCTGGCAATACTGCCCAGCACCAGGAAAATAAACAGCAGGCAGGTCATGTAGAAGCAGGCAATTAATTGTCCGAGCTGAACCAGTGAGCCGATACCATATTTCCCGATGGTAAAGGCCATCGCACCAAATGCCCCAACCGGTGCCAGCCGCATGATCATGTTGATGATCCCGAAAATAACCTGGGAGAAGCTGTCGATGACATTGAATATCACTTTGCCCTTCTCGCCGATATGGTGCAGGGAGAAGCCGAACAACACCGCAAATAACAGCACCTGCAGAATGTTGCCGCTGGCGAAGGCGCCGATCACGCTGCCCGGGATCACGTCCAGCAGGAAGGGGATGATGCCCTGAGCCTTGGCCTGCTCGGCGTAGGCGGAGATGGCACTGGCGTCCAGCGTGGCGGGGTCGACGTTCATGCCCGCCCCCGGTTGCAGCAGGTTGACCACGCACAGCCCGATGATGAGGGCGATGGTGCTGACCACTTCAAAATAGAGCAGCGCGATGGCGCCGGTTTTACCCACCGCTTTCATGCTCTCCATGCCGGCAATACCGGTCACCACCGTGCAGAATATAACCGGGGCGATGATCATTTTGATTAATTTAACGAAACCATCCCCCAGCGGTTTCATGTCCGCACCGAGGTCGGGATATATATGTCCCAGAATGACCCCGAGGGTGATCGCTAACAACACCTGAAAATACAGGCTGCTGACTATTCTTTTCTGCATTCTTAACGTCCTGTCAATTTAATGAGATGTGTCATGGCAGAAATACGCATGCAGCAATCCGTGACGAAATAGTGTTATTTCGCCCGGTTCGTGCCGTTCCCTCATCACAACAGGGGCTACTTTCCCATGTTAAAAAAAGCAATTAATAGACATCAATCACACAACAGATTTAACAACATTAACACCACGGAAACCTAGGTGTATTTATTCTGTGATTGATTTATGCTGGCCAAAGAAATAAAAACAGGCCGCAAACAAAAATGCCCCGCAGTGCGGGGCATTTTTATTGGGCAAGCAAAGCTTGACTCAGCTGGAAGTATCGAGCGGCTCGAAGCCCTTGATGAGATCGTCGATGGCCTTCATCTGCTTGAGGAAGCCTTCCAGCTTCTCCAGCGGCAGCGCGCTCGGGCCGTCGCAACGAGCAATCTTGGGGTCCGGGTGAGATTCAATGAACAGACCGGCCAGACCGACCGCCATGCCGGCACGGGCCAGCTCGGTCACCTGCTCGCGGCGCCCACCGGAGGCAGCCCCCATGGGATCGCGGCACTGCAGGGAGTGGGTCACGTCGAAGATGACCGGATAGCCGCCGGTGCTCTTCTTCATCACCCCCAGCCCCAGCATGTCCACCACCAGGTTGTCATACCCGAAGTTGGCACCGCGCTCGCACAGGATCAGACGGTCGTTGCCGCACTCCTCGAACTTGTCGGTGATGTTCTTCATCTGGCTTGGGCTCAGGAACTGCGGCTTCTTGATGTTGATGACGTTGCCGGTGCGGGCCATGGCCTCCACCAGATCGGTCTGGCGCGCCAGGAAGGCGGGCAGCTGGATGACGTCGACCACCTCGGCCACCGGCTTGGCCTGATGGGGCTCGTGCAGATCGGAGATGACCGGCATGCCGAAGGTCGCTTTCAGCTCCTGGAAGATCTTCATCCCCTCTTCCAGACCCGGACCGCGATAGGAGTGGATGGAGGAGCGGTTGGCCTTGTCCCAGCTCGCCTTGAACACGAACGGGATACCCAGCTTGGAGGTCACTTCCACGTACTTCTCGCACACCGCCATCGCCATGTCGCGCGACTCCAGCACGTTCATGCCGCCGAACAACACGAACGGTTTGTCGTTGGCGACGTCGATGCCATTGACCTTGATATTCTTCTGTTCCATCTCAGGCTTCCTTAGGTAAAAGGGCTTGCAGGGCTTGAATCCACATCCGGCCGCGCTGCCCAAAGCAGCATGGCCTCGATACTCGTCGGTTGTATCTCCCAGGCCTTGCATGCAACGGCATGGGACTCTTCATTCGGCCAGGACCTCGCCATGCAGCGGGGCCGTTACCCGTTCCTCAGTGGAGGGGCTTGGGGCTCAGATCCAGTGCAGCCAGCTGGGCCTTGAGCACATCGGCCACCGGATCGTCCGGGCACTGTTCAATAAAGTATTCAAAATCGTCGGCGGCAAAACGCGGGCAGTCGAGCTGCTCGTAGATGAAGCCGCGATCCCGCGTCTCCAGCGGGTCGCCGGGCTTCATCCGCAGCAGCAGTTCACTGCAGCGCAGCGCCTCAGTCATCCGGTCTTCCCGCAGCAGGGCGCCCTTGCTGACGTTGAGCAGCCGCTCGATGATCTCCCACTGGCCGGCAGGCTGCAGGTGATCCGAGCTGAGGGTGGCCAGATTGCCGAGGGCCCCGCGCAGCAGCAGCTCGATGTGATGCAGGCTCAGCTCGTCGCCGGTGAAGGGGTCCACATAGACCTCTCCCTCACTGCCGGCAAAGCTCACTAGGAAGTGGCCGGGGAAGCAGATCCCCTCCACATCCAGCCCGAGCTTGCGCCCCAGCTGAATGATGAGGATGCCAAGGCTGACCGGAATGCCCTGCTTGCGGGCCAGGACCTGGGCCAGATCGCAGTTGGCCACCGAGAAGTAGTCCTGCCAGTCGCCGTGAAAGCCTAAGGTCTGGTAGAAGCCCTGCAACAGCTGGCGGCGCACCTGGTCGCAATCCCCTTCCTCGATGGCCTCGTCCAGCCAGGCGTCGAGCCGGGCCAGCTCCGCCGTCCCGCGGCCACTGATGCCATGGATCTCATCGCTCACCGACAGCGCCAGCTCGGCGATGTCATGGGCTTCGAAATCGGTCCATTCGTCTACACGTATCATCGTCATCATCCTTAACCGAACAGGCTGGCCTGCTTGTAGACGGCCAGCTTGGCGATGAAGAAGACCCAGCCGAGGGCTCCCAGAAACGCAAACCAGCGGATGCCGTTACTGCGGGCCAGGCGCAGTGCCATCATGGCCAGAAAGGCCACCACCAGGATGGCGGTCAGCTTTTCGCTGAGCCAGGGGGTGGCGTTGTTGAGCGGGTTGAGATCCAGCACCATGCACAGCAGCACGCCGGAGAGCACCACCAGGCCGTTGAGCCAGCCGCTCAACCTGAGGGTTCGGGCGCTGGCGGCGCGGTTCGAGCCGGTCTGCAGCCAATAGAAGCGCAACATGAACATCAGCACGGCCAAGCCTATCAGCAGCAGGTGCAGATGTTTGATAGCAAAATACATAACGTGTCCTTGAACAAAGGCAGGCCCGGCCTGCCCGTCATCATCACTGAGCCAGCCGCCCCAGGGTCACCCGCTCGTTATCGCCGTAATCGCGCACGGTTTCCACCTGAAGGTAGCCCTGCTGCAGCAGGAGTTGACGCACCGCCTCCCCCTGCTGCCAGCCATGCTCCAGCAACAGCCAGCCGCCCGGCAGCAGATGGGTCGGCGCACCCGCCACGATCAGCCGGATATCCGCCAGCCCCTGCTCGTCCGCCACCAGGGCGGAGCGAGGTTCGAAGCGCACATCCCCCTCATCGAGGTGCGGATCCGCCCCGTCGATGTAGGGCGGGTTGGAGACGATCATGGCAAAGCGCGGCGCCTTGCTTGACGAGGAATCGACCAGCGGCTCAAACCAGCTACCGTCGCGCACCTCGATGGGCAGACCAAGGGCGGCGCTGTTGGCACGCGCCAAGGCTGCCGCTGCCGGCATCCTGTCCACCGCCCATACATCGGCATCCGGTCGCTCCGACTTGAGCGCCAGTGCAATGGCGCCGGTGCCGGTGCCCAGATCCAGCACGGCGCAGGGGCCTGCTGGCAGCCGCGCCAGCGCCTGCTCGACCAGCACCTCGGTGTCGGGGCGCGGGATCAGGGTGGCCGGGCTCACCTTGAGCGGCAGCGACCAGAACTCCCGTTCGCCGATCAGGTGGGCGATGGGTTCGCCATTGAGACGGCGTTCGAGCCAGCCCTGCAGGGTCGCCTGCTGGGCGGCATCGAGCTCGCGCTCCGGCCAGGTCATCAGGTAGCTGCGCCGGCACTCCAGCAGATGGCAGAGCAGCGCATCGGCATCGGCGCGGGGGGACTCCCCCCCTGCCAGGGTCGCCATGATGTGGGCGCGAGCCTGCTGGATCTGCATCAGTTGCTCTCGGCCAGGGAGGCGAGCTGGTCGGCCTGGTACTCCTGGATCATCGGGCTGATGACGCAGTCCAGGTCCCCTTCCATGATCTCGCCGAGACGATAGAGGGTGAGGTTGATGCGGTGCTCGGAGAGGCGCCCCTGCGGGTAGTTGTAGGTGCGGATGCGCTCGGAGCGATCCCCCGACCCCACCAGGTTGCGGCGGGTGCTCTGCTCGGCGGCGCGGTGGCGCTCATCCTCGGCCGCCTGCAGACGGGCGGAAAGCACCGACATCGCCTTGGCGCGGTTCTTGTGCTGGGAGCGCTCATCCTGGCACTCCACCACCAGGCCGGTGGGCAGGTGGGTGATGCGGATGGCGGAGTCGGTCTTGTTGACGTGCTGACCGCCTGCCCCGGAGGCGCGGAAGGTGTCGATCTTCAGCTCCGAGGGGTTGATCTCGATCTGCTCGGCTTCCGGCACTTCCGGCAACACGGCGACGGTACAGGCGGAGGTGTGCACCCGGCCCTGGGATTCGGTTTCCGGCACCCGCTGCACCCGGTGACCACCGGATTCAAACTTGAGGCGACCGTAGACGTGCTCACCCTCTACCTTGGCGATCACCTCCTTGTAGCCGCCGTGCTCGCCGTCGTTGCAGCTGACGATGGAAACCCGCCAGCCCTGGCGCTCGGCGTAGCGCGAATACATGCGAAACAGATCGCCCGCAAAGATCGCCGCCTCGTCGCCGCCGGCACCGGCGCGGATCTCCAGATAGCAGTTGTTGTCATCCTTGGGGTCGCGCGGCAGCAGCATCACCTGCAGCGCCTGCTCCTGCTCCTCGAAGGTCGCCTTGGCCAGCGGCAGCTCCTCCTGCGCCATCTCGCGCAGGTCGGCATCATCCTCTTCCAGCATCTGGCGGGTGGCATCCAGGTTCTCTTCGGCCTGGCGGAATTGCTGGAAAGCGTGAACGATATCTTCCAGCTGGGCATATTCCCGGGTCAGGGCGCGATAGCGATCCTGATCCGCGGCCACGTCCGGCTCGCCGAGCATGGCCTGTACTTCTTCGTGGCGCTCGATGAGGCCTTCCAGCTTTCTGATCAGTGACGGGTTCATAAATCTTGTGTTCTCGATGGAGGACGGGACGACCGGCTGGTCGCCCCAAAACTATGACTCTTGTGACAACCCCAGCACCTGGCGCAACTGGGCCAGCTGGTGGTGATCCCCCTGGGCGGCGGCATGGCGCAGGGCCTGGGTCGGTGCGTGGATCAACTTGTTGGTGAGACGGTGGGCCAGCGCCTTGAGCGCCTGCTCGGCATTCTCGCCCTGCTGCAGGGCCAGCAGGGCGCGCTGCAGCTCTTCGTCGGCCACCTGTTGGGACTGGTGGCGGTAATCGCGGATGAGATCCACCGAGTGCTGGCTGCGATACCAGCCCATGAAGTCGTCGCGCTCTTCCTGCACGATGAGCTCGGCCTCGGCGGCGGCCCGCTTGCGGGTCTCGAGATTCTGCTCGATGATCCCCTGCAGGTCGTCCACCGTGTAGAGATAGGCGTCCGAGAGCTCGTCTACCTCCGCCTCGATGTCGCGGGGCACGGCGATGTCCACCAGGAACATGGGCTTGAAGCGGCGGGCCTTGAGCGCGCGCTCCACCATGCCCTTGCCGATGATGGGCAGCGGGCTAGCAGTGGAGCTGATGACGATGTCCGCCTCGTGCAGGTAGTCCGGGATCTCTTCGAGCGTCATCACCTGGGCGCCGAACTCTTCGGCCAGCAGCTGGGCCCGCTGCAGGGTGCGGTTGGCCACCATCATCTGGGTGACGTTCTGCTCGCGCAGGTGACGGGCCACCAGTTCGATGGTCTCGCCGGCGCCGACCAGCAGCACCTTGGTCTGGGAGAGATCGGAGAAGATCCGCCGCCCCAGGCTCACCGCGGCAAAGGCCACCGACACGGCGCTGGCGCCAATCTCGGTATCGGTACGCACCCGCTTGGCCACCGAGAAGGATTTCTGGAACAAACGCTCCAGCGATCCCTTCACCGCCTCGGACTGCTGGGCATGGGCGTAGGATTGCTTGATCTGCCCCAGGATCTGCGGCTCCCCCAGCACCAGGGAGTCGAGCCCGCAGGCCACCCGCATCAGGTGACGGACCGCCTCCTCGTCCTGATGCTGGTAGATGGCGGAGACCACCTCGGCCGCATCCAGACCGTGGAAACGCTGCAGCCACTGCAACACCTGCTCGCCCTGCCCCTGCGCCAGGCTGCAGTAAAGCTCGGTGCGGTTGCAGGTCGAGACGATCACCGCCTCGCTTACACCGGGTTGGGCGACCAGCTCACGCAAGGCGCGATCGATGCAGTCCGGGCCGAAGGCGACCCGCTCCCGCAAGGCGACACTGGCGGTGTTGTGGTTGATTCCGAGGGCAAGCAAACTCATGAGTGGGCGTGGATCGTATCTGTGCGCTGGGAGTAAAGGCTGCCAATTGTACGAGAAAGGGTAAGTCTTTAAAAGCAATACGGCCGCCCCGTATACTGTGGCAAATCACCTTTTCCGGAGCATGACCTTGTTGTTGCGTCTTTTCACCCTTGGCTGCCTGCTGTTGCTGGCCGGTTGCGCCACTACCCAACCCCAGCGTGATCAGGTCAACTGGCAGCAGGAACGTACCCGTCTCGAGCAGCTCAGCCACTGGCAGCTGTCAGGCAAGATGGCCATCATCACCACCCAGCAGAAGGGCAGCGCCCGGGTCAACTGGCAGCAGGATGGCGACGACTACCGCCTCAACCTCACCAGCCTGATCGGCACTCACATCCTCGAGCTCTCCCGCAGCAAGGGCGAGATCACCCTGATCGACAACGAGGGCAACCCGCACCAGAGCCAGGATGCCGAGGCGCTCATCTATCAGCTCACCGGCTGGAACATTCCGGTGGCCGGGCTGCCGGAGTGGATCAAGGGGCTGCCGGGCCAGGCCGAATTCGAGCTCAACCCCGACCGCAGTCTGGCCAGCGTGCGGGACGGTCAGTGGCAGATCGTCTATGGCGATTACCGGGATCAGGACGGCTACCGCCTGCCGCACCTGCTCACCATGACCGGCCAGGGCAGTCGCCTCAAGCTGCAGATCAACCAGTGGACCATAACCCGCTGATGGCGGCCATCGACAAGGACTCCCCCATGAGCGCCATGCGCTGGCCGGCTCCGGCCAAACTGAATCTCTTTTTGCACGTCAACGGCCGTCGCCCGGATGGCTACCACGAGCTGCAGACCCTGTTCATCTTCCTCAACCACGGCGACTGGCTCGAGTTCGAGCCGCTCACCGATACCGACTTGCTCACCCTGAGCCCCGCCATTCCCGGCGTGCCCGACGAGCAGAACCTGATCATCCGCGCCGCCCGCCTGCTGCAGGCAAAACTGCCAAGCCCGCAGGGAGCCCATATCCGGCTGGAGAAGGTGCTGCCCATGGGCGGCGGCATCGGCGGCGGCTCGTCGGACGCGGCCACTACCCTGGTCGCCCTCAACCACCTGTGGCAGGCCGGCTTGAGTGAAGACGAGCTGGCCGAGCTCGGCGTCCAGCTGGGCGCCGACGTGCCGGTATTCGTGCGCGGCAAGGCCGCCTTTGCCGAGGGGGTCGGTGAGCGGTTGCAGCCGGTCGAGCTGCCGAGTGCCTGGTATCTGGTGCTCAAGCCCGATTGCCATGTGGCGACCGCCGCCGTGTTCCAGGATCCGGACCTGCCCAGAGATACCCCGAAAATGGCATTGCACAATCTGCTGGAAGGGGAGTGGAAAAACGATTGCGAATTGCTGGTGAAAAAGCGCCACCCCGAGGTTGCCAATGCGCTCGGCTGGTTGCTAGAATACGCGCCGTCAAGAATGACGGGCACAGGAGCCTGCGTCTTTGCTCAGTTTGAAGACGAAGTGGCTGCTCGGGAAGTGTTGGCAAAAGTGCCGAAAGGATGGGATGGGTTTGTCGCCAAGGGCGAGAACATATCACCACTCTTCGCTGCATTGCAACAAGTCAGTGATTGGGGTATCGCCAAGCGGTAAGGCAGCGGGTTTTGATCTCGCCATTCCTAGGTTCGAATCCTAGTACCCCAGCCATCTCCTGAACATCGAACAGGGTATATCGATTCACCTGCCGCAGCAGTCTTGCCGGGAGTGCACACTCCCCCTCGCCGGTTGCAGCACCCATCGTTACCCTCTCGTTGTCGGGAGGTCACTGGTCATCATGGATGACGGGGCGTCGACCAGCACGACGCTCAACCGACTTGCCGCATGCAACGTAGGCACCTGGCCTGAAAGCAGCCTATAGTGGTCTGACCCGTCAACTTGATAAATCGTTTGCCCCAAAACGATAAGGGTCTGAATAAGACTCCCCACATACTGGATGCAACCCCGAGGTTTCAAACCGTGCCTGACATGAAGCTGTTTGCTGGTAACGCAACGCCGGAACTAGCCCAGAAGATCGCAGATCGCCTGTTTATCAAACTCGGCAATGCTGCCGTAGGTCGCTTTAGCGACGGCGAGATCAGCGTACAGATCAACGAGAATGTACGTGGTGGCGATATCTTCATCATTCAATCCACCTGTGCCCCGACCAACGACAATTTGATGGAATTGATCGTGATGGTGGATGCTCTGCGTCGTGCTTCAGCTGGCCGTATTACTGCCGTTATCCCCTACTTTGGTTATGCCCGTCAGGACCGCCGCGTCCGCTCCGCCCGTGTTCCCATCACCGCCAAGGTCGTCGCCGACTTCCTCTCCAGCGTCGGTGTGGATCGCGTGCTGACCGTTGACCTGCATGCCGAACAAATCCAGGGCTTCTTCGACGTCCCGGTCGACAACGTGTTCGGCAGCCCGGTGCTGCTGGAAGACATGAAGTCCAAGAACCTCGAATCCCCCGTGGTCGTGTCGCCGGACATCGGCGGCGTGGTACGTGCCCGTGCCATCGCCAAGCTGCTGGACGATACCGACATCGCCATCATCGACAAGCGTCGTCCCCGCCCGAACGTCTCCCAGGTCATGCACCTGATCGGTGACGTGGCCGGCCGCGACTGCATCATCGTCGACGACATGATCGACACCGGCGGCACCCTGTGCAAAGCCGCAGAAGCCCTCAAGGAGCGCGGCGCCAAGCGTGTATTCGCCTACGCCACTCACCCGGTCTTCTCCGGTTCCGCCGTGGAGAACATCAAGAACTCCGTGATCGACGAACTGATCATCACCGACTCCATCCCGCTCACCGCGGAGATGAAGGCGGTCGACAAGGTCAAGCAGCTGACGCTCTCTTCCGTGCTGGCCGAAGCCATTCGCCGCATCAGCAACGAAGAGTCCATCTCTGCCATGTTTGAGCATTGATAGACCCTGTTGTGACAAAAACCGCCAGATGGCGGTTTTTGTCTTTTTAGTCCCAGTTACACCCGGTACTGCCCTGCCCCGTCGCAGGTTAAGGATTGTTCCATGAATCGCTTGCGCCCGCTGCTGCTCCTTGCCTTCTGCAGCTTCCTGTTCGCCTGTCAGCCCGGCAATGAAGGCCAGCCCTTCGTGCTGACCCTGGCTCACATGAACGACACTCACTCCCAGTTTGACCCGGTCAACGCCGAGCTGAAGGGGCCCATCTTTGGCAAGCAGGGGGAGACCGACACCCTCTACACCCGCTTTGGCGGCTATCCGCGCCTGCTCACCATGGCGAAATCCTTCCAGGCCGATGCACTGGCCAAGAACCAGCCGATCCTGCTGCTGCATGGCGGTGATGCCTGGCAGGGCAGCGGCTACTTCAAGCTCAACGAGGGGATGGCCAACGCCGAGCTGCTGAGCCAGTTCGGCCTCGACGCCATGGCCCTTGGCAACCACGAGTTCGATCTCGACAACCAGAAGCTCGCCCGCTTCATCCAGGGGGTCAACTTCCCGGTGCTGGCCGCCAACCTGGATACCCGCGACGATCCGGATCTGCGCCACGCCGCCAATCTCAAGCCGTTCGTCATCTACGCCTTCGACGGCAACCAGAAGAGCCCGGTCAGCGATCTCAACAACCTGCCCCAGGGCAAACAGCTGGTCGCCGTGATGGGGCTGGTGCTGGAGGACATGGCCAACATCTCCCCCAACGTCGGCAAGCTGCGCTTTGGCAACGAAATCACCTCGGCCCAGGCGACGGTGGACCTGCTGCGCCAGCACGGCATCAACCAGATCGTGGCGCTCACCCACATCGGCAACCAGCGGGATCTGGCGCTGGCCGCCAAGGTGAACGGCATCGACGCCATCGTCGGTGGTCACTCCCACAGCCTGCTCGGCGATTTTCGCAACATCGGCTGGGGCAACACCGGCGAGTACGCGGCGCTTGTCACCAACCCGGACGGGGTCGGCATGACCTGCGTGGTGCAGGCCGGCTCCTATGCCCAGGCCATCGGACTGGCCCAGGTGAGCTTCGATGCCCAGGGCCGGGTCATCGCCTGCAAGGGCCAGAACCAGTTGCTGGCCAGCCGTGACTTCTTCGCCGATCCCGCCCGCAAGCAGGCACTGGACGAGCCCCGCAGCAAGCAGGCAGCCAAGTTCATCGACGCCCAGCCCAACCTGGTGACCGTGGATGAAGATCCCCGCCTGCGCGGCATCATCGACAGCCACTACAAGCCCGCCCTCGAGCAGGCCTTCGGCCCCGTCATCGCCACCCTGCCGGCCGCCCTGCAAAATGCCCGTCGCCCCGGTGACAACGGCAGCGACAGCCACGGCTCCGACGTCGCCCCGCTGGTGGCCGAGGGTCAGTACTACTGGGCCAATACCCCGGCGGTGCAGGCGCTGACCGGCGGCCCGGTCCACTTCGCCCTGCTGGCGGTGGGCGGCGTGCGCGCCGATCTGCCGGCCGGCGAGCTGCGCGAAGGGGATGCGGCGCTCACCCTGCTGCCGTTCAAGAACCAGCTTTCGGTGCTCACCCTGACCGGCGCCGACGTGCGCGCCCTCTTGACCGAGACCATCACCGCCACCCTGCCCGCCAGCGCCCACGCCGGCAAGTTCCCCTACGGCGGTCACCTGCGCTACACCTTCACCGAAACTACGCCGGGCAAGCGCGGTACTCTGACCCAGCTGCAGTGGCAGGACGCTGACGGCCAGTGGCAGGATCTGGTGGATGCGACGCGCTACCGGGTGGTGATGAACGCCTACAGCGCCAACGGCAACGACGGCTGGCAGGCGCTGGCCCGCGCCCAGGCACAGCACGCCGAGCGCCAGGATCTCGCCTGGCAGGATGGCAAATTGACGGCGTTCCCGGTCGAGCGGGTGGAGCAGAGCGGCGATCAGCTCAGCGCCCGCTATGCCGCCGGCCATCAGCTTGACTGCAAGGCGAGCGGCATGGATTGCGGCACCGACGCCGCCTCCTTCGTGCAGTATGTGCGCGAACAGCGCCCGACCCTGACGGCACTGGCGGAAGAGACCGTCACCCTGGTGCGGGCCGCCCAGTAAGTCGGCTCTGCCACCGGCAAGCCACACCACGGGCCCCACGCAGGGGCCCGTTTTGCTGCCGTTGGCCACCGGTTCTCCCGCTTTTCCCCGGCACTGGCCGAGCTTTGGTTGAGTGATCGCCAGTCGGCGGCTAGAATATTGCGTCCCATTGCCCTGGGCAGTCGGCCCATTGCAAGCAGCGAGTGAAGAAATCAAGCGTGACAAGCCAAATCAAACTGATCGTGGGTCTGGGCAATCCCGGCCCGGAATATGCCAAGACCCGCCACAACGCCGGGGCCTGGTATGTGGAGCAACTGGCACGCTGGCACAACGTCAGCCTGCGCGAAGAGCCCAAGTTCTTCGGCCACACCGCCCGCATCCAGGTGGATGGCCAGGATGTGCGCCTGCTCATCCCGAACACCTACATGAACCTCTCCGGCAAGGCGGTGGCCGCGCTGGCCCGCTTCTACCAAATCGAGCCGGAAGCCATGCTGGTGGCCCACGATGAGCTGGACCTGCCCCCCGGCATCGCCAAATTCAAGCAGGGCGGCGGCCACGGTGGCCACAACGGCCTCAAGGACATCATTGCCAGGATGGGCAACAACAATAATTTCTTCCGGCTGCGGCTGGGGATAGGTCACCCGGGCGCCAAGGAGCTGGTCGCCGGTTTCGTGCTGACCAAGGCCCCCAGCAGCGAACAGAACCTGATCGACGCCGCACTGGACGAGTCCCTGCGCGCCACCGACATTCTGTTCAAGCAGGACATGACCAAGGCCATGAATCGTTTACATAGCTTCAAGGCCGAGAAAGTCTGAATACAGATGCCTGACACGCGTCAGGATCGAACAATATGACGGGTTCGCCCAAGAACCTGTTCATGCTCTGTAACGAGAGGTTGTCAGCAAGGTAAAGCGCAGCGCAGGAACCGGAGCGTATAGTCATACGTGAGGATTCCGAGCAGCACATGAGCCTTGATCACAGCCTCGCAGCAAGAGCGTGGACAGGTTCTGCGGCCCTCAACAGCATCCATCAAGTAAGGTAACAATCCATGGGTTTTAAATGCGGTATCGTGGGCCTGCCCAATGTAGGCAAATCCACCCTGTTCAACGCGCTGACCAAGGCCGGCATCGAAGCCGCCAACTTCCCGTTCTGCACCATCGAGCCGAACACCGGCGTGGTGCCGATGCCGGATCCTCGCCTCGATCAGCTGGCGGCCATCATCAATCCGCAGCGCGTTGTGCCGACCACCATGGAATTCGTGGACATTGCCGGCCTGGTGGCCGGTGCCTCCAAGGGCGAGGGCCTCGGCAACCAGTTCCTGGCCAACATCCGTGAAACCGAAGCCATCGGTCACGTGGTGCGCTGCTTTGACGACGAGAACATCGTCCACGTCGCCGGCAAGGTCTCCCCGGCCGACGACATCGAGGTGATCAACACCGAGCTGGCCCTCTCCGACCTGGATGCCTGCGAGCGCGCCATCAACCGCCAGTCCAAGCGTGCCAAGGGCGGCGACAAGGATGCCAAGCTGGAAGTGGAAGTGCTGGAGAAGATCAAGGTGGCGCTGGAAAACGGCCAGATGATCCGTGGCATGAAGCTGGACAAGGATGAGCTGGCCGCCGTCAGCCACCTCAACTTCCTGACCCTCAAACCCACCATGTACATCGCCAACGTGGCGGAAGATGGCTTCGAGAACAACCCCTACCTCGACAAGGTGCGCGAAATCGCCGCCGCCGAGAACGCGGTTGTGGTGGTCGTCTGCTGCGCCATCGAGGCTGACATCGCCGAGCTGGACGATGCCGACCGCGCCGAGTTCATGGCTGACCTTGGCATCGAAGAGCCGGGCCTGAACCGGGTGATCCGCTCCGGTTACGAGCTGCTCAAGCTGCAGACCTACTTCACCGCCGGTGTGAAAGAGGTACGTGCCTGGACCATCCCGGTCGGCGCCACCGCTCCGCAGGCGGCCGGCAAGATCCACACCGACTTCGAAAAAGGCTTTATTCGTGCCCAAACCATCGCCTTCGAAGACTTTATCACCTACAAGGGTGAGCAAGGTGCCAAGGAAGCGGGCAAGATGCGCGCCGAAGGGAAAGAGTACATCGTCAAAGATGGCGATATCATGAACTTCCTGTTCAACGTCTAAAATAAAATTATAGATTACTTTCAATGACATGCAATCACAATGCGCAGCCATTATTAGTTTGAGTACACTTTTGCGTACACACTAGGCAACGCTAGGCATGCATAATTGTTATCAAAAGGGCCTATCTAAAATCTGATAGGCCCTTCTCTTTCCCTGATCCCTCCTTACTTCCTTTTGAGTCCCACCTTTCAATTTGTACACCACAGTGCAGCCACAGCGCGCATTCCATAGCTAGAAACCAGAGAAGCCAACAGGTCTCATTTGAATTGATTTCAGATATATATTATCTCCATGAACCTACCCAAGGGACTGCTCTGTGCAGTCCCTTTTTCATTGGAGATTTCTCATGGCTCACCTGATCGACACAATGGCCTACACCGGTCAAACGCCCTGGCATGGCCTTGGCAATGTCTTGCCCCCACAGCAATCTCTCGATATCTGGCTGCAAGCAGCTGGGATGGATTGGACCATCGAGCAGAGCGACGTGATGTTTAACGTCGCCTCCGATGCACTGCATATCCGCCCCTACAGCGACAGCAAGGTGCTGTATCGCTCCGATACCCTCGCCCCCCTATCGGTGGTCTCAAGTCGCTACAACGTGGTACAGCCTCACGAGGTGCTGCATTTCTATCAAGACCTGGTGGAAGCCGGAGGCTTTGAGCTGGAGACCGCAGGCTCGCTCAAAGGCGGCCGCAAGCTGTGGGCACTCGCTAAGACCGGCCAGGATCTAAAACTCAAAGGCAATGACTTGGTAAAGTCCTATCTGCTGCTGGCGACCAGCTGCGACGGCACGCTCTGCACCACGGCGCAGTTCACCTCGCTGCGGGTAGTCTGCAACAACACCCTACAGATGGCACTGCGCGGTGCTACCGGTGCCATCAAGGTGCCCCACTCTACTCAGTTCGATGCCGCTGCCGTCAAAGAGTCGCTCGGGCTGGGGCTCTCTCATTGGGATGAATTTAAGGCGCAGACCAAGGCGCTGGCACAGCGGCCCGTCGCCCCCGAAGAGGCGCTGCGCTTTTTCAGCGACCTGTTGGCGCAACCGCTGGATGAGGAGAACATCATCCTCACCAAGCCGGTACAACGGCTGCATGAGCTCTATCAGGGCGCAGGCATGGGCTCAGAACTTGTCAGCTCCCGCAATACCGCCTGGGGGCTGGTTAATGCTGTCACGGAATATGTCGATCACCACCGCCGTGCTCGCAGTCAGGACCATCGACTCGATTCCGCCTGGTTCGGTCAGGGAGCCCAACTCAAATCCCAAGCCCTGAACCAAGCCCTTACCCTGCTGCAGTAATTCCTCTTCCCTATTCAAACCGCATAACGACCTCACCCGGACTGGCGCAAGCCAATCCGGGCGTAGCCATTTATGCCGTTAACAAGGAGTCGTCATGAAAGCAAAATCCAAATACGGCCAGGCCCTGCGGCTGGCCTCCACTACCCAATTAACCCGCGAGCAGTGGCTCGCTATCCGCAAACTCGGCATTGGCTCCTCCGATGCCGCCGTGGCAGTGGGGCTATCTCCCTACAAATGCCCGCTCAGTCTGTGGCTGGAGAAGACCGGTCGCAAGGAGCCGGAAGATATCTCCCACAAGGAAGCGGTGCTGTGGGGCATTGAGCTGGAACCTGTGTTGGCACAGGTCTACGCCAAACGCACCGGTTACAAGGTGCGCCGAGTCAATGCGGTGCTGCAACACCCCGAGCAACCCTTCATGCTCGCCAACCTCGATCGGGAGGTAGTCGGCCACCCCGATGGGCCTGGCATTCTGGAGATCAAAACTGCCAGCTATCACAGCGCTCCCCAGTGGGAGGAAGGAGTGCCGGTGGCTTACCAGTGTCAGGTACTGCATCAGCTGGCTGTTACCGGCCATGCCTGGGCTGAGGTGGCAGTGCTGATCGGTGGCCAGGATTTCCGGATTTACCGCATCAAGCGCGATGAGGAGAAGATCCAGGATCTCACCGAGCGGGAAGCACAGTTCTGGCAGATGGTGCAACAAGACCAGCAGCCAGAGCCTGACGGATCCAGTGATGCCGCCAATGCCCTGAGCTGGCTCTTCCCCCGCGATGATGGCCAGACGGTGGATCTCTCCGATTCCCCCGAGTTCAACCAGATGTTTGGCGAGCTACTGCGTTTGCGTGAGCAGAAAGAAACGGTCGAACTGCAGGAGTCACAACTCAAACAGCGGCTGCAAGCCACTTTGGGTGAAGCGACAGCCGGGCTGTTTGCCGACGGCAAGATCACCTGGAAGCGCAGCAAAGACCGGCTGGCACCGGATCTGGATAAGCTCGGACGGGATCATCCCGACCTGCTCACCCTCTACGTCAAACCGGTGCCCGGCGTACGCCGTTTCACCATTCAACCCTTGAGGCAAACACCATGATCAAAGGACTGGCGATCACCCCGCCCGTGATCGGGCGGATCTGCATCGGCAAGCTGGTGCAAAAACAGGATAAGTGGGTGCCGGAGAAGGATGACAGCTTCACCCTCACCACCCAGATACAACAAAAGGGGGGATGGTTGCTCCATCCCCTGCATCAACACTACTCAGCGCAAAAGAATAACCAAGGGCAGGAGCAGACCAAGATCCGCGCCATTCCGGTGCGGGTGCTGTTCAACGATAGCGACCTGAATCTGCGGGCGGAATACAGCGCGTTTGACCGGCAAACCGGCAGGCCGCTCTGTGTCGGGAATGGGGAGGTGGCAAGACGCGTCGGGGCGCAAGGCATGGAGGAGGTCAGCTGCCAGGGACCTGAGCGCTGCGCTTTTGCCGGGCAACAGGGCTGCAAGCTGTACGGGCGACTGAACCTGTTTGTGGAGGGGCAAGGGGATGAGCTGGGCAGCTTTATCTTCCGCACCACCGGCTACAACTCGGTACGCACCCTGGCGGCGCGACTGAAGTACCTGGAGGCAGTGAGCGGGGGCCATACCCGCTATCTGCCGCTCACCCTGCGGTTGCGAGCCAAGAGCACTGCCCAGTCCTACCGCACCCCGGTCTACTACGTGGATTTAACCTTGCGGGAGGAAACCAACCTGACCGAGGCAGTCAGGCTCGCACAGGAGGCCGCCCAGCGTGACCAAGAAGCGGGGCTCGCCATTGAGCAGATGGAGCAGGCTGCTCGCGAGCTGCTGCGTAACGGCCAGTTTGAGGATATCGATGAAGAGGTGCCGATGCTGCTGGAGGAGTTTTATCCTGAGCCAGCAATAATAGCGTCATCTTCCACCTCACAGCCTTTGGCAACCGTAACAGCACCAAAACGCCTCAACCCTCGTTCCTCGCCCCTGACCAGTAAACTGGGTAAAAACGCGGCCTCTTCACCACCTACGCCTGAGCCACAAAGCCAATAACTTACGTTGGCATCTTGTTACATCCAATCAAATCAATCAGTAGCACATTATTCTGCTACCCATCACGACGGGACGTTTATCACAAAGCGTCCCGTTATTTCTCTCCATCGCTAGTTTGGAGTCAATAGATCAAGCCCTAGTGACACTCACGAAATCGGCACTCATTTCATCTATTTTCCTCCATTTTCAGGTCAAGAAGGTCTCTTCGAGACTTTTGACCATGGGGGTCAGTGTACCTTGCCCTATTGACCGGGAGGAGACCATGGCACTGGTAGGTTACGCACGTGTTAGTACGGGAGGTCAGAGCCTTGAAGTCCAGCTTCGAGCGCTGGCCGAATGCAATAAGGTTTTCCAAGAGAAGGTTAGCGGTGCCAGTGATGATAGGCCACAACTTGCTCTCCTCTTGGATTATGTGAAGGAGGGGGATGTGGTGATGGTTACCAAGCTGGACCGTCTGGCTCGTAATACTCGTCACCTATTGGAGATATCAGAATTTCTACAACACAAGCAAGTTGCATTGCGGATATTAAATCTGGGGATTGATACCTCAACGCCTACCGGCAAGTTAATGCTCACCATGATCGGTGCTATCGCAACCTTTGAACGAGAATTGATGTTGGAGCGGCAAGCTGAAGGTATTGAGTTAGCCAAGCGCCGAGGTGCCTATAAGGGGCGTAAGCCTACTGCAATGGCAAAAGGTAATGAAGTTCTTGCACTGGTTGCCAAAGGATTACCAAGATCTGAAATTGCCAAGCGCACGGGGATCAGTATCTCCAGCGTACAACGCATACTCAGATCTCAGAGCAACTGAAAAGTAGTGTGGTTTACCGTTCCTAGTGATAGCCATACGCCTCTATTTAATAATAGTTATTCGGTGAGATAAAAAATGAAAAAGCTGACATTCTGCTTACTACTAACGCTTATGTCTGGAAGTCTATCACTACGGGCAGCAGAGCCGTTCACAGGCTTTCTGCCTGCACTAGTGCAGGACAAAACAGGGAAACCATTTTGGTGTAACGCCCATTTGAAGTTAAATAGAAAATGTATCGCAACTGAAATCAGTAATCTTTCAATGGTCATTGTTCGCAGTCAGCCCTTCGGTGAGTGTGAAGCAGGCATGTGGGGCTGGATCGCCACTGCGGGCTCCCCACAGAAAATTGCCATTGGTTACACAGTTACGCCTGATGAAAAATTCAATATTTCACTGAAAGATATGTGTCGACCTGGCACTGTTGTCAAATTTCAACCAAATAAGAAGTATAAGAATGAGGAAGACCTGGTTGGCTTTTACAATGGCAAAGAAATATTCAGATACCTTGGGCGTAAATAACTAAGTGGTTTAAGAGAAAGTAATTGTCACGAGGATTTCTATGAAAGACATACATCGGTATTTATTGGCCTCCACGCTGATATTCTCGGCCATCGCCTGCAGTGCCCAAGAACAACGTTATCTCTCTATCCAGCACACCGACACCGTCTACGCCAACCAGGGCGTCTGCGCGTATCACTTCTCTTTAGATAGTGGGGGAGCCGATGAGTTTGGGCGGTTGTATATCACGCTGCAGTTTAATGACAAAAAGGGCAAAGCGCTGGCCGAGTCAACGCTGGAGGTTGAGCCATTCGGTGGGAGTTCCGCTACTCGTTATGGTGGCGGCTTTACAGAAGTGGATTGCGCCCAGGTAGAGCAGGCCAAGTCCATCGCCATTATTCAGGCGACCGAGGTGCTCGCTCACAACCAAGTCACTCGGCTACCTGTTTCCACCTTCACCCCCCAGTTTCATCAACCACTGAAGATAACCTTGGGCGGCAATTAGCCCGCTCAGGAAAAACAAAGCCAAAGGGCGTCACCGTAATGGTGACGCCCTTTTTCATTTCCAACTCTTGATGAGGATCATCACCCCATGACACGACATTTCATTATCGGCGATCACTTGGTAACACCACAGTCTGAAGGCCACCATCATGGCATCTTTGTTGGCCATGACCAGATCATTCACTGTCTACCATCCGCTTCAGGAAAGCATTCAGGCCAACTGACGCTGACCTCGTTGGCTCAATTCAGTCTGCACTGCGCTATTGAAGTCAAACCCCATACTCAACGCCTGTTCAGTCGAGAGGAAAGCCTGACACGGGCTTACGCCCGACTCAGTGAAGGAGAGCAGGGCCAGCCGTTTGCCAACAGTGAGCTGTTTGTCACTTGGTGTATTGAAGGGATTCAGCATCCCCCCAAGCTGCTGCAGACCGCTGTAGCAACGGTGGTGGCTGCCGAAGTCGCTCGTCACACGTTAAGCAAGGCTGCCACCAGTGCAACGGCTGGACTTGCTGCCAGCACCCTAGCCACAACTGCGGGAGGTAGTGGCGCTGCTGCAACGGTAGTATCGGTGACCGGTATTGCCACCGCCCCGTTGTTAGCCCCCCTTGCCGTGGGCGCCGTCGCAGCCTATGGCGTCAGCAAACTGTGGGATTGGTTAAACGACTGACCCATCACTTCAAAGCAAAACGCAGGGGCGCTCTCCTGCTGGAACTCAATGAGGAAACACCATGACCATTCCTTTTTTCCGGGACGGCTTTGCCCTGCCCGTAGCCCAAGCATTGCTAGTTCTGCTCAACCAGGAAATCGCTAAAACCGAGCTCAATATCGATCGCTTAACCCAACTGACCTTCAACTTTCGCAATCCCGGCTACAGCGCCGAGCAAGGCGGCGTACACCCGGTCGAGATCCGCCTGATCCGTGGGCTTGATGGCTGGCTGTTCGATTACGTCACCGACTTCAGCTACCAGGGGCCGGGCCAAGATGCTGAGCTCTGCAAGGAGCTCGATTTCAACTTCCTCGATGGGGAACACACCATGTTGGGCTGGGGACCGCTGCGGCTGGCTGAGGCGCGGGAGTTGTTCGGCATCTGGCAGAGCAACTTCATTGCCTACTGCCGGTTGGAATGCTTCAGCGTCACCGTCGCAGGAGATTAGGAGGACACGATGAGCCAAGAATTAGCGCTCTCCCACTACTCACGTCAGTGGTTGGGACAAGTTGCCGCCAACGCCAAGATACCCCCCACCCGCAGTAGTCAGCGATGGCTGCTGCACCTGACACCGGATAGTCCACACATCCGCACCGTCACCCTGCAGGTCCGTTGGTCTGGCGTGCAGTGGCAACTGATCTCCCTCACCAATGCTGAGGACTGGCACACCATGAGCCGGCCGAGGGATGAAATCTGCATCGACCCCGAACGTCGCTGTTTCTGGCATTGCCAGGCAGGACCAGTCCCGCTCACCGAGCAACCTCGCGTACTGGCCAACTTTCTGGCCGACCTGCAACGCATCTGCATCCATCGCGGCTATGCCGTGGCGAGTGACCCCATCCCTGACAAGGAGACCGAAGATGATTAACGCCGTGCTCGCCATCGAGCTGGAGGCTTATCTTGAGCATGATGGTCAGATTGAAGCAGTGCATGACCAAAGCCAGCCGGTAGACGGTTACGCCCTCTACCTGCGCTATGAAAACGAACGGGGTGATGCACTGGCGCAATGGCTGTGCGATCACTTGGATCACTACTGGCTAACACAGGTAGGTAACTTGCTCGCCACCAGTTACCACATTCCGCTGCACGACTACACCCCGCACACCCTGGCGGCCAGAACACCGCCAACCAAGTCTGCAGTCACCCCCCATTCAGTAACCCATTAACCAACTACCTCGCCAACCCTGCCGCATCCAACGCGGTGGGACGATGGTGTATGGAGCACAATCATGTTGCATCACAAACTGATCGCCGGGGAAACCCCCGGCACCTACCGGGTGACTGACCTTGTCACCGACGATGACCTGCTCACCATCGCCCAAGCCGTTGCCCGCCAGAAACTCGCCAAGGGCACAGCTCTCACCGATAAATACCTGGCACAACAAGCGCTGCAAGGGCTGCTGCAAACACGAGACCGCGAAGTGTTTGCAGCACTGTTCCTCGATAACCAACACCGGATCCTGGCCTACGAGGAGCTGTTCCTTGGCACTCTGTCCGCTGCGACCGTCTACCCTCGCGATGTCGTCAAGCGGGCACTGCACCACAATGCTGCCGCTCTGATACTGGTGCATAACCACCCGTCGGGATACCCGGAACCCAGCCGGGCAGATATCGAGATCACCCTGCGCCTGCAGAATGCCTTGGCACTAGTGGATATCCGGATTTTGGATCATCTGGTCGTCGGTACTGAGGGTGTGGTGTCGCTGGCAGAACGAGGAAATTTGTAACTGCCACGCCGGTCAGGGGGCCCATGGAGGAAGAAGGCATAGCCAGCAGTGAGCTCTACAACGACTTACCATCATTAGGAGTACACAGAAAATGCGAACCATAGGGAGTTGGGGATTACACACCCAAGTTCAGCCACGTTTTGGCGCACGTGCAATTGTTGAACGAAGCAGGGTTTCCCTGCTTTGGGATCGCTGCGGCGTCTATGGCGATGCTGACGAGCAATGGCTCACCGACATTGATACCGTTATACCGAGTTTTATTGAGCGCCTTAGAAAGCTCTTTCAACAAGGAGAACTACTGAGTGACCAAGATAAATTGGTGACGTTGCAGCAAGGGGAATGGGTGTGTCTGGCTAATCCCAAAGCCAGCTACGGATATCTCTATCTGGATGTCTACCGGCAGGAATGCAGTAGTGTTCAAGCCGCGAAAATATGAATCTGAGGCAGAGGGTGAGCATGTAGCTCACCCTACCTGATACTTCTTTTTTTTTGGCTGACTACTGAACCCCTAATGCCTTGTAGACGGCATCTACCGGATTAGCATAAAAGCTGATTTGAAACTTGGAGAAGATCTCCGCCGGTACGGTTGGAATATCCGAGGCTGACGCCATCGGCAACAATACCCGTTTTCCGCCACTGTCCATTGCCAGTTGCAGACTGCCAGCCAAATCCTCAACCGGATTGACCACACCGCCTAAATAGCTGTTCCGAATAGTAGATCACCGGAGGAAGGGAACTCAGTCCAGTTTGTGCGATCTGATTAGTCGCTAA
>NZ_JAPDCM010000019.1:0-78470 GCF_027706125.1 Aeromonas sp. Y318-1
GCGGTAGTTCAGTCGGTTAGAATACCGGCCTGTCACGCCGGGGGTCGCGGGTTCGAGTCCCGTCCGCTCCGCCACTACTCAAGAAGCCCAGTCTAACGACTGGGCTTTTTTTCGTTTCCGACACAGCCATCATTTCCCCCCCGAATAGCCTCTTTTGCCTCACGCGACTCAGTAAAACACGCAGAGCCAGACGGTGGTCATGTCGGGGTGGGTCCATTCCACCCGGTGTTTCTGGCGGGCGGGGATGTTGATGTGGTCGCCCGGGCCCAGCTGTACCAGCTGCTGTTGCTGGGTCTGCGGATCGATGAACAGCAGGCTGGCTTCCCCCTGTACCACCAGGATCCACTCATGCTCATCCTGATCGTACCACTCTCCCGGGGCGGTTTGATGGCCGTGGGAGAGGATGCGTTCGATCCGCAGATGGTTGGTGCTGACCAGATCCTGAAAGAGCTCGGTAGGCAGTGGCGAGGGAATATCGTTCAGCAGATTGCGCGTGTGCATGGGTATCTCTCGTCTGACAGTGCAAGTGGTTCTCTGCAGTATAGGAGCGAGCCTGAGGGGTAAAGGTGAGATCCGTGCCAGGCAGGCAAGCAAATCCGTGTCCGAACGAGAACGATTACGACCATTTTGATGAAAAAGTCAGGGAATTCGCTGCAATTCCGACAAATTCTTGCTATTTTGCGCGCCACGAAAGCAAACGATTTCCTTCACACTTTCAGGACAAGTTATGGCAAAGCAAGATATGGCCGCCCAATCAGGGAACGGCGGCTTTTTGGACTCTTATTTTTCCATTTCTGCGCGCGGCAGCAGCGTGCGCCAGGAGTTGCTGGCCGGGTTGACCACCTTCCTGGCCATGGTTTACAGCATCATAGTGGTGCCGAACATGCTGGGCGCCGCCGGTTTTGAACAGGGACCGGTGTTTGTCGCCACCTGCTTGATCGCCGCCTTCGGCTCTCTGCTGATGGGTCTGTGGGCCAAGCTGCCGATGGCCATCGGTTGCGCCATCTCCCTCACCGCCTTTACCGCCTTCAGCCTGGTGCTGGGGCAGGGGCTGAGCATCCCGGTGGCGCTGGGCGCCATCTTCCTGATGGGTGTTCTGTTCACCCTGATCAGCGTCACCGGCGTGCGTCAGTGGATCCTGGACAACCTGCCCTCCGGCATCGCCCACGGGACCGGCATCGGTATCGGTCTGTTCTTGCTGCTGATCGCCACCAACGGCGTCGGCATGGTGATCAAGAACGAAGGGGCCGGTCTGCCGGTGCAACTGGGTGAAGTGACCGCCTTCCCGGTCATCATGACGGTGCTGGGCCTGGCCGCCATTTTCGGTCTGGAGCGTCGCAAGGTGCCGGGTGGCATCCTGATGGTGATCATCGCCATCTCCATCCTCGGCCTTGTGTTCGACCCGAAAGTGACCTGGCAGGGCTTCTTCGCCATGCCGAGCCTGACTGGCGAGAAGGGCTCCCTGGTGGGCCGCATGGATCTGCTGGGCGCCCTCAATCCGGTGGTGATCCCCACCGTCTTGGCGCTGGTGATGACCGCCGTGTTTGACGCCACCGGCACCATCCGGGCCGTGGCCGGTCAGGCGGGCCTCATCAACGAGCGCGGCCACATCATCAGCGGCGGCAAGGCCCTGACTGCCGACTCCGTCAGCAGCATGGTGGCGGGCGCCGTCGGTGGTGCACCGGCTGCCGTCTACATCGAATCCGCAGCTGGCACCGCCGCCGGTGGCAAGACCGGTCTGACCGCTGCCTTGGTCGGCGTGCTGTTCCTGCTGATGATCTTCCTCTCGCCGTTGAGCTACCTGGTACCTGCCTATGCCACCGCGCCTGCGCTGATGTATGTCGGCCTGCTGATGCTGGGCAACGTCACCAAGCTGGATTTCAACGATTCGGTCGATGCGCTCTCCGGCATGCTGTGCGCCGTCTTTATCGTGCTCACTTGTAACATAGTTACCGGCATCATGCTGGGCTTCGTGGCGCTGGTCGTCGGTCGCCTGTTTGCCGCCGAGTGGAAGAAGCTCAATATCGGTACCGTGATCATCGCCGTGGCACTGGTGATCTTCTATGCCGGTGGTTGGGCCATCTAAGGCTCCCGGTTTACGTGAAGGGCTCCTGCGGGGGCCCTTTTTGTTGGCTGTGAGACGGCTAACAGTTTTCCTCATATTGGCTCCGCGTTGTTTCAGATTGAAACGCCGACCAGCCTTCTGCTGTTTCAAATCCGAACCAAACTCCCGGTTATTTTTATCCTGTTTTCTGCCGTTAGACTGGCTCCATCAACCATCTGCCTACCCGTGTGGTGGCAAGCCAAGGAGTGAGCCATGAAGAAACTGATCAATGCCGTCGATGCCGTGGTCCGTGAACAACTGATGGGGATGGCAGCCGCCCACCCCGAGCTCAAGGTCCGTATCGAGCCACACTACATCACCCGTGCCGACTCCCCCGTGATGGGCAAGGTGGCGCTGGTCTCCGGTGGTGGCAGCGGCCACGAGCCGATGCACGGCGGTCTGGTGGGCAAGGGGATGCTGGATGGTGCCTGCCCCGGCGAGATCTTTACCTCGCCGACCCCGGATCAGATGTATGAGTGCGGCCAGGCGGTCGACGGCGGCGCCGGCGTGCTGTTTCTGGTGAAGAACTACACCGGGGACGTGCTCAACTTCGAGACCGCGGTCGAGCTGCTGCACGGGGACGGGGTCAAGGTGGGTTTTGCCCTGATCGATGACGATGTGGCGGTCAAAGACAGCCTCTATACCGCCGGCCGTCGCGGTGTCGCCACGACCGTGCTGTGCGAGAAGCTGGTCGGTGCCGCCGCCGAGGCAGGCCACGATCTGGCGCGCTGCGAGGCGCTGGCCCGCCGCATCAACAACCAGAGCCGCACCATAGGCGTTGCTACCCACGCCTGTACCGTGCCGGCTGCCGGCAAGCCCTCCTTTACCCTGGCGGACAACGAGATGGAGTTCGGCGTCGGCATCCATGGCGAGCCGGGCATAGCGCGCCGTCCCTTCACCAATCTCGACACCCTGGTGGGTGACATGTTCAATGAACTGGCGGACAACACTCCCTATGGCCGTACCCTGCGTCACTGGGACAGAGCCTCCGGCAGCTGGCAGGAGGAGCACACCTTCATCGAACCGTTCAACAAGGGCGATCGCGTCATCGCACTGGTCAACAGCCTGGGCGGTACCCCGATCTCCGAGCTCTACGGCGTCTATGGTCGACTCGCCACCCTGTGCGAAGAGGCGGGCATCCATCTGGTGCGCAACCTGATCGGCCCCTACTGCACCTCCCTCGACATGACCGGCATCTCCATCACCCTGCTCAAGGTGGATGACGAGCTGATGACCCTGTGGGATGCCCCCGTTCACACCCCGGCCTTGCGCCGCGGCTGCTAAGGAGCCCTCATTCCCATGCTAAGCAAACATCAGATCGTCAACTGGCTGCTCGACTGCGAGCATATCTTCACCGAGCAGCGTGACTACCTCACGGCGCTGGATACCGATATCGGCGACGGCGACCACGGCCTCAACATGCAGCGCGGCTTTACCAAGGTGGCCGAAAAGCTGCCGGCAGTGGCGGACAAGGACATCGGCCAGGTACTGAAAACCACCGGCATGACCCTGCTCTCCTCGGTCGGCGGCGCCAGCGGCCCGCTCTACGGCACCTTCTTCATCCGGGCCGCGGCCAGCAGCGATGCCTGCCAGAGCCTGACCCTCGGCCAGCTCGGCAAGATGCTGAGCGACGGGGTGGAGGGGATCGTCTCGCGCGGTCGCGCCGAGCCGGGTGACAAGACCATGTGCGACGCCTGGTGGCCGGCACTCGCCGCCCTGCAGCAGGCGGAGCAACAAGGCTTGCCGCTGCCCGAGGCACTGGACAAGGCGGTGGCGGCCGCCGCCGCCGGCACCGAGGCCACCATCCAGATGCAGGCCCGCAAGGGGCGTGCCAGCTATCTTGGCGAGCGCAGCATCGGCCATCAGGATGCCGGGGCCACCTCGACCCTACTGCTGCTGACCGCCCTGCGTGACAGAGCGAGGTTGTGACATGATCGGAATCGTAGTGGTCTCTCACAGCGCCATGTTGGCAGCCGGCTTGAAAGCGCTGGCCGACCAGCTGGGCAGCCCGGCGAAACTGTTGCTGGCGGCCGGGGTCGATGACCCCGACCATCCCATCGGCACCGACGCCATCGCGGTGATGAGTGCGATTGAAGAAGCGGACGACGGCAGCGGCGTGCTGGTACTGATGGATCTGGGCAGCGCCCTGCTCAGCGCCGAGACCGCACTCGAGCTGTTGCCCCCGCAGCTGAGTGCCCGGGTGCGGCTCTGCCCCGCGCCGCTGGTCGAGGGTACCCTTGCCGCCGTGGTGGCGGCCGGATCCGGTCTGACGCTGGACGAGGTCGCCGCCGAGGCGCTCAGCGCGCTGGGCCCGAAACAGGCGATGCTGCCGGGCAAGGCGGTACCACAGGATGTGGAGGCCGCTCCTGCCCCTGACGACGGCTGGCTGCGCTGCGAGGTGGTGGTGGACAATCCCCACGGCCTGCACGTGCGCCCTGCCGCCCGCCTGGTGGCGGCACTCAAGCCTTTTGCCGCAGAACTCAGGCTGCAAAAAGAGGATAAAGAGGCCAACCCCCGCAGCCTGACCCGGCTCACCATGCTCAACGTGCGCCAGGGTGACCGGCTCACCCTGCTGGCGCGCGGGGAGGATGCCGAGACCGCCTTGGCCTGCTTCCAGCAGCTGGCTGCGGAGCGCTTCGGCGACTGACGCCACTGTTTCAAGGGGCTGCACTCGCTCGCTGAGCCTGTGCAGCACCACTGTTGTGCAAGTAAAGACGAAGGAGTCCCCGGCACTGCCGCCCCTTCGCCCCGATTCTTAATTCATAAAGAGAGAGGGATAAAATATGGACCGCATTATCATCAGCCCCAGCAAATACGTGCAAGGCAACGGGGCCCTCGCCAATATCGGCAACTACGTCAAGGCGCTCGGCAGCAAGCCGCTTATTCTGGCTGACGCCTTCGTCACCAAGCTGGTAGGCGATACCGTTGCCACCAGCTTCCACGGCGCGGGGATCAAGCCGGAGTTCGACTGCTTCAACGGTGAGTGCTCCCGCCCCGAGATCGACCGTCTGCTGGCCCGCTGCAAGCAGACCCCGTTTGACGTCATCATCGGCATCGGCGGCGGCAAGACGCTGGATACCGCCAAGTCGGTCGCCTTCTACCAGAAGGTGCCGGTGGTCATAGTGCCCACCATCGCCTCCACCGATGCCCCCACCAGCGCGCTGGCGGTCATCTACACCCCGGAAGGGCAGTTCAGCGAATACCTGATGATCCCGACCAACCCCAACATGGTCATCATGGATACCGGCGTGGTCTCCCGCGCCCCGGTGCGGCTGCTGGTCTCCGGCATGGGGGATGCGCTCTCCACCTACTTCGAGGCGCGCGCCAACAAGGTGTCCGGTTGCCAGACCATGGCCGGTGGCGCCTCCACGCTGGCGGCGCAGGCCATCGCCGAGCTCTGCTACAAGACCCTGCTGGCCGATGGCTACAAGGCCAAGCTGGCGGTAGAGCAGGGGCTCTGCACCAAGGCGGTGGAGAACATCATCGAGGCCAACACCTATCTGAGCGGTATCGGCTTCGAGAGCAGCGGTCTGGCCGCCGCCCACGCCGTTCACAACGGCCTGACCCAGCTGGCCGAGTGTCATCACCTCTATCACGGTGAGAAAGTGGCGTTCGGTACCCTGGTGCAGCTGGTGCTGGAGAATGCGCCGATGGCGGAGATCGAAACCGTGCTGGGTTTCTGCCGCTCGATCGGCCTGCCCACCAACCTGCATATGATGGGGGTCAAGGAGCTGGACATGGCGCGCCTGATGGACGTGGCCAAGGCCTCCACCGCGGAAGGGGAGACCATCCACAACATGCCGTTCAAGGTCACCGCCGAGGATGTGCTGGCGGCCATCGTCACCGCCCACCAGCTGGGGCTGTAACCGCGCCACGGCTGACCTTGCCATATAAAAACGGCCCCGCATCTGCGGGGCCTTTTCGTTTTCAGCGGGCCTGTTGGCGACAGCTCGGGCCGGCGTCAGCCGTGATAGTCGGCGGGATCGATCTCGAGCAGCTTCAGCCGTCGCCAGAGGGTGGTGCGGCCGATCCCCAGTTGTTGGGCCATCTGGCTGACCTGCCCCTTGCAGGCGTGGGCGCAGCGCAGGATGGCCTGATGCTCCAGCTCCGCCAGAGTGAGCAGCGGTTGTCCCACCACCTCGTCCGCTACCAGTTGATGGCCGTGGCGAATGGCGGCCGGCAGCGCCTCGGGCGGGATCTGCGATTGGCTGGAGTGAAGCAGGGCATGCTCGATGGCACTGCGCAGCTCTCCCAGGTTGCCGGGCCAGGGGTAGGCGAGCAGGCAGTCGAGGGCCGCCGGGCTGAACTGGCGCCCCGGCTCGCGTCCCTGCGCCCCCAGCTGCTGGCTGATGAGGCCGGGCAGATCCGCAGTGCGCTCGCGCAGGCTCGGCAGCCACAGCTCGCATGCTTGCAGCGCATAGAGCAGCTGACGCCCGAAGTGCCCCTCCTGCACCTTCTGCTCCAGCGCGGCGCTGCTGGTAGCGATGATCCGTACCTTGAGCGGCAGAATGCGGGCCGAGTCGAAGCGCTGGAGGCGGCCGGTCTTGAGCAGTTGCAGCAGCGCCGCCTGCATGGGTGAGGAGAGGCACTCCACCTGCTCCAGCACCAGGGTGCCGCCGTGGGCCAGTTCGAACTTGCCGGCCCGCTCCTGTCCCGCTTCGTCGGAGCCCATCAGCTCCAGCGCCATCCGCTCGCTCGGCAGCGCCTGGCAGTTGAGGGTGACGAGCGGGCCGGCAGCCTGCTCGCTGCCGAAGTGGATCGCCTCCGCCAGCTGGGCCTTGCCCACCTCCTCCTCGCCGCGCAGCAGGATGGGGCCCGGGCTTTGGGCCGCCTGCCTGGCGTAACGCAGCAGCTTGCGCATGGCGCTCGATTCCCCCACCAGCGCCGAGAGCTCGGGCACTGTCTGGCGCAGCTGATGGATGGCCCGCAGCCGATCGACCGGGTGCAGCAGCACGATAAAGCTGACGCCGTCCGGCCCGGGCAGCGGCTTGAGGCTCACCAGCGCACTGATGAACTCCGCCTCCTGCCCGCCCACCCGCTCCAGCGTTACCTCCACATGGCTCAGGGTGGTCTGCCCCTTGATGGCGAGCTGCAGCCGCTGGGGCAGCAGCAGGTGCTGCTCCAGCGGCTGGCCGAGGCAGAGATCCGGGTCGAGCCGCAGCCGCCTGGCCGCCAGGGCGTTGAGGTAGCGCAGCCTACCCTGCGGGTCCCAGGCCAGCACGCCGTCATCCATGCCGTCGAGCAGGGCGTAGAGCTCGCTCAGGTGGTGCTGGGACTCCTGCATCAGGGTCTCCATCTGCAGCAGGTGGGCCAGCTCGCGCCCGGCGCTGACGGTGAGCGCCAGATCGCCGGCGCTCGCCTCTTCCACCTTGCAGGTCAGCGCCATGATGGCGACCTGACGGCCGTTGCTGTTGTAGACCGGGCTGGCACAGCAGTGCCAGGGATGGAGGGTCTGGTTGAAGTGCTGGGTACCGCTGATGCAGAGCGGCATCCCCTCCAGCGCAGCCAGGTTGATGGCATTGGTGCCGATGCGCCCCTCGCTGAAAAAGGCGCCGGGGCCGAAGCCGAGTGTTTCCAGCTCCGCCAGGGTGTCGGGGTGGCCGGTGCGCGCCAGCAGGCAGCCGCTCTCGTCGGTGAGCAGCAGGGCGCAGGGGCGCCCCTCCATGAATTCGTAGAGATCCTCGAGCGCCATCTCGCCAGTGGTGAGCAGGTCGCGCTTGCGCTGGCGCAGGCTCTGCAAGGTCTGCCCCTTGGCGCTGTGGGGCGGATGCCAGAGGGTGGCGCTGGTCTGGTGGGCGCAGCGCAGCCAGGAGGCTTGCAGATAGTCAGGCCAGGCCCGGGCTGGCGGCATGGAGGCGGACAGGATGGTCACGACAAGATCCGGCAAAGAGACGAACGCCCATTTAACCACCCTTGCCGGCCCGATTCAGTGACCTGCCTCAGAGGGATGGCAAACCATCCGCGGCGGGAGCGGGGTCGGCAAACTGCAACTCAAGCCAGCGGCAGAAGGCGCGACACTCCGGCATGGTCTCGCTCTCCTGATGAACCAGCAGATGCCACTGCGGCCCCTTGACCCTGTGGGTGGAGAGCGGCAACAGCTGCCCCTGCTGACGAGCGGGACGGGAGAGCCGCTCGCTCACCAGGGCGATGCCGAGCCCCTGACAGGCGGCGTCCAGCAAGAGGCCGGGATCGGAGAAGTTGAGCCCCCGGGTCTGCAGCTGCAGATCCTCTCCACCCTTGAGGGTCCAGTGGTGCCAGTCCAGCTCCCGCTCTCCGTGCAGGGTGGTGCGCTCTGCCACAGGTAGCGCCAGCACGGCGGGGGCCGCCACCGGCAGCAGGTGGTCTGCCAGCAGCAGCTGGTGGCGGCACTCGGCCTGGGGAGCCAGCTCCCAGCGCAGGGCGAGATCGATGGTCTGTTCGGCCATGTCGGGCTCTTCGTCACTGGTGAACAGCCAGAGGTCGACCTCGGGATGGGCGCGATGAAACGCCCCCAGCCGCGGCAGCAGCCAGTGGCGGGCGAGGGCGGTGCTGGTGTTGAGCACCAGCTGGTTGGGCTTGCGATACTGCTCCAGCCGCTGGATCCCCATCGCCAGCTGCAGCAGCACGCTCTGGGTGGTCTCCAGCAGATCCTGCCCCGCATCGGTGAGGGTGACCGAGCGCCCCTGCCGGTGAAACAGTGGCTGGCCCAGCAGCTCCTCCAGCGAGCGGATCTGCTGGCTGATGGCGGACTGGGTCAGGTGCAGCTCCTGCGCCGCCTGATGAAAACTGCCGAGCCGGGCCGCAGCCTCAAAACCCCGCAGCACGTTGAGCGGGGGCCACTGCTTGAACACCATTGATTAGCTCCACTTATCACTTTTACGGAAAATTGATCGTTTGTTCGCCATCCATGCAGCAGATAGTCTATTACTCAGCGTGATTCGATTAACAGCGCTTGTTTTTGATCCCCCTTTTGTTGGGCCAGGACGCTCAGTTTCTAGCCCGTTTTCACAGGAGTCATCTCATGTCATCCCGTCGCCATGTTCTGAAACAGCTGGCCGCCCTCGGCGCCTTGGTCGGGCTGGGTACCCTGCCAAGGGCCCAGGCCGCCGCAACCGTCGCCAGCCCGGCAGCGGCCCGCTTCTACATGCCGGAAGAGTCGACGTTTCAGACCCTGGTCTGGGTTGCCTTTGCCGCCAGCGAGGCCATCTGGGGCAGCGACTATCCGGCGGTGCAGGCCACCATAGGCCGGCTGGTGCAGGCCATGGTGCCTTATACCCAGGTGAACGTGCTCTGCCGCGAAGCCGAACAGGCGCTGGCCCGCCAGCTCTGCGGCGAGCAGAACACCCGCTTTGTCGTCGCCGAGCTGGACGACATCTGGCTACGGGATACCGGCGGGGTCTTCGTCCAGAACGGCGAAGGGGAGCTGGGGCTGGTGGATTTCAACTTCAACGGCTGGGGCGACAAGCAGGAGCACGAACAGGATGCGGGGGTAGCCGAGCTGGTAAGCAAGCAGGCGGATGCTCACTATCTGCAAAGCAAGCTGACTGGCGAGGGGGGCGGCATCGAGGTGGATGGCAACGGCACCGCCATCCTGACCGAGAGCTGCTGGCTCAACAGCAACCGCAATCCGGGGGTGAGCAAGGCGCAACTGGAGGCGGAGCTGAAAGCCAATCTGGGGCTGCGCAAAATCATCTGGCTGCCGGGCATCAAGGGCAAGGACATCACAGATGCCCACGTCGACTTCTACGCCCGCTTTGTCCGCCCCGGGGTGGTGGTGGTCAATCTGGACAACGATCCGGAGTCCCACGACTACGAGGTGACCCGCCAGCATATGGCCATCCTCAAGCAGGCCACCGATGCCGACGGCAACAAGCTGGAGCTGCATGTGCTGCCGCCCCCGCTCGATGGGCGGGACAACCGTTTTAGCCGCAGCCGCGACTTCGCCGCCGGTTATATCAACTATCTGCCGCTCAATGGTGCGGTGATCGCCCCCGAGTTTGGCGACAAGGCCGCTGATAGCTACTGCCACGAGCTGCTGACCCGCCTCTACCCCGGCCGCGACATCGTGCAGATCAATATCGATCCGGTCGCCGCCGGTGGCGGCGGTATTCACTGCATCACCCTCCACCAGCCCGCCTGACCCTCCCCTACCCACTGATAACCCGGGGCGTTGCCACGCCCCGGGTTATTTATCCACGCCTATTTCTGTTGACCACAAGCCCCTGACTTGTCGCTGTTACGTTTCCAGGTCCCTGATGTAATATGATTTGTAACTTGGATCACACTCCTGACTAGTTCAAGAAGGGAAGGTTGAGTGGCACTTTCCATTGCTGCCCCTTGAGTGTATTTTGGCTCAGCCCTAAAGCTGCCCCTAATAAGAGGGTTGAAGGCATCCGTTACGTATCAGAAATACGTCAAAAAATGATGGTTTAAAATTAATCCTCGGGATATCTTGTCTTAAAAGAACATAGAAAAGCCATAGGATTGCTAGTACCACCTTCCATCTGATTAGATTTAAATCACGGGGGTAATTTGAAATACACAGGTTCGTTTTGGTCATTTAGTTCACCTTATAAAAAGGTTCTTTGTACTTTAGAGATCACAGATGATGGTGAAGCAAAATTATTTTCTTTTGAGCCATTTTCAAACAATGACGCTGTTTATGAAGAAAATATATACTCTGAATTGGAATTAAGTCGTTACATAAGTATACTTAAGCCATTCTATAGAACGAAAAAACAACGGGATGAGTGCACTCTAGGTGCACACATAGTTTTTGTTGGTGGCAGCACAGTCCATCAAATTGAAGATGTGAAAATAAGACATTTTTGCTGTGACCTAGGGAATGCGTCCGACTTTTTCTTTGAAAATAGATTTTTTGAGTCTAATGGTTATCGAACACCGCCCAAGAAAGAGATTGCATTCAATTCAAAACTTGGATGGTCAGCAAAACTTTCTTTCACCTCTCAGAATAGTGTGTGTAGACTGCGAATATCTAACACACTCCCCGAAACATTAGATTTTTATCAAAACGTAGCACATAAGATTTGTACTTTTCTATCATTTTCAATAGGTGACATTGTATATACTAAGAATATAAGTTTGGTCGATGTCAGAAATAAATATTTTAATGTACATTACACCCCATCTTTTAGTCCAAGAAAGAAAAACAGTAAAAGAAAAGCGCTTTTCCTGTATGGCCTTGACTTAGAAGATAAATTTACAAAGTGGTGTGAGTTGTGCGATTCATCTGAAGAGATATTAAGGCTATATTTTTTACCAATGCTTACTGAATTGGATCAAACAACTTACTTTATTCTTCGCGCTCAGTTTTTGGAGGCATTTCATAGAAAGGTCACTGGAAATAATAAATTGTCTTTTCAAAAAAGAATTTTATCCATACTGAACAACCGAGAATACAGTAGATATCTGCCAATCAAGGGTAGCAGACGCCAAAAACTAAAGGACTTATCTATAGAGATTAAGGATATAAGGAATTACTACACTCACTACAATGAAAATGACAGATACAAAAAACCCAATGGAAAAGATTTGTTTTTTATAAACTTGAAGGTGAGACTTATATCGCAACTATATCTAATGGATTACTTTGGCTTCAAATCAACAGATTTCAACGAAATTAGGGATATCATTATAACTGACAAGTACAATAGGTTGTCAATTATTGAGAAATATACCAAAAGTTAGTTGCTTTTTAACAACTATGTGGAAGCATTTATTAAATGCTTTGGTTATATGTGGCAAGTGGCCGGCCCGTAGGTTCGATTAGCCGTCAGGCGTAATCGGACGTTCGCGTAAAGCAATTCCCCCCGCTATAACGGCCATCCATATTTCTCTTCTGCCAGATGCCGCTGATTCACGGAAATACCGGAACGGCGGCACTTCGATCATCCCATTACGCTTCGCTAATCGAACCTGCGTGGGACGGTAACATACGGGTTAGCGCGGATCGGCCATTGCCTGTGGCAGGCTTATAACGGGCCAAATAGTGGCTTGGGGGCTGGACAGGCGTCGGTATAAGCAAAAATTGGGTCATTTAACACAAACCCATAAATTCAGCTTATACAACTTGTCCGGTCTGCTTTGCCGCCATAAGTTACCCGTATTCCCCCTCTGACGGGTCACCGCTGACTTATGGACAGAACCGGAACAGCGGCATCTCGAGTGTCCGATTACGCTTCGCTAATCGAACCTACATGAGACGGTCATATATGGGATATGGAGGTTGGCAAGGATCAACCAATCTGACTCGATCGCCATAAACCACGATCACCACAAACAAAAGAACCGCCCAGTTCACACCGGGCGGCTCTTTGCATCATAGATGGAGACTGAATCGTCTTGTTACCGAACCATCACTCGGCCTTGGGCGCTTCAACCGCAGCAGTCGCCGGTTGGTCATCTTCCTTGATCCAGGCATCCAGCAGGGTGTAGCCCACCGCCAGCACCACAGGGCCGATAAAGAGGCCGATGATCCCCATCGCCAGCAAGCCGCCGATAACCCCCACCAGGATGAGAATGAGCGGCAGGTCGGCGCCGCGCTTGATCAGGAAGGGGCGCAGGAAGTTGTCCATGGTGCCTGCCAGCAGCGACCAGACCAGCAGGAAGGTTCCCCAGGTGGTATCGCCGCTCCAGTAGAGGTAGCCGACACAGGCCAGCAGCACCGGAAAGGGGCCGATCTGGGCGACGATCAGCAGGAACATCACCACCACCAGGATCATGGTGTAGGGGATGCCGGCAATCAGCAGGCCCAGCCCTGCCACCGAGGACTGCACCAGCGCGGTCACCACGACCCCCATGGCCACGGCGCGGATCGCCTGTGACGCGAGCACGGTGGCGTTGTCGCCGCGCTCGCCGGCCAGCCGGTGGGCGAAACGGCGAATGCCGGTCGCCACCACTTCACCCGAGTGGTAGAGCAGGCCGCAGATGCCGACGGTCAGCAGGAAGTGGACGAACAGCAGCCCCAGGTTGCCTGCCTGGGAGGCGAGCCAGCGGGCTGTCTGGCCAAAATAGGGGGCCAGCTTGGCGAACAGTACCTGGCCACCGCTCGCCAGGATCTGCTGCCAGAAGTCGTAGAGCTTGCCGCCCACCAGCGGCACCTGCTGCAGCCAGAGCAGCTCGGGCGGCGGGGAGTGGCTGATGGTGGTGCCGAGCTCGATCAGCATGGGGGCCTTCTCTGCCACGTTGGCCAGCGCCATGAACAGCGGGATGACGAACATCAGCAGCAGTACCAGGGTCATGCTGAGGGCCGCCAGGGCGCGCTTGCCCCACAGCAGGCGCTGCACCATCAGCATCAGCGGCCAGGTGGCGATGGTGATCATGGTGGCCCACACCAGGGCGGGCAGGAAGGGGCGCAGCACCATGAAGCAGGAGACGATGAGGAGGCTGAGGAACAGCACTCCCAGGGTTATCTTGGCCAAATCCACTTTTTTCATATTCATAGCAATCCCTTGTCAGGGCCTGGGCCCTTGGGTAGCGGGTCATTATTCACGAGTGAGAGTATCCACCAGAGGCCGGCGCTCAACCAGAGCCCCAGGCAACAATAAAGCAGCCACTGGCCGAGCAGGATAAGCCAGGAGCTGGTCAGCCAGAGCGGCAGCACCCACCAGAGCGCCCCCAGCGGCAGGCCGCCGAGCAGCGCCAGCAGCGGGGTGCGCCAGCCAGTCTGCACCGTGCGCGGCAGCGGCAACATCATGCCGAGGGTCAGCCCCAGACTGAAGGTGGCCAGGCCCGCCAGCGCCGAGGATTGGCTCCACCCGGCTGCCAGCGCGCAGGCGAGGGTAAGCCCGGCCCAGCTCCACTGCTTGGCCGCCAGGTTGGCGAGGCGGGGATGCAGGGCCAGCAGCAGGGCGCCAAGCAGCAGGCCTGCCGCCACATCCGACAGGAAGTGAACCCCGAGCCAGACCCGGGCCAGCCCGGTCAGGGTGGCCAGCAGCAGAGCCTGGGTGGCACTGCGCCAGGGGGTGGCGGGCCAGCACCCTCTGAGCAGCACGCCCCAGAACAGCAGCGCCGAGGCGGCGTGACCGCTCGGCATGCCGAAGCCCTGGGCGCTGCCTTGTGCCAGCGCGGGATCGAGGTGGAAGGGTCTGGGCCAGCCAATTCCCTCCTTGGCCACCTGCACCAGCAGGGTGAGGGTCAGCATGGCCAGCAGCAGCTGGCGCACCCGGGGCCAGCCCAGCCAGGGCAGCAGCAAGGGTAGCAGGGCAAGCTGAAAGGCGGCTGAACCGAACAGGTTGCTGACCTCGAGCCAGTGCACCTGGGCACCGAGCCAGGTCTGCAGCTGGTGGATCAGCGGCACTTCCATGCGGTGCAGTGCATTGCCCTCGCCACGAAAATCGGGCTGCCACTGCACTGGGCTGTCGGGAATGGTGGCCAGTTGGGGGGTCAGCCAGTCGAGCTGCGCCGGAAAACGGCGCTGATCATCCGGCAACCGGGCCGGAGCGATCAGCCTGGCATTGAGGATCTCGCCGCCCAGATTGGGGGCCCGCAGCAGAGAGACAAAGCCGGAACCGGTCTGTGCGCGAATGGGTTCCAGGGTCTGGCAGGCAAACAGCAGGGCGCGCTGCCATGACCCCAGCTCGGCGATGACCCGGCCCCGCAGGCCGGTCTCTTCATACAGCTCCCGCAGCGCCGCCTGCTGCGGCGTCTCGCCCGCGTCTATGTAGCCGCCGGTCAGGCTGTAGCGGGACGAGACCCTGTCCTGTACCAGCAACAGCTGTTGTTGATGTTTGACGACGCAGACGGCAGCGCCTGGCGCGGCCAGGGCGGGCAATCCCGCCAGCAGGAGACAGAACAGCAAAAAACAGTAGCGCGACATGACCGCCTGACGAGTGAGGGAGAATGGGCACAAGCGTCACAGAAATCAGATAGTTGGGCAATGGTTTCCGGTCGGGCGGCCCTACTTGGGGTAGCCTGGCGAGGGGCCGGCCGGCTGCGCAAGGATTGCCGTGGGGAGAGGCAGTCCCTAGTATTGGCAGCTATGTTATTTTCATGCAGCAAACCTTGGGACCTTCCATGAAACAGTTTGGCTTTTTTCTGGGTATCGCCATCGGCGTCATCCTGATCCTGTTCGGCAGCATCGTCATCTTCCAGGCCCTGCCTGCCGCGCTGGACGTGCTGGAGATGCCGAGCCGCATCCCCTTCGTGCGCGAGGTTTACACCTGGCTGATGACCAGCGCCAGCGGCCTGACCGGCCAGCTGGAGCAGAACTTCCTGGAGGCGTTCCAGACCGTGCTCAAGCTGATCCTGCTCATCACCTTCATGTGGGTCTGCGTCAAGCTGGTCAACATGGGGGTCTTGATCATCCGTGCCGGGGTGGACCTCATCCGCACCGCCATCGAGCACAGCGAAAGTGCCCAGCCCAAGAAGTCCGATCACGACCACCACTTCCAGTGAGCGGATCGCACCATGAAACAGGCCACCTTCGGGTGGCCTGTTTGCATCCTGGGTTTATTCGATCGTGGGCAAGTGATCCGCCGGCGGTGACTGCACCACATCCTGATAGCGGGCGATCAGCCGCTTGAAGGCCTCCCCCTGTCTGACCTTGTCGAGCGCCTGCTGCAGGCGGGCGACCTGCTGTTTGTCCGCCGCCGGATTGAAGGCGAAGCAGTTGTCCTGATCCGCCAGGGTGGCGACGGTGACGAAGGTATCGGACGAAAAGCCGAGCTGCCTTGCCTGGTGGAACAGCATGACTTCATTGCCGGCCACCAGATCGGTACGGGCCATGATGAGCTGGCGCACCACCTGATCCATGCGCTCCACCGACATCAGGTTGGCGGGGCTGATACCCCGGTTGAGCAGCAGCTGTTCCCCTACGTCCGCCTGCATGACCCCGATCTGCAGCTTGGTCAGATCGGCCTTGCCGGTCACCTTGGGGGCATCCCGCTTGCGCCCTACCAGCGAGACCCGCGAATGGCTGATGGGGCAGACCCAGAGAAAGTGCGGATCCCGCGCCTGGGTGTGGGCCGTGGTAAACAGCACCGCATCCGGCTGCTGGGTCAGCAGGTACCAGGCCTTGGCCCAGGGCATGAAGTGGATGGGCTGCTCCGGTTCGCCCATCTCCTGCCACATCAGCCTCAGCAGTTCCACTGCCAGGCCGGTGCTGTTGCCCTGCTCATCCTGGCCGTTGAACGGCATGTTCTGCTCGGAGTAATAGGTGAACGCCGAGGCGGGCAGGGCTGTGCCAAGACAGCAGCAGATCATCAGGCTGAGCAGACGCGACATGGCAGCACTCCTTGCAACAAATCGTCCTTCCAGTTTAGGGGGCTATGTCGAGAAGTTCATGATTTCCCGCGCGCCGGTAGCGTGGATGGCGAGGGTTTGTGGTGGGGTGCGAGGGGGCGGAAAACAGCCAGGCCATCTTGCGATGGCCTGGTGAGGGGCTTACTTGAGCAGGGCTTCCATCTCGGCTTCGGCAGCGGCGCGCGCGGCCTCGGCCTTGGCGGCCGCATCTGCCGCCGTTGTTGCGGTAGCTGTGGCGCTGCTGACCGCCTGTTTGGCGGGCTCGGTCACGGCCTTGGTGGCCTGCTGCTGCACGGTGGCAGTGGCGCTGCTGACTGCCTGCTTGGCCGGTTCGGTCACGGCCTTGGTGGCCTGCTGCTGTACGGTGGCAGTGGCGCTGCTGGCCGCTTGCTTGACTGGTTCGGTCACGGCCTTGGTGGCCTGCTGCTGTACGGTGGCAGTGGCGTTGCTGGCTGCCTGCTTGGCCGGTTCGGTCACGGCCTTGGTGGCCTGCTGCTGCACGGTGGCGGTGGCGCTGCTGACTGCCTGCCTGGCAGGCTCGGTCACGGCCTTGGTGGCCTGCTGCTGCACGGTGGCAGTGGCGCTGCTGACCGCCTGCTTGGCGGGCTCGGCCACGGCCTTGGTGGCTTGCTGCTGCACGGTAGCAGTGGCGCTGCTGGCCGCCTTGCCGGCCTGTTGCTGGGCCGAGGTAGCGGCGCCGTGCACGACCTGCTTGGTGGTGTCAGCCATGGTCTTGCTGGTGCCCTGCTGCAGGGAGCCCAGCACGCTGCCAAATACCGAGCTGGTGGTGGCGGCGCCAGTCAGGCTCTTGGTCGCCGAGCCGGTCAGACTATTGGTGGCGCCGGTGAGCGCGCTGGTCGCCGGATTGCCCTGCGTCTGCCAGTTCTGCATCTCGGTTGGCCAGCTCGGAGCGCCGGCCGCCAGGTTCTCGCCAAAGACCTGGGGCGTACCGTCCCCCTTGAGCAGCATGACGGACATCTGGTTGGTCTGTGAGTTCCACACCATGCCGGCCTGCTTGGCAACGTCTGGCACGGGGGCGTAGCGGGAGACCACGTAGAACAGCGGCCCCTCCTGCTGCAGCTCGTTGGCGGTTTTGAGCAACTGCATGGTGCTGTCGTAATTGGGGCCGAGGATGCTGGTCATCCGGTCCTTGATCAGCGGCTGTTCAAACAGGTTGGCTTCATTGGGGTCGAAGCCGACCAGGGGTTTGAGCAGGGCCCACATCAGCTGGCTGGTGGGGCTCATCATCAACAGGGGGGCGACGCAGGCGGACAACATCAGGCTCAGGCAGGCCGCCTGGAGCAACGGCATGATACGCATTGGGATAATATCCAAATAACGATTTGATTAATAAGGTTATATTCGTCGAGAACCGACAAATCCACCGGGGTTTTCCTGCACCTGTTTTGACGGGCATGAGCAGGCGCTGGCAGGCTATCATATTGGCTTGGGAATGCCAGCGAGGGCGCTGCTTATTAATCAAGTTTGTGTCGTTTCCGGTCGCCTGAACCTTCTATCGAGCAAGGAGAGACATCATGTATCTGGGCAAGAGGGTAGGTGGCTGGCTGTTGCTGACACTGCTGTGCGGTGCGACCGGCACTGGCGTGGCGGCAGAGCCGAAGCGGGCGGAAGTGGGGGCCGAACTGGTGCTGCCGCTGGGCTCGCTGCCGGAGCGAGTCTGCTGGTATCAGGATCAGAAATATTCGCTGGGTGCCAGGATCCAGCAGGGCGACAGCTGGCTGGAGTGCGCCCCGCAAAACGAGCTGGAAAGCAACGGACCACTGGCCTGGCGCGAGCCGGAAAGGGCGTCGGATGCAGCCGGCAAGGCGACGAAGAGCGGCACCATCAGCGTCGGTCAGTGAGGCTTTTCTTGATCCAGCTAAAGACATGGACGTGACCTCTATCGCATAATGCGGCTCTTTTCCTCTCTTGGCTGGAACCTAAGAAATGGCTCGTCGCTCTTCCAATGCACAACGTCGTCGCAGTAGCTGGTGGTACAAACGCCTGTTGGCAAGGGAGCGGGAAGAGCGCGAAGCGCGTTCCGTCCGGGATTGATACAGCAGTGAAAACAGAGCCTGGGGCTCTGTTTTTTATTCATCACCGCAGATGGAGCACGGCGGCGCTGCGTCCGGGATTGATAGAGCAGTGAAAACAGGGCCTTGGTCTCTGTTTTTTATTCATCATCGCAGACGGAGCACGGCGGCGCTGCGTCCGGGATTGAGGCAGCATGAAAACGGAGCCCTGGGCTCCGTTTTTCTATTTATCAAATACCGTCATGACGAGAACGGGGGCCAGCAGGCCCCCGTTTTGCTTTTGCAGATGTTGGCTGCCTGCGACTTAGCGCTGCAGGGCGGCCAGTGCCAGTTCGACCCGCTTGGCGTACTCGGGGTCGGCCTGCTCGAAGTGCTTGAGCTGGGCCGCGACGATGGCGTCATCCTCCACGTTGACGAGGGAACGCGCCAGGTTGGCGGCGAGGCGCGAGCGCTGCCCCTCGTCCATGATCCGGAACAGGTTGCCCGGCTGGCTGTAGTAGTCGCTGTCGTAGTCGCGAAAATCGTAGTGCAGGGCGGCCCCTTCCAGGCTCAGTGCCGGCTCGTGCTGCTCGCTCGGCTGCTGGGTGCCGAAGCGGTTCGGCTGGTAGTTGGGGCTGGCGCCGCCGTTGCTGTCGGCCCGCATGGCGCCGTCGCGGTGGGCACCGTGGTGGAACGGGCAGCGCGGGGCGTTGACCGGCAGCAGGCCGTGGTTGACGCCGAGGCGATAGCGCTGGGTGTCACCGTAGGAGAACAGGCGGCCTTGCAGCATGCGATCCGGCGAGAAGCCGATGCCGGGCACCACGTTGGCCGGGGTGAAGGCGGCCTGCTCCACGTGGGCGAAGTAGTTGTCCGGGTTCTGGTTGAGCTCCAGCACGCCGACCGGGATCAGCGGGTAGTCGCTGTGCGGCCACACCTTGGTGAGGTCGAACGGGTGGATCTGGTAGGTCTGGGCTTCGGCTTCCGGCATCACCTGCACATAGACCTTCCAGCGCGGGAAGTCGCCCCGCTCGATGGCGTTGAACAGATCCGCCTGACTGGTCTCCCGATCCTGGCCGACGGCGGTGGCAGCCTCTTCATCGGTGTAGAAGCTGTGGCCCTGCTCGGTCTTGAAGTGGAACTTGACCCAGAAGCGCTCGTTGGCATCGTTGATGAAGCTGAAGGTGTGGCTGCCGTAGCCGTTCATCTCCCGCAGGCTCTTGGGGATGCCGCGATCGCTGAACAGTATGGTGACCTGATGCAGGGATTCGGGATGGCGGGACCAGAAGTCCCAGGCGGCGGTGGCGCTGCGCAGGTTGGTGCGCGGATCCCGCTTCTGGGTGTGGATGAAGTCGGGGAATTTCAGCGGATCGCGAATGAAGAATACCGGGGTGTTGTTGCCCACCAGATCCCAGTTGCCCTGTTCGGTGTAGAACTTGAGGGCGAAGCCGCGCACGTCGCGCTCGGCGTCGGCGGCGCCCTTCTCACCGGCCACGGTGGAGAAGCGCAGGAACACCGGGGTCTGCTTGCCGACGGCATTGAACAGGTCGGCCTTGCTGAAGGCGCTGATGTCATGGGTCACGGTAAAGGTGCCGTAGGCGCCCGAGCCTTTAGCGTGAACCACCCGCTCCGGGATCCGTTCCCGATCGAAGTGAGCCAACTTTTCCATCAACCAGATGTCTTGCATCAGCACCGGGCCGCGGGGGCCGGCGGTGAGGCTGTTGTTGTTGTCGACAACGGGGGCGCCATTGGCACTGTGCAGGGTCTTGTCGTTCATGGTGCTTCTCCTTGTTGGTGAGCCTTGAGTCTATAACAAGGAAAAACCAGGGAACCAATGGGCCCTCCCTCGCCCTTTGATAGGCATCACAAATGGGTGGAGCTGGGGGGATGACCGGACCCTTCTGATGCTGCATGATGAGGTTTTCGAGAAGGAGCCTCAGATGCAGATCACCATTCGTCACGCCGAACCGGCCGATGCCCCCGCCTTGCGGGATCTCTATGCCATGCCCAACGCCCAGGCGGGCACCCTGCAACTGCCCTATCCGACCCTGGGCGTGTGGCAGAAGCGGCTGGAGAGCGGCAGCGTGGTGGCGCTGGTGGCCGAAGTCGACGGCCTGCTGGTGGGCCAGCTCTCGCTGCACATGGAGCCCAATCCCAGGCGCAAGCACGTGGCCTGTATCGGCATGGGGGTGCGGGATGACTGGGCCGGTAAGGGTGTGGGCTCCGCCTTGCTGGGGGCCGCGCTGGAGATGGCCGACAACTGGCTCAACCTGCAACGCGTCGAGCTCACCGTCTACACCGACAATCAGGGGGCACTGGCGCTCTATCGCAAGTTCGGTTTCGTCGAGGAGGGGCTGGCCCGTGGCTACGCTTTCCGCCAGGGTGAGTACGTGGATGCCCTCTACATGGCGAGGATCCGCCCATGATCGACTACCGCCGCCGGCTCATCCCGGTGCTGCGGGCGCTGGAGCAGGATCCGGATCTCTCCATCGAAGCGCTGGCGGAGCGGGCCTGCCTCTCTCTCTACCATTTTCACCGGGTGTTCACCGCCGTGGCGGGCGAGGCGCCGGGGGAGATGTGCCGGCGCTTGCGCATGCAGCGGGCCGCCTGGCAACTGCGCTACACCGATGCCAGCATCACCGCCATCGCGCTGGGGGCGGGGCTAGGCAGCTCCCAGGCGTTTGCCAAGGCCTTTCGTCGCTACTATGGCTGCACACCGGGCGCGTTTCGCAGTGACAAGAGCAAGAATGGACACCTGGAGAGCAAGGATGGACACGCATGGGATGGCCCGTCCCCTTATGCTGAAGGCCACTCATCAGCAAGGAGCAACACCATGAAAACTGTCGAGATGGACGCCCGCACCCTGGCCTATATCCGGGTCACCGGTCCCTATGGCGAGGGTTATGATGCCGTCTGTGGCCGCCTGCACCAGTGGGCCGCTGCGCGCGGGTTGGAGGGCGGGGAGTGGATCTTCATCTACCACGACAACCCGGAGGTGACGCCGCCAGCCCAGTGCCGCACCGACATCGGCATCACTGTGCCGCCCCAGACCCGGGGTGAGGCAGAGGTGGAGACCCAGCTCATTCCGGCCGGCCGTTATGCCCAGTCCCGCTACCTCATCACCGACCGCAACCAGTACGGACCACGCTGGCAGGAGCATGTGGGTGACATAGTGGCAGCCGGGCTGGAGTTTGGCAGCGGCCCCTGCTTCGAGCTCTACCACAGCGTGAGCAATGATCCACTGCGCGATGACGTGAGCTTCTGCTCCAGCGTGCGCTAGGTGTGCGGCCATAAAACGAGGCGCCCTGGGCGCCTCGTTTTATTTGGGATGGAGGCCGGCTACTTGTGCTGTCGGCCGCGACCGTATCAGGGCTGGCTGGGCACCTTGTCCCGCCGCGATTTCCACAACCAGCGCAGGTGGTTCTGGGAGATCAGGCATGGGGGCCAGCATCAGACGACAGGTCTAAGCTGGCCCGCTCGGCTAGGGTTGGCTGGGCACCTTGTCCCGCCGGGACTTCCACCACCAGCGCAGGCGGATCTGGGAGATCAGGCATGTGGGCCAGCATCAGACGACAGGCCGAAGCTGGCCCACTCAGCTAGGGTTGGCTGGGCACCTTGTCCCGCCGGGATTTCCACCACCAACGCAGGCGGATCTGTGAGATCAGCATGCCTGCCAGCATCAGGGCGCAGCCCACCATGGCACGCTCGTCGAGGGTTTCCCCCAGCAACAGCACGCCACCGATGGCGGCGAACACCGTCTCCAGGCTGAGGATGATGGCGGCATGGGCCGGATGGGCGCCGCGCTGACCCACCACCTGCAGGGTGTAGCCCACCCCGACCGACACCAGACCTGCATAGAGTAGGGCCTGCCAACCGGCCACCGCGCCGCTTAGGCTGGGGGTCTCGATGACCAGCGCCGTGCCCAGACTGAGCAGGCCGCACACCACGAACTGAACGCCGGCGAGGCGAATGGGGGCGACCCGGCT
This sequence comes from Aeromonas sp. Y318-1, assembly GCF_027706125.1. NCBI lineage: Bacteria > Pseudomonadati > Pseudomonadota > Gammaproteobacteria > Aeromonadales > Aeromonadaceae > Aeromonas > Aeromonas sp. Y318-1. The sequence goes on from NZ_JAPDCM010000019.1 coordinate 22,341, forward strand.
TGAGTAGTGATCCAGCACCAGCAGGTGTACGGCCCAGAACAGGGCTCCCACTACCTGCAGCAGGTCGCCATAGCCGATGGTGAAATCCTCGGTGACGCTGAGGTAGTAGAGCCCCGCCATGGCGATGAGGGCGCCAACCCAGGTGTTGGCTCCCGTCTTGTGGCGCAGGGCGAGCCCGATCACCGGCACCAGTATGATGTAGAGACCGGTGATGAAGCCCGCCTTGGCTGCCGTGGTGTAGAGCAGCCCCACCTGTTGCAGCGAGGCGGCGCTGAACAGCACGGTACCGGCGATGAGGCCGCCGGTCAGCAGCAGGCGCCGATCACCGGGCTGTGCGGTAGGTTGACGGGACTTGAGCCACCACAGTAGCGGCAGCAGGGAGGCGGCCCCCAGCAGAAAGCGTAGGCCGTTGAAGGTGTAAGGCCCCATGTGGTCCATCCCGAGTCGCTGGGCCACGAAGCCCAGCCCCCAGATGACGGCAGCCATCAATAACATCATGTTCGAACGCATAGATTCATCCCTGAAAGACGGACGGGCAGGACCGTGCCGCAAAGCTCCAGCCTCCAAGATAACCGTGCGCGGGGGGATTTGTCTTTAGCTGTCGATGAGGTTGGCTATGTGAGCGGTTATCCCAAGGTCTTGCCGCAGCTCGAGCGGCTCAACCGTTGGCAATGCCGGCCAGCAGGGGGATGAGGGCAAGCAGCAGCAGGTTGCCGCGCAGGATCCAGATCACCCAGAACTGCTGCTGGATGGAGACCATGGGGGCGCGCCCTTGGCGCAGGGAGCGACGCCAGCGGTAGAAGAGACGGCTGGGATAGCCAAAGCTGACGGCCATCACGCAGAACAGCAGCAGCTTGGTGCGGTAGCCCGGATTGGCGAGCAGCACGGACGGCTCGTCGGGGTGGGCGAGCACCTGCAACACCCCGGTGATGAAGATGAGCAGCAGGGCCAGCGCCGCCAGGCCATCGGCCAGCAGCAGCTTGCGCACCTGCTCGATGGACATGCCGCGACGGAACAGAAAATATTCGGAGGTGATCGCTCCGGTCAGGGTGATCACGGCGCAGTAGTGCAGCGCCATCAACAGATCCGGGTTCAGCATCCTTGTCGATTACCTCTCGTTGAGCAGATGGTCAGCTTCCCTTTGGACGCCATCTCGCGCTGCTGATATTCTGACACTACGCGTTGTCTGGCAATAGCAGGAGTCAGGATTGGATAAACGAGCGGTCTCCAAAAAAACCTGGTCCCTGGTTGCCCGGATGCGTCTGGGCCTGCTTCTGCTGTTCATCCCGGTATTGATGCTGGGGGGCATTTACTACCTGCACATGGAGCGCAGCCTGCAAAACGAGCTGCAGCAGCGTCTGCTCGCCACCAATCACCAGCTGCGCCACGTCTTCATCGAACCCTATCTGCACGAGATGGAACGCCAGTTCACCCTCATCTATGACCAGGTGCAGGTGGCGGACATCAGCGGCCCCCGTCTGCACAATACCGAGACCTATCTGAAGGAGTGGCAGCTCTACAAGGGGGTCATGGCCGACCTGGTCTACATCTACATCGGCACTGCCGAACGCCAGATGCTGATCTACCCCGCCTGGCAGGCGGATGCCAACTTCGATCCCAGGGTTCGCCCCTGGTATCAGCTGGCCAGCCAGCACGTGGGCAAGATGGTCTGGACCGAGCCCTATTACGACTATACCAACGGCAATCTGGTGATCGCCCTGGCGCGGGCTCTGACTGACCAAGATGGCAAGGTGCGCGGGGTCTTTGCGATGGATGCCATCCTGGCCCCCTTTTCCGCCCAGCTGAATCGCCAGCTGGGGGATGGCTACCAGATGGTCGTCAACCAGTCCGGCAAGGTGCTGGCACATCCTGACACCGCCCAGCTGCTCAAACCCATGGCCCATCCCGAATGGCTCTCCCGCTTCAGCCAGGAGGACGGTATCTTTCTGGACAAGGCCTCCAGCCAGTTCGTGGCCTATAGCAAGCTGCCCGAGCGCAACTGGGTGCTGATCAGCGTGCAGCCGGCGGCCAGCGTGATGGCGGTGGTGGAGCGGGTTTCCCTCAACGTGCAGCTGATGGTGGCGCTGGCCTGCGTGCTCTACGTAATGCTGGCGCTGGTCTGGTCCCGCTATTTTCGCCGCATGCTCGACGAGATCTCCAGCATGATCCGGGCGAGCCGGATGCAGCCCGATGACGTGCCGCAGGGGGGGATGCGTGAGCTCAGACACGTCTATGCCGAGCTGGCGGAGGTGAGCAAGGATTATCACGAGGCGCGCCAGCAGGCCAACCTCGACAAGCTGACCGGTCTCTACAACCGCCGTTTCTTCGACGAACGCGTCAATCGTCTGCTGTTCGAGCATCAGCCGTTCTGTCTGGCCATGGTGGATCTGGACGATTTCAAGCGGGTCAACGACACCTTCGGTCATCAGACCGGGGACGTGGTGCTCAAGCGGGTGTCCAAGCTGGGCATGCGACTGCTGGGGGATCACGGCTGGGTCTGCCGCTACGGCGGCGAGGAGCTGGTGGTGCTGTTGGTCAATCCGGACATCCACTTCTGCCAGATGCTGCTGGAGCAGTTCCGCAAGGGGGTGGAGTCACTGGACTGGCGTGAGCCCGAGCTCAGGATCACCTTCAGCGGCGGGCTGGTGGCCAGTCAGGCGGGGGGGGATGGCAAGACGCTGCTGGAGATCGCCGATGCCGAGGTGTACCGCGCCAAACGCGACGGCAAGAACCGCATCTATCTGGGCAGGCCCGAGGCAAAGAGGCAGGAGGATGCGCCCCCTGCCGACGATGCACTGCTGAGCAAGGAAGAGGCCTGAGGGCCTCTTCTTCATTCAGGAGGCCAGCTGCCAGTCGAGGGTGGGCCAGGCCTGCTCGATGGCGATCTGGCGCAGACCGGGAGCAGGGTTCACCGCGTGGGGGTGGGTCACCGCCTGCAGCAGCGGCAGATCGTTGTGGGAGTCGCTGTAGCCGTGGCTCTCCTGCCAGGGGTTGGCGCTGGCGGCAAACAGCTGGTTGATGCGGGCCACCTTGCCCTCGCGAAAGCTGAGGGTGCCGCGGGTCAGGCCCGTGAGCATGCCGGCCTCCTCGTCGAGCAGGATGGCCACGCAGTGATCCATCCCCAGCATCTGCGCCATGGGGGCCACCAGATGCTCGCCGGAGGCGGAGATGAGCACCAGCTCATCGCCGCGCTGGCGGTGCCACTCGATGCGTGCCAACCCCTCCGGGTAGATACGCTCGCGCAGTACCTGCTCGGCAAAGCGGGTGCAGAGCGAGTCGAGCCACTGGCGTGTCTTGCCCGCCAGCGGTTGCAGGGTGAAGGCCATGTACTGGTGCATGTCCATCTTGCCCTGATGGTAGAGGGACATCATCGCCTGCTCCTCGGCGATCATGCTGGCCGGAGCCAGCTCCTCGGCCACCATGTACGCCAGCCAGAGGCTGGCGGAATCCCCGGCAATCAGGGTCTCGTCCAGATCAAACAGTGCCAGTGCCATGGGCGCTCCTCGCAGTAAAAATGGAAATGAAATGCGGTGTCATGCTACCTCACAGAGCTGATCCCGGGCCACCACCAGGGTCACGGCGCTGCCCACCGGCAGCAGATCGCCGGCACAGCGGTTGAGGCAGTCCACCGTCAGCAGGCCCGCCGCGCAGCTCACCTGATAGCGGATCACGTTGCCGAGCAGTTGCTGCCCGCTGATGACCCCAGGCAGGTGAGGTTCATCGCTGCGGGCGCCGGCCGGCAGCAGGGAGAGGGACTCCGGTCGCAGCGCCAGCTTGCCCTGAAAACGGGGGCCGAACAGGGCGCAGGCCTGCTCACCATCGAGCAGGTTGTAGTTGCCGATAAAGCTTGCCACAAACTCGCTGGCGGGGCGGGTGTAGATCTCCTCCGGCGTCCCGCTCTGCACGATGGATCCCTTGTTCATCAGGAAGATCCGGTCCGACATGGTGAGCGCCTCCTCCTGATCGTGGGTCACGAAGATGGTGGTGAGTTCGAGGCGCTGCTGGATCTCGCGGATCTGCTGGCGCAGGCTGCGGCGGATACGGGCATCCAGCGCCGAGAGTGGCTCGTCCAGCAGCAGGATCCGCGGCTGCACCACCAGAGCCCGGGCCAGCGCGACGCGCTGGCGCTGGCCGCCGGAGAGTTCGGCCGGATAGCGGCGCTCGAAGCCAGTCAGCTCCACCAGCGCCAGCGCCTCCTGCACGCTGGCGGCCAGATCCCGCCCTGGCTGGGGTTTCATTTTGAGGCCGAAGGCAACGTTGTCCCGCACCGTCATGTTGGGGAACAGCGCATAGCTCTGGAACACCATGCCGATGCCCCGCTTCTGGGGCTCCTGCCAGGTGATGTCTTCACCGGCCACCCGCACCTGACCGCCATCCACCGGGGTGAGCCCGGCCAGCGCCCGCAGCAGGGTCGACTTGCCGCAGCCGGAGGGGCCGAGCAGAGTCACCAGCTCCCCCTTGCGGATGCCGAACTCTATCCCCTCGAACACTTTGGTGTCACCGTAGGATTTGTGCAGTTGATTCACTTCTAGATGGAACATGTTGATTCACCGATGAAATCTGTTGGCCGCCCAGGTGAGCAGCAGGGTCAGCAGGAAGTAGCTCATCACCAGTGCGCTGGTGAAGTGGCCCGAAGTCGCCCGCATGTTGTAGAGGTAGACCTGCAGGGTCTCGTAACGAGTGCCCACCAGCATGTTGGCAAACACGAACTCGCCGAGCAGGAAGGAGAGCGAGAGAAACAGCGCCGCCAGCAGCCCCTTGCGCAGGCAGGGGATCACCACCAGCAGGAAGGCGCGGGCGCTGCTCGCCCCCAGCAGATGGGCGGCATCCATCAGATCCTTCAGCGGCACCCCCTGCAGGCTGTTGGCCAGCGCCCGGTACATGAAGGGGAGTACCACGGTGAACCAGGTGCCGATCAGGATCCACGGCGTGCCGATGATGGGCAGAACGCCGTCGGCGTAGATCTGCAGCAGCCCGACCGAGGAGACCACCGGTGGCACCGCGAAGGGGAGCAGGATCAACAGGTTCATCCAGGGATCCAGCTTTGGGAAGTAGTAGGCCACCACCAGCACGGTGGGCACCAGCACCAGAGTCCCCAGCAGCAGGGTCGCGAAGCAGACCAGCAGGCTTCGGCCAAATGCCGCCAGAAAGCGCGGGTCGCCCCACAGCTTGAGATACCAGTCGAGAGTGAAGCCATCCGGCAGCAGGGTCGCCCCCCAACGGGTGGAGATGGAGTAGAGAAAGGTAGCCAGCAGCGGCAGCAGCAGAGTGGCGACCAGCGCCCCCAGCACCCAGCGCGGCCAGCTTGGTTGCAGATCACGCATGGGATTGCCCCTTGTTCACATAGCTCTTTTTCAACAGCCACTGGTTGGCGGCCGTCACCACCCCCAGCAGCACCATCAGGATCACCGCCAGCGCCGCCGCCATATTGGGCTCGAGGAAGATGTCGCCGGAGACCAGACTGGCCACCCGGATGGTCACCAGATTGAAGTTGCCGGTGGTGAGGGCGTAGGCGGAGGCATAGGCTCCCACCGCGTTGGCAAACAGGATGATCAGGGTGCCGAGCAGGGCGGGTGTGAGCACCGGCAGCGCCACGTGCCACACATACTGCCCCTTGCTTGCGCCGAGCAGCGCGGCGGCCTGCGGCCACTCATCCTGCAGCGCATCGAAGGCCGGGTAGAGCAGCAGCAGGGCGAGCGGGATCTGGAAGTAGGTGTAGATGAGGATGAGGCCGCTGCCCGAGTAGAGGTTGAAACCGTCGATGAGGCCCCAGGATTTCAGCAGCAGAGTGACCGCGCCATTGATGCCGAGAATGATGATGAAGGCGAACGCCAGCGGCACCCCGCTGAAGTTGCCGGTCATGGTGACGAAGGCCAGCAGCACCCGTTTGACCCGCTCGTCGCTGTGGCGCAGCGCGGCCGCCCCGAGCGTACCGATGGCAAGGCCCGCCAGACTGGCGATACCGGCGATGCGCAACGAGTTGCCGAACGATTGCAGGTAGAAGGGGGAGCTCAAAATCTCCCGGTAGTAGGCGATGCCCCAGCCATCGGGGGTCTGAAAACTGCCCATCAGCACCCACACCATGGGGGCGAGCTGGAACAGGATCATCAAGAGGACAAACGGCAGCAGCACCAGGGCCGGCAGCCAGTGGCGGCGTGTACGGCGTCGGGTGATGGTGGGGTGATCCGCCAGGATCTCGGTAGTAGCGGGCATCATCAGTGCACCTCCGGCAGGTTGCCGGCCTTGAGCAGCGGCGGGCCGCTCGGCTTGTCATGGGGCACCCCCAGCAGGTCGGCCATCAGGGCGCAGAGCTGGGTCTGCTGCATGGCGGGGCCGGCGGGCCACTGGGCCACAAACGCATCGCCAAACAGCCAGAGCGGTACCCGGCGCTCTTCGGTCAGGGTGCCGCCGTGGCTCAAGTCGTTGTTCATGCCGTGATCCGAGGTGATCACCACCTGATACCCCTCCGCCAGCCACTGGGGCAGCAGGTCGGCCAGCAGGCTGTCCATCCGGCGCGCCTGATTGCGGTACTGGCGGGAATCGAGGCCAAACTGGTGGCCGGCATCATCCACCCCCATCGGGTGGATCAGCAGGAAATCGGGGTCGTACTGGCTGCGCAGCCACTCGCCGTCCATCAGCAGATGGCTGTCGGGGTAGCCGTCATCCCAGTAGAAGCAGCCGTGCTGGATCGGCAGCCGCTCGTCATGGGTGAAGCGATCGCGGGCCGCTTGCCAGGGGCTCTGGTTGTAGAGCTCGCTCACCCAGTGGTAGGCCGCCGCCGCGGTGCGTTTGCCGCCCGCCCGGGCCAGATGGAAGATGGACTCCTGCCGGCTGAGACGGCTCACTCCGTTGTGGGTGATGCCGCTCTCCACCGGTGGGACGCCGGTCAGGATGCACTCGTAGAGGGGCCGGGAGAGGGAGGGGAGGGCGCAGCTCAGGGTTGCCTGCAACCCCTGGCCCGCCTCCACCATGCCCGCGAGGTAGCCCATGCAATGGGCTACCTCGGCAGAGAGGCCATCCACAAGTACCACTATCACCTTGTGTTGCACTGGCCGCTCCTTATTGCATGTTGATCATGACGGTTTCCTGCCACTGGCGCGGCAGGGCCTTGGAGCTCTGCTCCCAGGCGGCGTGATCCTGTACCGGCTTGGCGTTGGCGTACTGCTCGGCCGGCAGCAGCTTGGCCTTGACGTCGTCCGGCAGGGTCACGTTGCTGCGAATGGGGCGGGCATAGCCGCGCGCCAGGTTGATCTGGCCGGCGTCGGAGAGGATGTATTCCCGCGCCAGCTTGGCGGCGTTGGGGTTCTTGGCCCACTTGTTGATGATGGTGGTGTAACCGGCGATGACGGAGCCGTCGCTCGGGATCACCACTTCAAACTTCTTGGGGTCGATCTGGTCGCGGTAGTTGAGGGCGTTGAAGTCCCACAGCACCCCCACTTCCACCTCGCCCTTCTCGATGTTGGCGATGGTCGGGTCATTGAGCGACAGACGGCCCTGCTTGGCCAGCTGGCCGAACAGCTCCAGCGCGGGTTTGAGGTTCTTCTCGCTGCCACCGGTGGCATAGGCCGCCGCCAGCACGCCGTTGTTGGCCTGGGAGGCGACACCCACGTCACCCAGGGTCACCTTGTAGTCGCCACCTAGCAGGGATTGCCAGCTGGTGGGGGCGGCCTTGACCAGATCCTTGTTGATCAGGAAGGCGATGGTGCCGGTATAGGCCAGCATCCAGTGACCATCCGCATCCTTGGCCCAGTTGGGAATGTCGGCCCAGGTGGAAGGCTTGTAGGGCTGGGTGACCCCCTGCTTGACCGCTACCGGGCCGAAGGCGCCGCCCACATCGCCGATGTCGGCGGTGGCATTGGCCTTCTCGGCGACAAACTTGGCGATCTCCTGCGCCGAGCTCATGTCGGTATCCTGATGCTTGATGCCGTAGATGCTACCGAGCTGCTGCCAGGTATCCTTCCAGTTGGCCCAGCTGTCGGGCATACCGATGCTGCTGAGCTGGCCTTCACCGCGGGCGGCCTTCTCGAGATCCGCGATATTTTCGGCGGCAAACAGTGGCTGACTGATGGCCACCAGGGCCAGTGCACTTGCGATCACGCTTTTCATCATCCCATCCCTCTGGACTAGGTCAGTTAAGGTTCGAGAGGGATGCTAGAGGGGAAATATGACGGTGGCGGGGCGCTTTGATGGCAGTTTGATGACAATCGCTCTGTCATGGCGCTGTCATCCACTGCGTTTACAACTCTAAACCCAAGTGAAGCTGGACTACTCCAGCAAGGGCTAAGCCAGCCGCCGCAGTCAGGATGAGCGACAGTGACATGAGCGTGATTGAATCGAGATTGAGCAAGCGGGTCGCGGCCGATGGCCGCGCCTCCAAGTGTGAACAGATTTGCCAGACCCTGCGCCGCTATATCGGCAGCGGGCAGCTGGGGGCGGGGCAGCAGTTGCCCGCCGAACGGGCCCTGAGCGAGCGCTTCGCCACCACTCGCATCACCATCAAGGAGGCGCTTTCGAGCCTCGAAGCGGATGGCCTTATCTACCGGGCCGAGCGGCGCGGCTGGTTCGTGGCGCCGCCTCGCCTCACCTACGATCCCGCCATCCACACCCACTTTCACCAGTGGATCGGCGAGCAGCAGCGCACCGCCGAAACCCGAGTGTTGGCCCACGGCAGCGAGCTCGCCAGCAGCGAGCTGTGCCGCTGGATGGGACTGGATCCTTTTACGCCGCTGTATGAAATCCGCCGCCTGCGCCTCATCGACGGTCGCCCTGTGCTGCACGTCAGCCACCACCTGCTGGCTAGCCGCTTTCCCGATATCGCCAGCGCGCCGCTGGCCAGCTCCCTCACCGAGCTCTATCAGCAGCGCTATGGCATAGGCCAGGGTGGGGCCAGCCTCGAGATCACCCCCTCGGCGGCGCGTGGCGCCATCGCCCGCGCCCTCAATCTGGCGGAGGGGAGCGCCGTGCTGCGGCTGGTACGGGTCAACTACGACCAGCGGGGGGCGCTGGTGGATTGCGACATCGAGCACTGGCGGCCGGATGCAATCCGTATCTGTCTGGATACGCGAGCATTGCAGCCACTCACAGGCAAGCTGCAGCAAACCCGGCTCGCCGACTAGGGGATATCCAGAGCACTGGCGACCGGATGCCATCCGCATCTGTCTGGATACGCGAGCATTGCAGCCCCTCGCAGGCAAGCAGCAGCAAACCCGGCTCGTGGATCAGGGGTGATCCGGCGTGTCCTGGCGGGCCATGCCTGTGCGAAGAGGAGAGGGGGGGCGGATCCCGCGGGATCCGCCGGGATCAGTTGTCGATATTGGGGATCAGGTCGTCGAAGCTCTGGTAGCCGCAGTCGGCCAGCTGTAGCGACATGGTGTAGGTCTTGCTGCCCTCCCGCTGGCCGATGGCGGGGCGGTTGAGCTTGAGCTCCTGGTGCCAGTACTCCTTCATCCGCTCGATCAGCGCCATCGCCTCGCTCTCGTCCAGATGGAGCTGACACAGCGCCATGTAGTTGTTGGACTTGTGCATGTTCTCCACCAGATAGTCTCCCAGCACGGACATGGCCTGGCGCGCCTGCTGGCGGGCGAAACGGCTGTGCTGCTCGAAGCTGATCCGCTCGCTGATGAGGAAGTGGTAACTGTTGTCGATGCCGAGCTGCAGGATGCCGAGCTTCTCCAGCTTGCGCAGATAGAGGTAGCAGGAGGCATCGGTCAGGCCGTACTCTCGCTTGAGATCGATTAACGTCTTGTCGCGCCAGAAGATGTTGGCGAGAAAGGCGTAGAGGCCGGGCTCCTTGTGGAATGCCTCGTCCTGCTCCTGGGTGAAGACGGCCCGGCGGCTCTGGGCGTCCTGGGTGCGGTCCAGCAGCTCCTCGAACGACAGCCCCACCAGGTGGCAGATCTCCAGCAGGGTATCGAACGGCAGGGAGGGCTTGTTCATCATCCGTTTGACGGTGGCGATAGAGACGCCCATGGCTTCTGCCAGGGTCTGATAGCGGATCCCCTTGTCGGTCAGGGTCTTCTTCAGGGTGTCGAGAATATTGTTGGCCAGGGTCTGGCTGTAGGTCATGCAACTATTCCTTTATCTGCATCTTTATGTTGTGTCAGAAACTGAGTTCTTTTGTCGTTATGGGCTCAGATACTGACACTTAAAAAAACCAGAGGAAACAAACCCGGCGTAATCGATGGAAATGGCCAGACCAGTCTGAGTGGAAGGTTGCAGATAGTGATACTCTGCGGTGCATATCCTTCAACCATTCAACATTTTGCTGGTGGCGCATAAAACATCGCGCATAATTCAACACGAATCGGATTCAAGACCTTCCTGGTTGAGAAATCGATTGTTTGCTTCCAATTTAAGGGTTTTTTAAACCGCAAGGTTTTTATTCTTTCCTGGCATTGAGCGGAACTCGCAAGAGGGCCGCTTTTTTCTTTTCTCCGAATTTGCGCCCGCCGTCAAGCGGCGGGGCACCGGCAGCTCGCTGTCGCTGCTTGCCCCCTCTTATTGTTGCCGCCCGCTTTATTCCCCCTTGCAGGGAAACAGCTTGGGGATCTCCCGAATAAGCCAGCTCTTGGCCTTGCCCATGGTGTCGCGCCGCCAGGCCAGCACGACCTGGATCTGGTGGCGATACTCGGGGCTGATCACCTTGAGCCGTCCGGCCCTGATATCCTCTTCAATCCAGCTCAGCGGCATGGTGCCGACTCCGATCCCCGCCAGCAGGGCGTCGCGCTTCTCGCCCATGGTGCTGACGGTCAGCCGCGGCTGCTTGTCGAGCAGACGATAGGTGAGCACCGGCTTACGCAGCGCCGTGTCGGCCACCGCGATGGCCCGATAGCGACGCAGGGTATCGTCCGCCAGGGGCTCGGGCTCCTGATGCAGGGGATGATCCGGGTGGGCGACGTAGAGCATTACCTCCTCCTGCAGCGGCTGGTGCTTGATGCCGGTCATCATGATGTCGGGATTGAGGGAGGAGATGAGCAGGTCGGCCCGGCCATCCTCCAGACACTCCCAGCTGCCCGCCAGCACTTCGGCGCGAAACCTCAGCCGGGTATCGGTCAGCTCGGCCAGCCGCTCCACCAGCGGATAGAGCGCCTGCAGCGGCACCAGGGCATCGACTGCGATGGTGATGTCGGTCTCCCAGCCGCGGGCCAGCGCCCGGGTCTCGCCCACCAGGTGCTCTGCCGCTTCCAGCAGTACCCGGCCCCGCTCCAGCAGCATGCGGCCCGCCGGGGTGAACTTGGTTCTGTGGCCGCTGCGGTCGAACAGCATGGCGTCCAGCTCGTCTTCCAGCTTCTGCACCGTGTAGCTCAGCGCCGAGGGCACCTTGCCCAGTTCGTCGGCCGCCGCCGCGAAGCTGCCACGGCGGTCGATGGCATCCAGCACCCGGATGGCTTCCAGGGTCAGCGCCCGTTCCTTGTTCAGTTCCTTGGCCATAAATTGCCTTCAATTTTTTTGAACATGTTTGCCAGTTTATCTCGCTAACAAGTTAGGCCAAGTGTCTTTAATATTCAATCAACGCTTAGGCAGGAACGCCAAGCAGCCAAATAAACGGGTAGTTCCAGACTGTGACTCCATCAATCAGGGAGTCTGACTTCGGTGAAAGAACAACACACTATTTGAATGACCTCTTGCATGGATGCATTGATTCTGGCCACAGCGGCCTTGGCAATGACATAAAACCAAGAGAGTGAATGAACATGAAAAACGTAATCAAGATGCTGGCCGTTGCAGGCCTGATGACCGCAGGTTTTGCTCAGGCTTCCGTCCCGGCTGACCTCAACGCCGCCCCGGGCGTGCTGTTTGTGAACTGGCACGCCACCGCCGCGGTGGAAGGCAAGGGCAACCCCATGCTGGAAGTGCGTGACGAGTCTGGCGACCTGGTTGCCTCCGTCCATGCCAACCTGATGGGCAGCCAGCAGGTGCAGATCCCGAGCCGCACCCAGGGCAACCTGACCGTGAGCCTGGGTGAGCAGAGCAGCGACTACCGTATTCCGTTCGGCATCGGTAGCGGCAAGCAGCGTTAATCAACCGTATCGGTACGTGAGGAGCACACCATGATGAAATTGAGAGCCGCAGAAGCGCGCGGCAAGGCCAACTTCGGCTGGCTGGATGCGCGCCACAGCTTTTCCTTCGGGCACTACTACGACCCGGACTGGATGGGGCATTCAGTGCTGCGGGTCATCAATCAGGATCTGGTGGCGCCGGGTGGCGGTTTCGCGACCCACCCTCACGCCAACATGGAAATCCTGACCTGCGTGCTGCAAGGCACCATAGAGCACAAGGACAGCCTCGGCCATGCCGAGCAGATCCCGGCGGGGGATTTCCAGCTGATGAGCGCGGGGTCCGGCATCCGGCACAGCGAGTACAACCCCTCGCAGACCGAGCCGCTCTCCCTGCTGCAAATCTGGATCGAGCCGAACGAACACGGCACGACACCCGGCTATCAGCAGAAGAAGATTGAAGCCAATCCGGGCATGACGCTGGTGGCGTCGCCGGACGGCGAAGCAGGATCCTTCAGGATCCGCCAGCAGGCCCGCGTCTGGCGGTTGCAGCTTGAACCGGGTGAGAGCCTCACCTGGGAGCTGGCCGGCCGACACGGCTACCTGCAGATGATTTCAGGGGAGCTTGCCGCCAACGGTCTGGCTGCCCGACCCGGCGACGGGGTTCTCAGTCGTGATGAGCCCAAATGGGATCTGGTGGCCGCGAGTGCCAGCCAAGCCCTGTTATTTGACCTACCCTGAAGCAGTCAGCGGTGATGTGACGCAAAACGAGGATATTGAAATGGACAAGATGAAAGATTTGGCACTGCTGGTGGGTCGCGTTCTGCTGGCTCTGATGTTTGTGATTGCAGGCTGGGGCAAGATCGGCGGTTACGCCGGTACCCAGGGGTATATGGAAGCCATGGGCGTGCCCGGTTTCATCCTGCCGCTGGTGATCCTGCTGGAGCTGGGTGGTGGCCTCGCCATCATGCTGGGCCTGTTTACCCGCAGCCTCTCCGTGCTGATGGCCGGTTTCACCCTGATGGCCGCCTTTATTTTCCACTATCAGCCTGCCGACCAGATGCAGATGCTGATGTTCATGAAGAACGTCTCCGTGGCCGGTGGTTTCCTGGCCCTGGCGGCGGCCGGTGCAGGGGCCTTCAGCCTGGATGCCCGCTTTGGCAAGAACTGGTAATACCCCCGCAGGTTCGAGTTTTCCAACGCCTTTTGGCCGGTGCAATCGCACCGGCTTTTTTATGCCCGTCACATTTGCCTGCGCTAGATGACGGTGACGTGATCGGCGACAACAAGCGCCTTTTGCATCTTCCCCCCCGATCCTCGACAATCCCGATACCTGTGAAGTGACGGGGATCCTTGAGGTTTTCCCGCGCTGACCCTTCTTTTGCTCTGGCGGGAATTGCCCATGTTTACCCTCTACCACTCCAATCAGCTGGATCTGCTCAAAGAGCTGCTGGTGAGCCGCATCCGGCAGGCCCCTCTCTCTCACCCTTTCGATCGGGAGCAAATTCTGGTGCAGAGTCCGGGCATGGCCCAGTGGCTCAAGCTGGAGCTGGCCAAGGCCTTCGGCATTGCCGCCAACATCGACTTTCCGCTGCCCGCCAGCTTTATCTGGGAGATGTTCACCCAGGTGCTGGCGGACGTGCCGCGCCAGAGCCCCTACAACAAGGGCGCCATGAGCTGGCAACTGATGACCATTCTGCCCGCCCTGCTCGATCGCCCGGCCTTTGCGCCACTGGCCGCCTATCTGGGCGGGGAGGATGCGGATCCTGCCAAGGATCCAGAGCAGGTGCGGCTGTGGCAGCTCTGTCAGAAGGTAGCGGATCTGTTCGACCAGTATCTGGTCTACCGGCCGGACTGGATCGCTCGCTGGGAACAGGGGGAGGGGTTGAGCCAGGAGCTGGCCGGGGTGAGCGGTCAGGATTGGCAGCCCGAGCTGTGGCGCGAGCTGGTGGCTCGCACCCTGGCGCTCTCTCCGAGCGGCTACCACCGCGCCAACCTCTACGAGGAGTTTATCCACGAGCTGGCGCGTACCGCCACGCTGCCGGGCAAGCTGCCGCAGCGGGTGTTTGTGTTCGGCATCTCGGCACTGCCGCCGCGCTATGTGGAGGCGCTGCTGGCCCTAAGTGAACGCGTAGATGTGCACCTTTTTCTCTCTAACCCCTGTCGCCATTACTGGGGTGATATTCGTGACAGAAAGACGATGGCAAAGCTCGAGAATCGCCTCAAGCCGGGGATCACACCAGAAACTTACGATGACACCAGCATCAACCCACTTCTTGCATCGATGGGCAAGCTAGGTCGTGACTATGTTCACCAATTAATAGATCTGCCTTGTTTTGAGGTCGATGTCTTTTCTGATCTCACAGAAAACAGCTTACTGCGTTGTATCCAGGGAGATGTGCTGGACCTGCGTAACAGAGGTGCAGGGTCATTCGATCTCGACGCCAGCCACCACAAGAGCCCGCTTGATCCGGCGGATGGATCCCTGCAGATCCACGCCTGCCACGGCCCGATGCGCGAGCTCGAGGTGCTGCACGACCGGCTGCTGGCACTGTTCGAGCAGGACAAATCCCTCACCCCTAAAGACGTGGTGGTGATGATGCCGGACGTGAACAGCTACGGCCCCTACATTCAGGCGGTGTTCGGCGCGCGCGGTCAGATCCCGTTTGCGGTGTCGGATCGGGCGGCCAGCCAGGAGAGCCCGCTGTTGCAGAGCTTCCTCGCCCTGCTCAGGCTGCCCAACGCCCGCTTCGGAGCAGGGGAGCTGCTCGCCATTCTCGAGGTGCCCGCCGTGCTGCGCCGCTTCGAGCTGGATGACGAGGAGTTCAATCAGCTGCGAGTCTGGGTGCAGGAGACCGGCATCCGCTGGGGGCTGGATGACGGCTACCCCGAGCGCTTCGATCTGCCGCGCCTCTCTGGCAACAGCTGGCTGTTTGGCCTGCGCCGCATGCTGCTCGGTTTTGCCATGGGTGACGGCGAGCCGGTGGCCGGCATTCTGCCCTATGCCGATATCGAAGGTCAGCAGGGGTTGGCGCTCGGCAAGCTCGCCTGGTTCGTCGACTCGCTGGCCGAATTTTTGCCCCGCCTGCAACAGGCGCAGCCGCTGGGGGAGTGGGTCGCCTGCCTCAACGCACTGCTGGAGCGCTTCTATCTGGCCGACGAGGATGAAGAGCGCCAGCTGCAGCTTATTCGCAGCCAGCTGGCCGACTGGCTCGCCCAGCTTGGTGAGGCCCGCTTCGAGCAGCCCATCAGTGCCGACCTGTTGCAGGATTACCTCGGCAGCGTGCTGGGGGAGTCCCGCTCCAGCCAGCGCTTCCTCGCCGGTCAGGTCAACTTCTGCACCCTGATGCCGATGCGCTCCATCCCCTTCAAGCAGGTCTGCCTGCTCGGCATGAACGACGGCGTCTACCCGCGCACCTTGCCGCCCATGGGGTTTGACCTGATGGCGGTGGCGGCGCGGCGCGGGGATCGCTCCCGTCGTGATGATGACCGCTACCTCTTCCTCGAGGCGCTGCTCAGCGCCCAGCAGGGGCTCTACATCAGCTATCAGGGTTTCAGCGCCCAGGACAACAGCGACAAGGTGCCCTCGGTGCTGCTGGCCGAACTCATCGACTATGTGCGGCAGGGTTTCGTGCTGGCTGGGGATGAGAAGCTCGATGACGAGACCTCCGGCAAGCGGCTGCTGGCGCACCTGATCACCCAGCATCCACTCACTCCCTACAGCCACGCCTACTTCTATCCGGCGGCGGGTTCCGGCCTCTTTACCTATGCCGCCGACTGGCTGCCGGCCCTCCATCCGCAGCGCGGCGCAGCCAACTTCCAGAGTGGCGAGCTGCCGCTCCCCCCCGAATGGGGCAAGGAGCAGGGGCTGGAGCTGGCTGAGCTGCTGCGCTTCTATCGCCAGCCCGCCCGCTACTTCCTCAACCGCCGTCTCAAGGTGTGGTTTGAACTCAACGAAGCCAACATCGAGGAG
This sequence comes from Aeromonas sp. Y318-1, assembly GCF_027706125.1. Classification (NCBI taxonomy): domain Bacteria; kingdom Pseudomonadati; phylum Pseudomonadota; class Gammaproteobacteria; order Aeromonadales; family Aeromonadaceae; genus Aeromonas; species Aeromonas sp. Y318-1. Next base: position 38,310 of record NZ_JAPDCM010000019.1, read on the forward strand.
AGCGAGCCATTCGAGCTGGATGGCCTGCAACATTACCAGCTGAAAGATCTGCTGCTCGATGCTCACCTGGCACAGGGGGACAGCGCCGTGCGGCGCGAGCGGCTGCAGCTCACCGGCCTGCTGCCGCAAGGGTGGTTCGGCAGCCTGCTGCTGGAGGATCTGGATGCCGAGATGGGCAAGCTGGCGGATCGGCTGCGGCCCTGGGTGGCAGCCAATGAGGCGGAGAAACAGGCGGTGGAGGTCGATATCGCGTTGGCCCAGGGGCAGCTGCAAGGGTGGATCGACACCCAGAAGGGGCGCCTGCTGGTGGTCAAGCCCGGCAGCTTCAACGGCAAGGATCTGCTGCTGGGCTGGATCCAGCACCTCTGCCTCTCCTTGAGCGATGCCCCCGGCGACACCCTGCTGTTCGACGCCAAGCAGAGTCTGCGGCTGGCCAGGCTCCCGGCTGACGAGGCGCGGCCCAAGCTGGCGGCGCTGGTGGCGCTCTGGATGCAGGGGATGAAGCGGCCGCTGCCCTTCTTCCCGAGCACCGCCTGGGACTGGCTCAAGGCGATCGAGAAGGATCCAGAGAAACCGGAGGCGGCCGACAAGGCGGCCCTCACCCGCTTCAACGGCGGCTACATGGCCAAGGGGGAGGGGGAAGACGCCTATGTCGCCCGCTGTTTCCCGGAACTGGACGAGGCCGTGCTGGCCCAGCTGCAGGCGATGGCCCGTGAACACCTGACCCCGCTGCTCAAGAGCCTGGAGGAGTTGCAATAATGGCCAACCCGCTCAATACCCTGCGTTTTCCCCTCTATGGCGAGCGGCTGATCGAGGCCTCTGCCGGTACCGGCAAGACCTACACCATCGCCGGTCTCTACCTGCGTCTGCTGCTGGGCCACGGCCCGCTCATCGAAGAGGGGGAAGACGCCGGTCAACCCAGCGCCCACGAGCGGCCGCTCTCGGTGACCGAGATCCTGGTGGTGACCTTTACCGAGGCGGCTACCGCCGAGCTGCGCGGCCGGATCCGCGCACGCATCCACGAGGCTCGGCTCGCCTTTATGCGTGGTGAGAGCAAGGACGCCCTGCTGAGCCAGCTGCTGGCCGAAGTGGAGGATCACGAACTGGCGGCCCGCCGCCTGCTGGCCGCCGAGCGGCAGATGGACGAGGCGGCGGTCTTCACCATCCACGGCTTCTGCCAGCGGATGCTGAAACAGAACGCCTTCGAATCGGGCGCCCTCTTTGAAACCGAATTTCTCACCGACGACAGCCAACTTCGGCTGCAGGCGGTGAGTGACTACTGGCGATCCGAGTTCTATCCGGTGGACAAGCCCCTCGCCAGTGCGGTGCGTGCGCTCTGGCCGAGCCCCGCCGCCCTGCTGCGGGAGATGGGCAGCTGGCTCGACAACAGCGAGCTGGAGATGCGCCCGCCGGCGGGGGACGAGACCCTCGCCGCCCGCCATCAGGCGGCCATGGCCCGCATTGAGGCGGTGAAGCGCGAATGGCTGGCGCAAGGGGACGAGATCCGCCGTCAGACCGATGGGCAAGTAAGCCGCTACACCGGCAAGAACTACGAAGGGTGGCTCGCCAAGATAGCCGACTGGGCACAGGACGAGGCCAGCGGCTACGCCATTCCCAAGGAGCTGGAGCGCTTCGGCCAGACGGTGCTGGAGGAGAACCTCAAGAAGGGGGGCGCGGTGCCGACCCTGCCGCTCTTTAGCCAGATCGATGCGCTGCTGGCGAGTCGCCCCGGCATTCGGGATCTCATTCTGCAACGGGCGGCGGTGGTGGTGCGCAGCCGGATGCAGGCCAGCAAGCGGCAAGCCCATCAGCTCTCGTTCGACGATCTGCTCAAAGACCTCGACGGGGCGCTCGGCTCCGGCCTTGGCGAGCGGCTGTGCGAGCGCATTCGCGCCACCTACCGGGTGGCGATGATCGATGAATTTCAGGATACCGACCCCCAGCAGTACCGCATCTTCCACCGTCTTTACGGTGGCCACACCGACACGGCACTGCTGATGATCGGTGACCCCAAGCAGGCCATCTACGGCTTTCGCGGCGCCGACATCTTTACCTACATTCAGGCGCGGCGAAATGTGAGCGCCCACTACACCCTCGGGCGCAACTGGCGCTCCAGCAGCGCGCTGGTGGCGGCGGTCAACGGTCTGTTCGAGCGGGCCAAGGATCCCTTTATCTACGAGGCGGATATCCCCTTCCTGCCGGTGGAGGCGCAGGGCAAGAGCAAGGCGCTGCAGCTGGATGGCGAAGCCGCTCCCGTGCTCCACTGCTGGCAGCTGAGCGGCCAGCCCACCTTCAACAAGGGGGATTACCAGAGCCGGATGGCCCGCGCCACGGCGGTGGAGATCCACCGCCTGCTGACCCAGGCCCGTGATGGCAAGGCGCAGATTGGTGACCAGCCGGTGAAAGCGGGGGACATCGCCGTGCTGGTGCGCACCGGCGCCGAGGGCAAGCTGGTGCAGCAGGAGCTGGCACGGCTCGCCATCGCCTCCGTCTACCTGTCGAATCGCGAGAGCGTGCTGGCGCAGGTGGAGGCGCGGGAGATCCTGCTCATTCTGCACGCCTGCCAGAACCCGGGGGAGGAGCGCAGCCTTAGGGCGGCGCTCGCCACCGGGCTGTTCGATCTGGATGCCAAGGCGCTCGACGAGCTCGCCAGTGACGAGCGGGCGTGGGAGAGCGCGGTGCAGGAGTTTATGGAGTACCGCAAGATCTGGCACAAGCGCGGCGTGCTGGCCATGCTGCGCGCTCTGCTGCACCGGCGCAATCTCGCCTCCTCCCTGCTGGCGAGCCCGAACGGCGAGCGGCGGCTGACCAACTTCCTCCACCTCGGCGAGCTGCTGCAACAGGTGAGCTGCGAGCTGGACGGCGAATATGCCCTGCTGCGCTGGCTGGGGGAGGCGGCGAGCCGCCCCGACGGCCAGGATGCGGAGCAGGTACTGCGGCTCGAATCCGAGCGCAAGCTGGTGCAGATCGTCACCATCCACAAATCCAAGGGACTGGAGTACCCGCTGGTGTTCCTGCCCTTTATCTGCAGCCACCGCGCTGCCGATACCCCGCTGTTCCACGAAGCGGACGGGGCGGGCAATCGCACCGTGCTCGATCTGACCGGCGCCGAGGCGTCCCTGGCCGAGGCCGATCGGGAGCGCCTTGCCGAAGACTTGCGGCTGCTCTATGTGGCGCTGACCCGTGGCGTCTACGCCACCTGGCTGGGACTGGCGCCGGTGCGCTCCGGCAATGGCAAGTCGGAGAAGACCGACCTGCACCAGACCGCCATCGGCTACCTGCTGCAAAAGGGCGAAGAGGGGGATGCGCAGACCCTGGCGAGTGCCCTCACCGAGCTGGCACAGGTGCTGCCCGGGGTGGCCGTCGGTGAGCCCTCGCTCACCCGCCCGGCCCCCATGGCGGCGGAGGAGGAGCAACTGGGCGAGCCGCAGGTGCGCCACTTTACCGGCACCCTTGAGCGGGACTGGTGGATCAGCTCCTACTCCGGGCTGGCGGCGCAGGGCCACGGCCACAGCAAGGGGGTGCTGGCCAATCCCGGCTTCGATGACGAGGTGGTCACCGAGGCTGCCGACCTGTCTACAGCACAACAGGAAGAGGCGCCCCCGCCCTCCATCTTCACCTTCCCGAAAGGGGCGCGCCCCGGCACCCTGCTGCACAGCCTGTTCGAGACCATCGACTTTCAGAGCGCCGGCGGCGAGCCGCTGGCGGAGCACATCGCCACCTTGCTGGCGCAGGATGGCTTCGACGAAAGCTGGGCCCAAGTGCTGCAACAGCAGGTGGAGGCGGTGCTCGATACCCCCCTTGAGACTGGCTTTGGCGAGCCGGTGCGGCTGCGGGATCTGGCCCCCGAGCGCAAGCAGGTGGAGCTGGAGTTCTTCCTGCCCATGGGGCGGGTGACAGCGCCGGCGCTGACCGCGCTCTGCCAGCAGCATGACCCGCTGTCACGGGGCAACAAGCCGCTCAGCTTTGCCACCGTGCAGGGGATGCTCAAGGGTTTTATCGACCTGGTGTTCGAGTGGCAGGGACGCTGGTATCTGCTCGACTACAAATCCAACCACCTCGGCATGAGCCCGGCCGATTACAGCCGTCCGGCGCTGGAGCAGGCGATGGCCGAGCACCGCTACGACCTGCAATACCAGCTCTACTCGCTGGCGCTGCACCGGCTGCTCACTTTGCGCCTGCCGGGTTACGACTTCGAGCAGCACTTTGGCGGGGTCTTCTATCTGTTCTTGCGCGGTATGCCGCAGGGGGGGATTTTCCATACCCGCCCCAGCCGTGAGCTGGTGCTGGGGCTGGATCGGCTGTTTGGCGAGGGGGCGGCGCCCGCCCTCGCCGGGGTATCGGATAACGGGGTAGAAGCATGAACGGCACCATGATGATTGAACGGCTCAAGGCTTTGGCGCTGGCGGGCCGCATCCGCCAGCTGGATCTGCAATTTGCCAAACTGGTGGCCGATCTGGGCGGCAGCCCCGAACTGGTGCTGGGGGCGGCGCTCGCCTGCTTCGAGCTGGGGCGCGGCCATGTCTGTCTGCCGCTGGAAATGCTGGCACATTCCGGTAACGAAAAGGGATCCTTGCGCCCGTTCGGGCTGGATCCGGATCAGAGCCGGGATCTGCTGGCCGATCTGGCGGATCCTGCCCGCTGGCCCGCCCTGTTTGCAGAGAGTCCGCTGGTTGGCACCGAGCAGGATGACGGGCTCGCCCCACGCTGGCCGCTGCGGCTCTGGCGCGGGCGCCTCTACCTCACCCGCTACCACGACTTTGAGCTGGGGGTGGCCCGCCACCTGCGCGCCTTGAGTGAAAGAGCCGAATGGCCGGAGATCGCTCCGGCCCTGTCGCGGCTGTTTGCCCGCGACTACGGCCTGGTGTTCGCGGCGCTGCTCAAGGCCCGCCTAGCCCCCGACTTCTCGGCCCGCCACTTTACCCTGAAGTACCTGGATCTGGTGTTCCCGAACGAGGTGGATTGGCCCACCATCGAGGCGCTGCTGGCCAGCGCCCAGGCGGCGAGCGACTTGAGCAAGCTGGATGCGCTGGTGCCCGAGGCGCTCTGCTGCAATGGCCAGAAGCTGGCGGCGGCCACCGCGGCGGCACGCCCCTTTGCGGTGATTTCAGGTGGCCCCGGCACCGGCAAGACCACCACGGTTGCCAAACTGCTCGCCATTCTGGTGGAGACCGGTCTGCAGGCAGGCAAGGCCCCGGCGATCCGGCTGGTGGCCCCCACCGGCAAGGCGGCGGCGCGCCTCACCGAGAGTATCGGCTCTGCCCTGCAGGCCCTGGATCTGCCCCCCGAATGGGTGGAAGCCATCCCCACCGAGGCGGGCACCCTGCACCGGCTGCTCGGGGTCATTCCGGGGCGCAGCCAGTTCCGCCACCATGCGGGCAACCCGCTGCACCTCGACTTGCTGGTGGTGGATGAGGCATCCATGGTCGACCTGCCGATGATGGCGCGCCTGCTCGATGCGCTGCCGAGCCACGCCCGCCTGATCCTGCTCGGCGACAAGGATCAGCTCGCCTCGGTGGAGGCGGGGGCCGTGCTCGGCGATATCTGCAGCTTTATCGAACAGGGCATCAGCCCGGCGCAGGCGGATTGGCTCTCCCGCCAGACCGGCTACCGCTTGCAGGGCACGCCCGCGGGGGCGCCGGTGCGCGACAGCCTCTGTTTGCTGGCCAAGAGCTGGCGCTTTGATCAGCACTCGGGCATCGGCCAGCTGGCGCGCGCCTGCAACGGCGGCGATGCCACGGCGGTGGAATCAGTCTGGGGCGCAGGATTCGCCGATATCAGCCTGCACCCCTGGGCCGGGGAGGCCTACGACGCCCTGATTGCCCAGGGGGTAGCCGGTTACGGCGCCTATTTGAAGGCGGCCCGTGCGGGGGAGGCGCCCGCCGCCGTGTTCAAGGCATTCAACAGCTTCCAGATCCTCTGCGCCCTGCGTGACGGCCCGTTTGGCGTCGAGGGGCTTAACGAGCGGCTCGAACTGGCCCTGTCACGGGCTGGCCTGATTGCCCGCGATGGCGACTGGTATGCCGGTCGCCCGGTGATGGTGGTGCGCAACGATCACGGCGTTGGCCTCTACAACGGCGATATGGGGCTCTGCCTGCCCGATGAAAGCGGGCGGCTCAAGGTATGGTTTGAGCAGCCGGATGGCACCCTGCGGGCGCTGTTGCCAAGCCGCTTGCCACCCCACGAGACCGTCTATGCCATGACCATCCACAAATCCCAGGGTTCGGAGTTTGCCCATACCGTGCTGGTGTTGCCCGACAGCCCCAGCCCGCTGCTCACCCGCGAGCTGGTCTATACCGGCATCACCCGCGCCAAGGCGCGGCTCGATCTCTACGGCGATCGCGCCCTGCTGGCTCAGGCGGTCAGGAAAAAGACCGAGCGGTATTCCGGATTGGCGGAGAGGTTGGGGGAGTGATAGATGGCGGCGATAAAGGGAATTTACTGCCTCCTATTCTGGATAGATAATAAACTATTTTTAAAATAAATAGGGGTTCAAGGTGATTAAAAATATATGGGGTTTGTTTTGGCGTACATATAGCTATGTTTTTATTGTTTCATCATTATTGTCATTTGTATGGTTTTTTCTATTTTTGCCTGAGATATGGATTGTAATAAGAACATCTGTTTTTTATATGGTTATGGGGGGAGGGCTATTAATTCCATTTAATAAGAGAAGAGGCGTTCTGTTCTATATGTGGGGTAGGCGCCTTGCTATCACCGATACGGTCTGGTGTAACTATAGGAGAGTGGCAGGGTGGTCTTATATAGTGTATTCGGTAATGCTTCATGTAGTGTTTGAATTATTGCCAGTAACTTATTGGGTATCGATAAAGACATATGGTGGTATATTTATGATGTATGTTTTACCTATTTCGGTAAGTATGAAACTCATTTCGAAAAAATCATAATTATCATAAAGCTTGATATGGTAAATAAGAGTTTTATATGACATGATAAATAATGGCGCTATATGAGATGTTAATACTAGGGGCGTTGATTGCTATCAACCGCTAAAGAGATTATGACAATTATGAGATATAGTTTGAAAGTAGCCCTAATTTTGATAGGGCTTATAGCTTGTGTTGATTTTATTGAGTATGCGAATGCAGTTGGACAAAATATGGATATTGAAAAAAAGATGTGTGTAAAACTGCCAGAGGTTATAAAAAAAGGTAATGAATCATACAAGGCAGGGGAATATGCCAAAGCAAGAGATTATTTTACTGAGCAAGTCTCATTAAGTGAGGGGTGTGGATATGTCTATGGTAAGCCAGATCAAACTGCGACTATTACGGCATATAACAATGTTGCACTTTCCTATATAAAACAAGGGGAAAAGCTTAAGGCTCTGGCATGGTTGTCATTAGCCCCGAATGATAAGAAATCTAAATTCAACTACGGTTTGCTTAAAAGTATGCCTGCCCCCGTTGGTCCTGATATGGTCGGAACCTATTGGCAGTATGCTGGTTTCGGAAGTTGGAATGTAGCCTCTGTAGAAAAGCAAGGTAATGACTACTTGATATCCTTGAATTTGCTCTATTTTGGGTTAATGGGACTGGCTTATGGTCCCAATATTGGGGATATCTCTCAAGTTGTGACTATGAAGGATGATAAGGGACTGATAAAACTAACTGGTGAGGAGGGTAATTGTGAGATTTCGATAAAATTTATAGATAAAGATAATGGTATGCTGAAGCTTGATACAAATCCTGAAAGAAAAGAGTGTGGTTTTGGCCACAATGTATACGCGTATGGTGATTTTATTCGAGTGTCTGGCAAGCCTACACCATTTGATATCGGTTACTAAAGTCGAGTAATCGAAAGATCGTGCATTACTCACTTCCAAACCTCCCCATTGCCAACGTTATATCCTCAATGCTGAATGATCCCCTCTCCCTTTGGAAGAGGGCAGGGTGAGGGGAGCATTCAGGTATTAGATGGTCAGCTCCAGCCGGTTGCCTTCCGGGTCGAGAAAGGTGCTCTCGTAATAGCCGTCGCCGGTCCAGCGGGGGCCGTCCAGGTGTTTGACCTCGGCACCCTTGAGCAGCTTGAGGCGGGCGGTCATCTTGTCCACCTCCTCCACGCTGCCGAGGGAGAAGGCGATATGGGCCAGCCCCTGCAACGGGTGTGGCAGGTGCAGATCTGCCGGAAACAGGATGGGGGTGTGCATCAGCTCCATGCTGGCGCCCCCTTCGAAGCGCACGAAGTAGGAGCTGAATTGTTTGCTCGGGTTGTGGTAGCGCTCATTGGCCTGCCCGCCAAACAGGGTGCAGTAGAATGCCTTGAGTGCCTCCAGATCCTGCGCCCAGATGGCGACATGATGGATATGCATGGCTGGTCTCCTGTGACTTGATGCCCTTAATGCTATGCTGGGGCCTGTCCCTTCGACATGGCTGAGCCCGTCCTGATGATGTCTGAAACTGCCAACACCGATCTTGTCGATGTCTCCCCCGATTGCCGCGAGCAGATCTGTTGTGACAGCCTGCTGCCGGCCCTCGCACAGGAACAGGTCTGGCTGGCGGGCTATTCCCGTCTCAAGACCCGCTACCGCATCGCGCGCCGCTTTGCCGATGTGCACTGCTTTCTGCTGACCCTGGGCGGCGAGGGGGAGGTGCAGGTGGGGGATCGCCGTGAGCGGTTGCAGGTCGGGGAGTGGGCGCTGATCCCGGCCGGGGAGCCGCTCTGCTACCAGCTTAGTGAGCAGTTGAGTGAGCAGGTGAACGAGCCGTTGGATCAGCCGTTGAACGAGGCGGGCGAGTGGGAGCTGGTATGGCTGCTGCTGCACAAGGACTCCCCCTGGGATACCTTCGCCAGCCACCCCCGGCTTGGTTGTACCTCCCAGCAGGCCACCGTGCTGCGCGCGATCGAGAACCTCTATGCGGAGCAGGAGCGTCATCAGGACCCGCTGCTCAGCGCCCTGCTGGTAGAGCAGCTCGGCTTTTACCTGCGTCGCTTGCTGCAAAAGGGGGAGGGGCAGCGGCGTGGCGAGCGGCTGGCGCTGCGCCTCGAATTGCTGCTCAAAGAGGCGCTGACCGAGCCGTGGGACATAGCGCGCATGGCCGGCGCCCTGCACCTCTCCGAACGTCAGCTCTACCGGCTCTGCCAGCAGCACTTTGCGCTGGCCCCCATGGCGTTGCTGCAACGGCTGCGGCTGCAGCGGGCGGCGCTCTTGCTGGCCAGCCGCGCCGACTCGGTGAAGCTGCTGGCCGAGCAGTGCGGCTTCAAGAACGAATACCACTTCTCCACAGCCTTCAAACGCCAGCACGGGCTGGCGCCCAGCCACTATCGCAGCCTGCATCATCCCGCCTTTAAAACCGGACAAGGGTGAAATATTGAGCCACACTGGTTGCTACTGTTATTCAGACGAACCCGATGGCGGCCGATAACCGGAACAAGCGGTGGCGGTTTTCATCGATCAACGGATAGCGGGCTGCGCAGCCGTCTGCCGCTGTCATTTCTCAACATCAGGCTGGAATGCCCTGCACTTTGCGGGGCGGCAAGACAAGGATGGTCTCCATGCTGCAGGACAGCGACACGATCAGGATCTCGGACGTCAGCGAGGCCGTGATACACGGCATTCTGGCGGTGGTGAGCGACGGGATCTGGGACTGGAATGCCAATACCGGCTTCGTCTATCGCAACCCGGGCTGGTATCAGATGCTGGGCTACGAAGCCCACTCCCTGGGCAACAACGTCTTCACCTGGGAGAGCGTGATCCACCCCGACGACATGGATCGGGTGATGGCCAGCTTCGATGCCTACCTGAGCGGCGCCGCCCCCGACTATCGGGTCGAGTATCGCTGCCGCAGCCGCGCTGGCGACTATATCTGGATTGAGGATTGCGGCCGCATCATCGCCCGCAACCCGGATGGGTCGGTGGCCCGGATGATCGGCGCCCATCGCAACATCCACGCCCAGAAGCTGCTGCTGGAGCAGCTGGAGCGGCGCAATCACACTCTGGAGCAGCAGATTGCCGAGCGCACCGCCGAGCTGGTGCGGCTCAACGAGGCGTTGCAGCAGAAGGCGGAGGAGAACCGCCAACTGGCGGAGACCGACGCCCTGACCGGTGCCGCCAGCCGCTACCGGTTGGAGCGGGCCATCCGCCAGGAGTGCGAGCGGGCCAAGCGCTTTCACCAGCCCTTCTCCGTCATCGCCATGGACGTGGATGACTTCAAGCAGATCAACGACAACCACGGCCACCACGCCGGGGATCAGACCCTGATCAACATAGTGGCGCTGGTGCGCAGCCACATCCGCGAAATCGACCTGATTGCCCGCTGGGGCGGCGACGAGTTCATGGTGGTGCTGCCCAATACCGGCCGGCTCGATGGCCGGCTGGTCGCCGACAAGCTGCGGGAGCTGCTGGTGCAGTCGCGGGTCTGCCAGCACTTCGACATCACCATGAGCTTCGGGCTGGCCGAGTACCAGCCGGACGAGCCCATGAGTCAGCTGATGGTGCGGGTGGATCGGGCCCTCTACCAGGCCAAGCTGACGGGCAAGAACCAGATCTGCGAGTAGGTGGATGGCTGGCGAGCCTGCAGCCAGCTGTCGGATTTTTCTCTTTTCCCCCCCGAATGCGTCTTGACCGATCGATCGCCTTGACTCGGATCGAGGGCGCTGGTCTGATGCGCGCTCTTTAATCCCCCGCGAGACATGAAACGATGAAAAAGAGCATCCTGGTTGCCCTGACTGCACTGCCCCTGATGGCCAACGCCGGTCTGATGGATTCCCTGACCGACACAGTGACCAGCAGCGTGACCAGCACTGCCAAAGAGATGGCCGGCACCGCCATGGACAGCGCCTCCAATGAAGCGATCAAGAAGGCGCTGGACATCAAGGAAGGCGGCTCCAACAAGCAGGCCATCAAGGACAAGCTGGGCGCACCGGCCAGCACCAAGACCGAAGCCGGTCTGGAAGTGTGGACCTATGACCTGGGTGCCCTGAACAAGGTTTCTCCCATGCTGGCAGAGACCTCCAAGACCCTGTTCAAGGATGCCGAAGCTGCTCAGAAGAACGTGCTCATCAAGTTCGAAGGCGAGACCGTCAAGACCCTGAATCTGGTCGACAAGACCAAGGCTTGAGTCTGAAAGACGTGCATGAAAAAAGGGGCCCGCGGGCCCCTTTTTGCTGCTTGTCGACTTACTGATGCGCTTCGGCGAACTGCTTCATCGCTTCGGCGTGCTTGGTCATGCCGTCGGCACGCAGGCTCAGGTTTTTCACGAATTCAGCCTTCTTGGCCGGGTCTTCGATCTTGTCGTAACGCTGCTGCAGGTGAGTCTGGATCTGCTCCGGCGTCATGTTCTGCATGCGGGCCATCTTGTCGTGGCGGCCGCCATGGTGCTTGCCGCCCATCATGCCGCTGCCATCCATCGGGCAGTCGGTCATCATGCCGGGCTGTGCGGTGGTGACGGCTTCGCTGGCGGCATAGGCGCCGAGCGGCAGGCCAAGGATCAGGGTGGCGGTCAGCAGGGTCTTGGTCAGTTTTTTCATGGTCTATCTCCTTGCGGATTGAGTTCGGGGTCGGCTTGCTCGCCTTGACCCTAAGTAAACACCAGACTGGTGTCTGAACTTTGCCAGTTGAAGCCTATTTTGTAGCAGAGTGTGACACGGTGACGCTGTACAGTACTTGACCGGGCGCATGCCGGACGGGAAATAAAAATACCCCGTCAGCGTCGCCCGCTGGCGGGGTATTTTTAGGCTGGGGCCGGCTTAGCGCTGGCGACCGCTGCCGACGCTGTAGGGCATGCGATAGCTGCTGCTTTCACCGTCCAGGCTGAGGGTCAGGTCACCCTGGGCCCGCATCGGCAGACGCACCTGCTGCATCCCCTGCAACTCGGCAGGCACCCGCTTGAGCACGTCGCCGGTGGCATTGCGGATCACCAGAGTGGGGTGCGCCTCATTGCTGCTGACGGCATCGTGCCAGTTGACGAACAGCAGGCCGGGGGCGGCACTGACATCGGCGGGCAGGGCGGCCTGGGCCAGGCCGGTGTGGGCCAGGCCAGCCAGCATTAACAGAGTCAGGCTCTTGTTGATCATGATATTGGTCTCCTTGGTATGACTCGCCGCAAGATGGCGGCAGAAAAGTCAGGGTGCGCAGCCGCCACCTGGCGGCCGCACATCATGACGAAGGGGGTTCGGTCGCTCCCTTGGCGTCGCCGCGGCCGGGGGCCCTGTCGGCGGGGGATGTCTGCTGGTGGTCCGGGGGACTCGCCGGTTGGGGTGAGCTACCGCTCGCCTTTCTGGCAAGGGCTTCGCTGGCGGCAAAGGCCAGCAGCAAGGGGGTGGTGAGGGCCAGCATGGCCTGTCTACTCCTGCAACCGATGGGATGGCCACAGTAAACAGCCGGCTTGTGTCTCAACTTTGCCGAACGGGCGCTTTTTTGTAGCAGAGTGTGGCATCTTGCTGATCTGGCACACTTTGACACAAACCGTCCGGCAGATTTTCGTATACTCGTGCCAGCTCTAACAGGAGAGGCCTCATGAACCAAAGCAGCACCCACATTCTGGTGGTCGACGATCACAGCGAGATCCGCGATCTGCTGAAGCGTTTTCTGGAACAGCACGGCCTGCGGGTCAGCTGTGCCCGGGATGGCAAGGAGATGAAGCGGCTGCTGGAGGAGCGGGAGTTCGATCTGCTGGTGCTGGATCTGATGATGCCGGGAGAGGACGGCCTGACCCTTTGTCGCGAGCTGCGGGCCAAGTCCAGCCTGCCCATCATCATGCTCACCGCCATGGGGGAGGAGACCGACCGCATCATAGGGCTGGAGATTGGGGCCGACGACTACCTCGCCAAGCCGTTCAATCCGCGCGAGCTGCTGGCCCGCATCAAGGCGGTGATGCGCCGCACCCAGGTCGAGCCGCAGCCTGCGGCCGAGACCTTGACCCGGGATCTGCGCTTCGATCGCTGGCTGCTCGACATCAACCGGCGCGAGCTGGTAGATGAGGAAGGGGTGGGCCTGAGCCTTTCCACCGCCGAATTCGATCTGCTGCGGGTCTTTCTGGAACGGCCGCAGCGGGTGCTGAGCCGGGATCAACTGCTGGATCTGGCCCGTGGCCGCGAGGCGGTGGCGTTCGACCGGGCCATCGACACCCTGGTGAGCCGGCTGCGGCGCAAGCTGGAGCGGGATCCCAAGAACCCCGAGCTGATCAAGACCATCTGGGGCGGCGGTTACCTGTTCGCCGCCGATGTGACCCAGGTATAAGGCCGTGGGGATCCTCAAGCGTGGCTGGTCGAAACTGTGGCCCAAGGGGCTGACCGGCCAGATCATTCTGGTAGCGCTGGCCGGGCTGGTGTTGATCCAGCTGCTCAGCATCCAGATCTACCGTACGGATCGGGAGGAGGCGCTCGGCTACATCAACAGCCGCAACGCCATGCAGCGCATCGTCTCCGTGGTACGGCTGCTTGCCCTCTCGCCCCCCTCCCTCTATGACGAGATCATCAAGGCGAGTCGCAGCGAGACCCTGCTGCTGCGCATTGCCGACGAGCCGCTGCAACCGGACAACCGCAGCCCCCGCTTCGAGCAGCTGGTGCGCTCCCGACTGGGCTATCCCTCGACCCTGATGGTGGAGATCAGCGCCGAACTCAAGCAGGATGCCCAGCGCAGCCGCGCCTGGCAGCACCACAGCCGGATGATGAAGGATCGCAAGGGGATGCCGCCGCCGCAGGACATGCGGCTGTACGGCTCCATCCAGCTGCCGCGCGGCGGCTGGCTGCAGTTCAGCTCGCTGGTGGACAAAGAATCAGCCAGCTGGTCCTGGCAGACCACCCTCAACCTGATGCTGGTGGCGAGCCTGGTGATCGGCCTGATGATCTGGCTGTTCCGCCGCGCCACCCTGCCGCTAAAGCAACTGGCCGCCAACGCGGACCGGCTCGGCCGTGGCGAGGACATAGAGCCGCTGCGGGAAGAGGGGCCGACCGAGGTGCGCGAATCCATCCAGGCCTTCAACCGCATGCACACCCGGCTCGATCGTTTCGTGCAGGACCGCACCCGGATGCTGGCGGCCATCTCCCACGACTTGCGCACCCCCATCACCAGCCTGCGGCTGCGCACCGAGTTTCTGGACGAGGGGGAGGACAAGGAGCGGATCCAGCAGACCCTGCAGCAGATGGAGCAGATGCTGGCGGCGACCCTCAGCTTCGCCCGGGAGGAGGGGCAGCAAGAGGCGACCCGGGAACTGGATCTGGTCAGCCTGCTGGAGAGCCTGTGCGACGACTATGCCGACACCGGCCAGCCGGTTACCTGCCTGGCGGAAGGCAAGCAGGTCTATGCCTGCCGCGCCAATACCCTGCGCCGGGTGCTGCAAAACCTCATCGGCAACGCCATCAAGTACGCCGACAGCGCCGAGGTGTCGCTGGAGCGTACCGACAGCGAGCTGGTGATCCGGGTCTGCGATCAAGGGCCCGGCATCGATCCGGCCAGGCTGGAGGACGTGTTCAAGCCGTTCGTGCGACTCGACGAGGCCCGCAACACCGAATCCGGCAGCGTGGGGCTGGGGCTCTCCATCGCCCGCACCCTGGTGCACCAGCACGGCGGCGAGCTGACCCTGCACAACCGGGAACAGGGCGGGCTGGAAGCGCGCATCAGCCTGCCGCTGTAAGCGCGGCGGGAGCAGGGCGGGGAGGATGGCGACGAGCCGCCTCCCCGTTTTTATCTTGCACTTATCTGACTGAAATCACGCCTATTTCATACTCGCTCATGCTTGTTCTTCTATGCTGAAGGTGGCGATAATCGATGGCCGCACAGACGGCCAAACAGCAAGGTTGGTGCAGGGATGGCGGGCGATTCTGGTTTTCGGTGGCGGGTCTGGTGCGGGGTGTGGTTGTTGCTCTTGGCACAGGCGTGGCCCGTGCTGGCGAATACGCCGCCCAAGCCGCTCATCGTGACCAACTCCAAGGCCTGGCAGCCCTTCTCCTACCTCAATGAAGAGGGGGAGCCTGATGGCCTGCTGATCGATCTGTGGCGCGAATATGGCAGGGTCACCGGTCGCCCGATCCAGTTCAAGCTGGTGGACTGGCAGGCCTCGCTGGACCTGGTTCGCAACGGCCAGGCCGATGTCCATGGCGGCCTGCTCTGGTCGCCGGAGCGCAATCTGGTCTACGACTACGGTCAGGCCCTCTCCCATGTCGACTCCCAGCTCTTCTTCGCCAACTCCCTGCGCGGATCGGACGTGAACTACTACCTGCAGCATGAGAGCGTGGGGGTGGTGACGGGGGGCTACGAGGAGTACTACGCCCGCAAGCACTTCCCCACCACGCGCCTGCGTACCTTCGATGACAACGATGCCATGCTGCGCGCGGCCTTCAGCGGCGAGCTGGATGCCTTCATCGCCGATCTGCAGGTGGCCAATTTCTACATCTACACCTCGGCGGATCCCACCCGCTTCATCCCGGTGCGCCACCTCTACAGCGACGAGATCCGCTTCGCTGTCGCCAAGGGCAACCAGGCGCTGCAGCAGGAGCTGGAGCAGGGCTTCTCCCGCATCGGCGAGGCGGATCGGGAGCGGATCGTCCGCAAGTGGATGCACATCGAGACCGTCTACCCGGTCCACCTCTGGCCCTGGCTGCTGGCCATCGGCGGCCTGGTGCTGATGGCCTACATCATCCAGTTGCGGCGGGCGGTGGCGAGCCGCACCGCCGAGCTTATCCAGGCCAACACCAGGCTGGAGCGCCTTGCCGGCACTGACTCCATGACCGGCATCCTCAACCGGCGGGCCTTTTTGCCGCTGCTGGAGCAGCGGCTGGCCAGCGGTCAGGCCTCGGGCCTGCTGCTGTTCGACCTCGATCGCTTCAAGGGGATCAACGATCACTTCGGCCACGGGGTCGGGGACGAGGTGTTGTCGGCCATGGTGGCGCAGGTACAGCGGGTGCTGCCCGCCAGCGCCCTGTTTGCCCGCATCGGTGGGGAGGAGTTTTGCATCAGCCTGCTGGTGGCGGACATGGCGACGCTGCAGCAGTGGACCGCCCGGATCGGGCGGGAGGTCAATAGCCACAAGTTGCCAACCAGCGCCGGAGCGCTCGGCATCTCCATCAGCACGGGGGCGGTGTGGGTGCCGGCAGGAGGCGGGGCGGAAGGTCGACGGGTGTTGTTGCAGGCGGATCAGCTGATGTATGGCGCCAAATCGCAGGGGCGCAACACCTGGCAGGCGGCCAGCTACGTGAAAGAGGCGGCTGGCGAGGCGGGGAAATAAAAAACCGCCGCCCAGAGCGGGCGGCGGCGGGTCATCAGAAGTTGTAGGTCATGCCCAGGGTGTAGCGACGGCCATCCAGCACGGTACCGAAGCTGGTGTAATCCACCGTCTTGTCGAACAGGTTGTAGACACCGGCGGTGACATCCAGGTGTTCGTTGGCCTTGTAGAGCAGACCGGTGTCGAAGAAGGTGTAGGAGGGGGTGCCCTCGGCCATCTTGACCCGGCTCAGGTAATCGGAGGTCTTGCTGCGGAAGTTGACCCGTGACCAGAGGCTGACGGTCTCGGTGGTCTGCCAGTCGACCGTGGTGTTGAACATGTGGCGCGGCATCTGGTTCAGCGGCTTGCCTTCCATCGCCCCACTCTTCTGTTCGGACTGGGTGAAGGTGTAGCTGGAGGCCAGCGACCAGGCGTCGTTGATGGTCCAGTTGGCCGTGCCTTCCACCCCGCGCATGTTCGCCTTGTCGACGTTGATGCGGTCGCTGATGAAGTCATAGGTGTGACCGTTCAGGGTGCAGGAGGGATCGTTCTTGCTGGTGCAGCGGCGGATCTCGGAGATCTTGTCTTCGAAGTCGGTATTGAACAGGGTCAGCCCGGTGTTCAAGCCTTGCTGACCATCCCACAGCAGGGCGATCTCCTGGCTCACGCTGGTTTCCGGTTTCAGTTCCGGGCTGCCGACCAACATGCCGTCCTGAGTGCCGCCACCGGTGGCCTGACCCCAGTTGGCGGCCGACATGCGCAGATCCGGTGAACGATAGCCGGTGGAGACGCCCCCTTTCAGCGTCCAGGAGTCGGCCAGGTGCCAGACCCCGTACAGACGCGGGCTCCAATGGGTGCCGTAGTTCTGGTCCTGATCCATCCGCACGCCGCCGGTCAGGGCGAAGGTGTCGGTCAGCGACCACTCATCTTCCACGAACATGGCCCAGCTCCAGCGGGTCAGCTGATTGGCGCGGTTGGCCACGTTGAGCTGGTTGCCCTGATCCTGGAGATCCTCGTAGCGGTACTGGCCACCCACGCTCAGATAGTGCTCCCCCAGTTCAAACTGGGTGTGAGTATCGGCGATGGTGTTGATGAGCTTCATCTGGCGGCCGGGGTTGGTGTTCTCTTCCCGCTGCAGGTAGCTGGTGGAGGAGCCGAAGTCATAGCGGCCGTCGTGGGTGATGGCGAAGTTGGTGCGCTCGTAGGTGCTCAGGCTGGGTTTTGACTTGGCCGAGAGAGATTCGCCCGGCGTGCGGTTGCGATCCTGCAGGCCGCGACTGGCCTCGAAATCGAAGCGGTTGTGCTCGTCCGGGGTCAGGCTGAAGACGGCCGTACCGCTGCGCATCTCCTGCTCGGCGAAACCGTTCTGGAACTGATCCTCGCCACGGTGGGAGAGCTGGCCGTTCACTCGCATCCCCAGCAGTCCATCCACCAGGGCGCCGGCGGTATAGGCGTTGGTCTGGAAGATGTCGCCGGACTCCTTGTTCTCCTGGAAGGTCGAATCGGCATGCAGCGAGCCCTGCCAGGCCGTCATGCTGGCGGTCTTGCGGGTGATGACGTTGATGACGCCGCCCATGGCGTCAGAGCCGTAGCGGGAGGACATGGGGCCGCGCACCACTTCGATCCGCTCGATCGCCTGCAGCGGTGGCAGCCAGCCCTGCTCGATGCCGGGGCCGTCGCTGTTGGGACGGGTGCCACGGCTGTCGACTCGTTTGCCGTCGACCAGCATCAGCGTGTACTTGGAGCCCATGCCACGAATGCTGATATCGCTGCTGCTGCCACCGCCGGTGATCACTACCCCGGGCACATCCTTGAGGGCGTCGGTCACGTCGCGATAGGCGCGTTTCTCCAATTGCTCGCGGGTCACCACCGAGATGGAGGCGGCGGTATCCTCGATCTTCTGCTGGAAGCCGGAGGCGGTCACGACCATGACCTCCTGCTCGGCGGCATAGGCGTGTGATGCGAGGGCGGCGAGAATGAGCGTGGTCAGCTTGTTGCGGTGCATTGTTATCATGTTGGCCTGAACTCTTTTAGTAAGAAGATGCATTCATCCTTTGGGTGAATCGATGGGGCGGTCTCATCGCATCCCGCGTGAAACCAGGACCAGAAAAGGTTCAATTGGATAATCACCAAGTCGGTCGGCAGGCATTGTAGTGATCACTGGATGATGTGTAAATGATAATTAATCTCATTAATATTGTGCGGTTATCCTCTCACCAGCAGATACGGGATGAGGAGCATGTGTGGCGCGGTGACGGGAAGCGGGGGCGGGACAGTGAGAAGGTTGAGAGGGTCGGCAGAGGGGGGAATGGCAAATGGCAGACAACAAAAAACCCGCCGAAGCGGGTTTTTTCAATTCTTGCAGCGGATCGTACCAGCCGGCATGAGCAGGCGGACCGGATCCCCGGCTTGAATTACAGAGCTACTACGTTAGCAGCAGCCGGGCCTTTCTGGCCTTGCTCGATGGTGAACTCAACGCGCTGACCTTCGTCCAGGGTCTTGAAGCCCGGGGTCTGGATGGCGGAGAAGTGAACGAACACGTCTTTGCTGCCGTCGGTCGGGGAGATGAAGCCAAAACCTTTCTCGGCGTTGAAGAACTTGACGGTACCAGTCATTTTGTTGGACATGATAATTTCCTTAAATAGTGTTTAAAGTGCCAAATGGCAATCTATGATTTTTCGTCAGCAATACGTATGGGGAGCACTAAAGAAGGAGAATTATTTGATAAGAAGAATCATGGATAATTCTTATACTAATCGCTGCTTTACTAAAATGACTGCCTAACATAACCAGGTCTGAACTACCGAACCATCGCAAAAGATTAAAACATGCCCATTTTCTTAAAGCAAATTTTATCTCGCTGCGAGTGGTCGGATATCGACGCAGCTACTCCCGGTGTGGGTGTCTGCAGCGCAGGATCCTGCGGCGTTGCATGTCGCCGGACACACCATGGCAGAGAGGCTGTTCTCCGCCATGGTGTGAGTTGGCTGGTTGAGGTAGGGGGCGCTTGGGCGAGAGGATTGGCCGTCAGCGTTTGCTGCGAAACTTGTTGCTGACGGAATCCACCCAGCTGAATGTCTCTGGCAACACCTGCTTGCTGGCTCGCTCCTTGGCCTTTTCCCGTGCCAGTTTGGCGGCCACTTTGGCGGCGGCAGCACGGTCTGCGACTATCTTGAGTCTACCTTCCTCGCGGATGCGGTTGCGCTCGGCATTGCTCAGTTGGTGATCTGCATTGGCCTGTGCTTTTTGGAGCAGCAGGGTGATCTCGGCCTTTTCGGCGTCGGTGAGGTCCTTCATTTCCAACTTTTTCACGGCGTGCTCCTGATGGCGGGAATAGTCCACCCTACCACACCTGCCGGCCGTTTATTGCACAATCGACGCCGTTTTCGAATACCGTTCCACCGGATGGCCGTTGTCGAAGGGAATGGCCTGCAGCATTCCCCTCGCACGGCTCAGCGCCGTTACCCATGCCCGCTTGGTTCAACATGGATCAGCACAACGGCGTGGGGGAGGTGTCGCATGATGCCCTGCTCTATCCGATCGCAGATGGCGTGGGAGTGTTCGATGCTCATCTCTTTTGGCAAGGTCAGGTGGAAGTCGATGTGACGACGGCGTCCGGCCTGACGGCTGCGCAGATCATGAAAGCCGCCATGCTCCGGGCAGCACTCCTCGATCACTTGGGTGGTGATGGCCAGCTCTTCCTCGTTCATGCTGTGGTCCAGCAGGGGTTGGAAGGCCTGCTTCAGCATGGCGATCGCCTCCTTGAGGATGAACAGGGCGACACAGATGGCAACAATGGGATCAAGCAGATAGAGGTTGTAGCCCAGTCTGGCGGCGATCCAGATACCGAGCAGGCCGACGGCGACCCCGAGCGAGGTCAGTACGTCTGCCTTCAGATGCAGCGCATCGGCGGCCAGGGCCACAGACTCTTCCTCCTTGGCCACCCGGTAGAGGTAGGCGGAGACGCCGCTGTTGACCAGTGCCGAAAACAGCATGACCAGCACACCGAGACCGACCCCCTCGATCGGGGTTGGCGTGATCAATTTGCCGACGGCCTCGAATATTATCCAGCCGGCAGCCAGCAGGATCAGCAGCGCTTCGATCACGCCGGAGACGTTTTCAATTTTGTCATGACCGTAGGGGTGGCGTTGGTCGGGGGGAATATCCGATTTGCGTACGGCCACCAGCGCGATCAATGCCGCCACCAGGTCCATGGCCGAGTGAATGGCCTCGGAAATAATACTGACGGATCCGCTCAGTATGCCGGCAAATATCTTCATGATAATCAAGGTGATATTGGAGCAAACTGAGACCAAGGCCGCTCTGGTTTTTCTGGTCATGGGACGTCCTTATTCTCGCTGGAATATTTTCACAAATAGGGCTGGATAATATCAGCTTGTCCAGGGAGGCGCTGCTTTGGGTTGTAACTTTTTGTTTCTGGCGATAGTGAGAATGCTTATCTAAATTATCTCTCATTATTTAAAGAGAATTCATTTTGGTATTCAGTGGTTTATTTCACATCATTATGAAATAAATCTGTTTGGCGTTATTTTATAAGGAATAAATCGCTTCTCCGGCCGTTCATTCCCCAGCCGGATCGGGTCAGCGGAAGCGGGTGAACACCTGCTGCCACTGGGTGATGGGATGAGGGTGGATTCTTGCGCAAGATTAGGGGTATGCTGGACTGAGTGCGATCGCAGGATCGTCACTGAAAGCGTACTGTAGTCTACGATTCGGATGGCATGCTGGAACCTGGGTTCCAACTGTCTGGGTAACATTTTTGGAGTTTGATGATGAGTAACAAAGAACATCACAACGGCAAAGATGCCAAGAAAAAACCGCAGATGTCACTGAAAGAGAAGCGCGAAGCCAAACGTCAGAAAGCAGATCTGAAAAATGGCGGCGCGATGAAGTAACGCTCCCCATGCTGTAGTTCCTTTGGAGCCAGTAACAAAAAGCCAGCCTTTTCGGGCTGGCTTTTATGTTTTCAGGAGGCTCAGGGCGTGGCCCCGTAGCGGGCAAATATGCGCTGATAACGGCCATCGGCCCGCATGGCATCGAGCCGGCGATCGAACCAGCGCTGCTGCGCCGCCTGGCGAAAGGCAAAATGGTAGTGAGTCGGCGCAAACAGATCGTATTGCCGGACCCGGCCAGGAGCATAGAGCTCGGCACCATATTTGCTGTTGGCCAACTGTGCCAGATAGTAATAGAACACCCGCTGCTCCAGGATCACCGCATCCACCCGCCCCAGCATCAACCTGTGCACCTGCCCCTGCTGTTTGGCGACCTCCTCGTAACGGGGATTCTGGTCAGCCATGCTGGCAAAGGCACCTCCCAGCACCTGACGGGCACGCTGGAAGGCACTCACCCTCAGTGTCTTCATGTCGTCCAGAGTGCTGATGTGGGTTTTGTTGAGGGTGAACACCCGATTGTGGAAAGCGATCACCGGCTGCGACAGGAAGACGTCGTGCAACATGCCGGGTTTGACGTTGATGATGGCATCGAGCTTGCCGGACTCCAGCATGCGGAAGGTGCGCTCCAGCGGCAGATATTCGAATTGAGGCTCATAGCCGCTGTCCCGAAAGGCCTCTCTCATCAGGTCGAGCTCGATCCCGCGACCCTCTTCTTCGATCACATAGGGCGGGATGGCGAAGCTGACCCCCACTCGCAATGGCTCGCCTGCCAGCAGCAAGGATGGCAGCAACAGGGTGGCGCAAGCCGCCACGCACAACAAGATTCGATACCAAGACCCCATGCGTTCTCTCTGGCAACTGGATTGCCCCGATCATAATCCCAAGGCGAATGATATGGGGACGTATGGCTGGCAAGACCGGCCAGGAGGCCGGATTGCGCGCCACGTCTGCGTCAATAACAGGCAAAAAAAGGCCCTGCATGAACAGGGCCTCCGGGATCTGACGTTGCTTAGAACGGAATGTCGTCGTCGAAGTCCATCGGCGGCTCATTGTACACCGGCGGTGCAGACTGTGGCTGCTGGGCCGGACGAGCGTAGCCGCCCTGCTGCTGCATGTTCTGCTGCGGAGCCTGGGCAGGACGCGCCTGGTTCATCGGCTGCTGGGACTGCATGCCCTGCTGCTGACCCCAGTTGCCCTGAGACTGGCCACCCATGCCTTGGCCGGCGCCGCCTTGCGGACGGCCACCCAGCATCTGCATCACGCCGCTGAAGCCATCGACCAGCACTTCAGTGGTGTAACGCTCCTGGCCGCTTTGATCCTGCCATTTGCGGGTCTGCAGCTTGCCTTCAACATAGACTTGGGAGCCTTTCTTCAGGTACTCGCCAGCCACTTCGGCCAGCTTGCCCATGAAAACAACGCGGTGCCACTCGGTACGCTCTTTCTGCTCACCGGTCTGCTTGTCGCGCCAGGTGTCGGAGGTGGCCAGGGTGATATTGGTCACGGCACCGCCGCTCGGCATGTAGCGCACTTCCGGGTCTTGTCCCAGGTTACCGATCAGAATGACTTTATTGATGCCTCGACTGGCCATAATCTCTCTTCCACCCTTTATATACCGGCCGGGCCATATGCCCGGGCCAATTCAACATATCGTTTGTTTTCTGTGAGATAGGCGACGCTGCTGGGCGGCCCCGCCACTCATGTGATGACTGTGCCCGGTTCAGCGCGCCAGTTGGCCGCCTCCCCGTTTTCAGATTTTGCCCGCAATAGTAACAGTTGGGGAGAAAGAGCGCACATCTTCCTGACGCTCCATCCCGTGTCCGCCGAATGAAGGATTAACTTACACGAGGCCGCCCTTGGCCAGCAAGTGAGCAGCAACGGGGAGTCATATCATCGAACGGTCGAGGCGAGAAGTGGGGCCGAAGGCCGGTGTGACAGCCCCTGTCTAGCCAGGGGCCAGTATTTCACCCAAATGGGGGGGGCTCGGCTAGTTATTTGTATTGCTTGGAAAATTGGTGAGTTTCAAAGGAGGCGCATCGGTGTCTAATACTTTTTTAATGCTGCAGCCTGCGGGGGGCTTGGTACTCTCTGCTGCCGAAAAACACCATGGCCGGAATGTTCAAGGACCAGCGCTTCATGATCACCCCATATCCCATCGTATTGGTAACCGAAGACAATGCGCAGGCGACCAGCTTTCAGAGCTACCTGGCCGAACAGCTGGCTCTGCCCATCCTGCTGGTGAGTGCACTGGAAGCCCTGCCTCAAGCGGATGAACTCGAGCCGCATCCGTTGTTTCTGGTGGATCTGGATTACCTCAAGTCGAGCCTGCAAACGGGGTGGCCACGGGAGATCTCCAGCCGCTTCGGGGAAGCCAATACCGTGCTGCTCAATGCCCCCACCAGTACGGATCGGGAGTTGCTGCTGATGTGGCCCCATACCAGCGGGCTCTTCTTCTGTCAGGATCCGCTGGATCGGCTGGTGCTCGGCATTCGCAAGGTGCTGGAAGGGGAGTACTGGATCCCGCGTCATCTGCTGTGCGATCTGGTCAACTACTACCGCAAGGGCGGGGAACACCACCTGCGCAACCAGACGCTGCTGACCGTGCGCGAGCAGGAGATCATCCGCTACCTGATGACGGGGGCCTCCAATACCGAGATCGCCGACAGCCTGTTTGTGAGCGAGCACACCATCAAGTCCCACCTCTACAATGTCTTCAAGAAATTGAACGTGAAGAACCGCCTGCAGGCGGTGAGCTGGGCCAAGGAGTATCTCTGAAATCGATGGGAATGATGGATAAAACCTGTCTATTCATCCAGTAGTCTCTATGCCATACTGACTCGCTCAGGTTTCCGTATCGAGCGTGCAACAAGATGGAAAAGATCGTGGTCCGGGGTGCTCGCACCCACAACCTCAAGAACATCAATCTGACCCTGCCCCGCGACAAGCTGATCGTGGTCACCGGCCTCTCCGGTTCGGGCAAATCCTCTCTGGCGTTCGATACCCTCTATGCCGAGGGGCAGCGCCGCTATGTGGAGTCCCTCTCCGCCTATGCCCGCCAGTTCCTCTCCCTGATGGAGAAGCCGGACGTCGACCATATCGAGGGGCTCTCGCCCGCTATTTCCATCGAGCAGAAGTCCACTTCCCACAACCCGCGCTCGACCGTCGGTACCATCACCGAAATCTACGACTACCTGCGTCTGCTGTTTGCCCGGGTCGGTGAGCCGCGTTGCCCGACCCACGCCATTCCGCTCGCCGCCCAGACCATCAGCCAGATGGTGGATCAGGTGCTGGCCCAGCCTGAGGGGAGCAAGCTGATGCTGCTGGCCCCGGTGGTGCGCGATCGCAAGGGGGAACACACCAAGCTGCTGGAGAATCTGGCGGCTCAGGGCTACATCCGTGCCCGCATCGATGGCGAGGTGTGCGATCTATCGGACCCTCCGACTCTGGAGTTGCACAAGAAGCACACCATCGAGGTGGTGGTGGACCGCTTCAAGGTGCGCGATGACCTTGCCTTGCGTTTAGCCGAGTCGTTCGAGACGGCGCTGACCCTCTCCGGTGGCATTGTGCTGGTGGTGCCGATGGATGGCGAGGACGGGGTTGCCCCCATGACCTTCTCCGCCAACTTCGCCTGCCCGGAGTGCGGCTACTCCATGTCGGAGCTGGAGCCGCGTATCTTCTCCTTCAACAACCCGGCCGGTGCCTGCCCTACCTGCGACGGCCTCGGGGTGCAGCAATATTTCGATCCGGCCAAGGTGATCGGCGATCCGGCCATCAGCCTGGCCAACGGCGCTATC
The DNA here is from genome assembly GCF_027706125.1 of Aeromonas sp. Y318-1. Classification (NCBI taxonomy): domain Bacteria; kingdom Pseudomonadati; phylum Pseudomonadota; class Gammaproteobacteria; order Aeromonadales; family Aeromonadaceae; genus Aeromonas; species Aeromonas sp. Y318-1. Next base: position 63,177 of record NZ_JAPDCM010000019.1, read on the forward strand.
CGCGGCTGGGACAAGCGCAGCTTCTACTACTTCCAGATGCTCAAATCCCTCTCCGAGCACTACAAGTTCGATCTGGAGACGCCGTGGGAGGATCTGCCGCCGAAGACTCAAGAGGTGATCCTGCGCGGCTCCGGTCGCACCGAGATCGAGTTCCGCTACATGAACGATCGCGGCGATGTGGTGGTGCGCAAGCACCCGTTCGAGGGGATCCTGCACAACATGGAGCGGCGCTACCGGGAGACCGAGTCCAACTCGGTACGTGAAGAGCTCTCCAAATACATTGCCAACAAATCCTGTACCAGTTGCGGGGGCAGTCGACTGCGGGAAGAGGCGCGCCACGTATTCGTCGACAACCGCAACCTGCCGGCCATCGCCGAGCAGTCCATCGGTGATGCGCTCGCCTTCTTCGAAGGGCTGAACCTCACCGGCCAGCGCGCCCAGATCGCCGAGAAGATCTTGAAAGAGATTGTCGAACGGCTCGGCTTCCTGGTTAACGTCGGCCTCAACTACCTGAGCCTGTCGCGCAGTGCCGAGACTCTCTCAGGCGGCGAAGCGCAACGCATTCGACTGGCCAGCCAGATCGGTGCAGGTCTGGTAGGTGTCATGTATGTGCTGGACGAGCCCTCCATCGGCCTGCACCAACGCGACAATGAACGACTGCTCAAGACCCTCACTCACTTGCGCGATCTCGGCAACACAGTGATCGTGGTGGAGCACGACGAGGATGCTATTCGCCTTGCCGACCATGTGCTCGATATCGGCCCGGGGGCGGGCGTGCATGGCGGCGCCATCGTCGCCCAGGGCACGCCGGAGGAGATCATCAAGAATCCCGAGTCGCTGACCGGTGACTACCTCTCCGGTCGCAAGCAGATCGCCATTCCCGGTGAGCGGACTCCGCTCACCGGCAAGTGGTTGAAACTCAAGGGGGCGAGCGGCAACAACCTGCGCAACGTCAACCTGGATCTGCCGATCGGAGTGATGACCTGCGTCACCGGCGTCTCCGGCTCCGGCAAGTCGACCCTGATCAATGACACCCTGTTCCGCATCGCTCACCGCGAGCTCAACAAGGCCACCGAATCCACCCCGGCGCCTTATCGCAGCGTGGAGGGGCTGGAGCACCTGGACAAGGTGGTGGATATCGACCAGAGCCCCATCGGCCGCACCCCGCGCTCCAACCCTGCCACCTACACCGGCCTGTTCACCCCGATCCGCGAGCTGCTCTCCGGCACCCAGGAGGCGCGCTCGCGCGGCTACCAGCCGGGCCGCTTCTCCTTCAACGTGAAGGGAGGGCGCTGCGAGGCGTGCCAAGGGGATGGGGTCATCAAGGTGGAGATGCACTTCCTGCCGGATGTCTACGTGCCGTGCGATGTCTGCAAAGGCAAGCGCTACAACCGCGAGACCTTAGAGGTGAAGTACAAGGGCAAGAACATCCACGAAATCCTCGAGATGACGGTGGAAGATGCCCGCGAGTTCTTCGACCCGGTGCCGGCGGTAGCGCGCAAGCTGCAGACCCTGATGGATGTGGGACTCTCCTATATCCGCCTCGGTCAGTCGGCCACTACCCTGTCGGGCGGTGAGGCGCAGCGGGTCAAGCTGGCGCGCGAGCTCTCCAAGAGGGATACCGGTCAGACTCTCTATATCCTGGATGAGCCGACTACCGGGCTGCACTTCCACGATATCCAGCAGTTGCTCAAGGTGCTGCACCAGCTGCGGGATCGGGGCAACACCATCGTCATCATCGAGCACAATCTGGATGTCATCAAAACCGCCGACTGGATCGTCGATCTGGGTCCGGAGGGGGGCGCCGGCGGCGGTCGCATCCTGGTGACGGGGACGCCGGAGCAGATGAGCCGTTGCGAGGATTCCCATACGGCCCGCTTCCTGGCGCCGCTGCTGGCACGATAATCCGTTTAATAATGTGACAAGGGGCCCTGGGCCCCTTGTTTTTATTGTGGTAATTCAGTGACCTCCAGACGGGCCGATACTCCATACTTGGGGCAAGACCCTTCCCGTTTCGCATTGCCATTCAAAGGATATTGGCGCCCATGGCTCAACCGTCCCGCTCCATCGATCATTTGCTGGCCTACTCCATGTTCCCCGTCTGGGCTGGCGCCATCCTGATGCTGCTCATCGTGATCGCGCTGGCCCAGGTGCCGGCGGCGCAGCGGGTCGAGGAGCGGCGGATGCAGGATCATCTGCAACGGGTGGTCAGGGCCGTGCAGGGCGACATCAATGCCATCAATGCCTTCACCCGGGATTGGGGGATCTGGGATGAGAGCTACCACTTCCTGGCCAGGCCCAATCAGGGCTACATCCACTCCAATCTGCTGGTCGACACCCCGATGCGGGACTTTGAGCTCAACGTGCTGAGTTATATGGATTTACAGGGCTCTGAAATCTGGACTCGCACCCTGCTGCCGGAGGCGCCTGATACGGACACCACCCTGCTTCCCTTCTTTCTGGATGACATCAAGCTGCAACTGCTGCGTGAATCGCGGCAGGGGGGGATCCACAGTCTGAGCGGGGTGAGAGGATCGTTATGGGGGCCGCTCATCTTCTCGCTGCAGCCGGTGACTAATACCCTAGGCGATGCCAAACCCAATGGCTATCTGCTGGCGACCCGTTGGCTGGATGAACGCTATCTGGACGATCTGGCGGCGCGGACCGCGCTCGCCTTGACCATTGCCCAGCCCAGAACTGGCGAGCACCAGGGCTCTTTCAAGCCGTTCAAGCCATACATGAGCTACCGGCTGGTGGATCTGGGGTTGCAGCGTGTCAGGGGGGAGGGGCTGCTGCTGGACAACGACGGCACCCCCGTCTTGACCCTGATTGTGGAAGAGGATCGTGACGTGTTGCGGGGAGCGATGGAGGGGGCGATCTGGACCTTCATCGGCATGCTGCTGATAAGCTTCGCCTGTATTCTGATGGCGCTGGCCCGCTTGCGCGCCATCGTGCTCGGGCCGATCGGCGAGTTGGTGGGGGCGCTGCACAAGTTTGCCGAAAAGCAGGATGTGAGCGTGTTGCCGATCATCGACAGCAGTCAGGAGATGGCGCTGCTCAGTCGCAAGTTCCGGGAGATGGCGGCCAGGATCAGCTTGCACCACAGCGCCTTGCAGGCCTATTCATCCCGGATGGAGACCGCCGCCTATACGGATCCGCTGACCCACGCCTTCAACCGGCGCTACCTCGATGAATGGTTGCTCAATCGCGATGATCTGGCGGCAGGCAGAGTGTTGCTGATCCTGGATCTGGATCACTTCAAGCAGGTCAACGATCGCTTCGGCCACGACATCGGCGATCTGCTGTTATGCCAGTTGGCGGAGTTGCTGCGGGGGGCTCTCGCTGAGGAGGAGCCGCTGATCCGGCTCGGTGGTGAGGAGTTTTTGCTGTTGCTAGTCGGTGATGAGCCGACACGGGTTGCCCAGCGGGTCGAGCGTCTGCGCCGCAAGATTGCCGACTGCCGCTTCGGGCGCGAAGAGTTGCCGCTCTGGATGACGGCTTCACTGGGATTCTGCGATTACCCCCTGCATCGGGAACTGGAGGATTCGTTCTGGAATCTGAGCTTCAAACTGGCGGACATGGCGCTGTACCGGGCCAAGCAGGAGGGCAGGAATCGCTGGCGCGGATACAGCGGGGAGCTGGGGCCGGCGCAGTGGGATTTGAACCCGGAGCAGATTGTGGCGGGGGAGTGGTTGCGGTGTCAGGCGTCTCACACCAGCCAGTCGGCTTAGTGGGTCAGAATTAATAGCGCCATGCCGAGAACGAATCCCAATAAAATAAACAGGAAGGAGCCAATACCCCAGATGGCCGCCAGTATGGCTACTATTTTGTCCCTTCTGGTTTGTGGTTTCATAAAGAATTTCTTACAGCCCGGCTACATGGCTCGCAAAAATACTCTGGTTGAGCGAGTGAAACAACCGTTTTTAGCCGTTTAAAGCCTCAATAAGGTGCATTTAAATTATCTTTTAATGTGGCTGGTTTGATTTTGAATTGACGTATCAGTATGTTTTTATTGTTTATTTCGCCAATTATCAGCCATGTCTCGTGAGTCTTAAGCTGCCGTACACATCTATCTATTTTTTGGTAACGTTTGAGCTAAATCAATAACTCCGCATTCACATCCCTTTATAGTTTTCAGGCTTGCAACATATAAAACGAAAACTAAAAGGAAAACGTGATGAAAAAGATCCTTCCTCTGATGATCGCGGCCGCTCTCGCTTCTCCCGTCGCCATGGCCCACCAGGCCGGTGATATTCTGGTGCGCGGCGGCCTGGCCTTTGTTTCTCCGCAAACGAGCAGTGACAACGTGCTGGGTACCGGCGAGCTGGAAATCGACAGCAATATGCAGCTGGGTCTGACACTCTCTTATCTGATCACTGACAACTGGGGTGTCGAGCTGCTGGCTGCCACACCCTTCTCCCACTCGGTATCCACCGCCGGTCTGGGTGAAGTGGCCAAGGTCAAGCACCTGCCGCCAACCCTGATGGCGCAGTACTACTTCGGTGATGCCAACAGCAAGGTACGCCCCTATATCGGTGCCGGTATCAACTACACCACCTTCTTCGATGAGCAGGGCCGCGGCGCACTGGATGGCACCGATGTGAGCGTGGACTCATCCTGGGGCATGGCCGGTCAGGTTGGTCTGGACATGGCGATCAATGATCGCTGGTTCGTCAACGCCTCCGCCTGGATCATGGATATCGATACCGACGTGCACACCGCCGTGGGTACCATCAACACCTCCATCGATCCCATGGCCTTCATGTTTGGTGTCGGCTATCGCTTCTGATAGGACACAGGGTTGGCCCCCCCACGGGCCGTTACAGCTAGCATGTCTCTTTGGCCCGGCACAGTCCGGGCCCTTTTACGCGCAAAGCGTCCCCCGTCAACTGTGATCCAACCCCATATAGATCAATAAAATACCCTCGGTCTCCCCTCTATAATTCGCCCCTTGTGCCGATAGTGTCTATGTTCACGTTACCTTTCCCCCACGAGTGAGGATGTCTCCATGGGTTTATCTATTGTGCAGCGGATCATCGCCGGATTTGTGTTGATGCTGCTGCTGTTGATCCTGCTGGGTGTGATCAGCACCCTGAAGATCAGGGGCATCAACGACGGCTTGTCACAGGTCTCCGACCGGGCAACCCCGTTGGTGATTGCGGTGGCTGGCCTGAAAGGCGCCCTGCAGGACAGCAACCGCTGGGTGCTGGTCTACCGGACCAACGAGGATGCAAGCCAGCTGCCGCAGCTGGCCAGCCAGTTCAAGGAGCAGCAGGCGCGTTTCAGTCAGCTGAGCCAGGAGATGGACAGGTTTAGCGGGGTGGCCGAGGCCGGCTCTCGTTTTCAGCAGGTCGATACCGCCACCAAGCAGTTCTACGGCCTGGCTGAACAGGTGCTCTCCCAGCACAGCCAGTGGGTCAATGCCCAGGATCAGCGCCACAAGCTGGAGATTGCCTTCATCCGGTTGGAAGACACCTACCAGTGGGCTGCCGATCTGCTGCTGCAGCAGACCGCCAGCAAACGCTCCATGCGCAACAAGGCTGAACTTATCACTTCGGGCATCGCGCGCGATCTGAAGAACATTCGCCGGGCCGATGCCAAGACCGATCTCAACGAGCTGGAGAAGGTGCTGAGTAAGGACATCGAGATGGCCCGCAAGCGGCTCGATCGGGTGCTGGTGCCGGATGACGTGAAGCAGCGCTTCGTCTCCAACCTCGACCGGATGCAGGAGCTGGCACTCGGCCAGCAGGGGCTGCTGGCGACCATGCGCAATGCCCAGCAGCTGGCCGCCTCGCTGCAGGCCCTCAATCAGCAACTCGATGCCAGCCTGATCAACTGCCTGGGCCTGCTCGACGAGATGGGGCAGTCGGCCGGCTCGATTGCTAGCCAGAGTCGCACCACGGCGGATGATGCGGTCAGCAGCGCCAGCTTCTGGATCCTGGTGGTGGCCGCCATCTCGGCCGCCGCAGCCCTCATCATCGGCTATACCACTGCGCGCAGCATTCAGCGTCCGCTGCAGATGATTAACAAGGAGCTGGACTACATGGCGGCCGGGGACATGACCCGCCGCATCAACTATCGCAGCAGCTGCGAGTTCGGCGCACTCTCCCGCTCCATCGATACCCTGGCCGGCAAAACCGGCGAGCTGCTCTCCCAGATCAATGCCGGCTCCCGCCATCTGGTGGAGGAGGCGAGCCGCGCCGCCGAGATAAGCGAAAGGGCCGTGTCCCGGGTGCAGGATCAGAAGAGTCAGACCGATCAGGTGGCTGCCGCCATCACCGAGCTGGAGGTGAGTGCCACCGAGGTGGCCCGCTCCACCGATGGCACCAAACGGGAAGTGGATCTGGCCGATGATGAAGCCCGCAGCGGTCGCCAGAAGGTGGCGACCACCCGTCGTATCACGGAGCAGCTGGCCGGCGCCATGGAAGAGGCTGTTGGCATCACCTACAAGCTGGGTGAGTTCAGCAACAACATCGGCAGCATCCTCGATGTGATCCGCAGCATCGCCGAGCAGACCAACCTGCTGGCGCTGAACGCCGCCATCGAGGCGGCGCGGGCCGGCGATGCGGGCCGTGGCTTTGCCGTGGTGGCAGACGAGGTGCGGGCACTGGCCAACCGGACCCAGACCTCGACCGAAGAGATCCAGGCGATGATCGAGAATCTGCAGAGCTCGAGCAAGCTGGTGGTGGAGGTGATGGGGCGCAGTCAGGAGCAGACCCACAATTGTGTCGAGCAGACCCGGGAGATGGATGCGGCCCTGCAATCCATCGCCGACCGGATGAGCGCCATCAAGGCGATGGCGGATCAGGTGGCGCATGCCGCCCAGGAGCAGATCTCGGTCAGTCAGGGGGTGGCCCGCCATATTTCCGGCATTGCCGAGGTAGCCTACGAGACCGAACGGGAAGCGCGGGAGTCGGCCGGCAGCAGTGAAGTGCTGGCGGATCTGGTCGCCAAGCAGCAGCAATTGATCGCACATTTCAAGGTTTAGGAGGGCTTATGTCTAACAAGTGGATCGGGGCCCTGAGTCTCCTGTTGTGTGGTCAGCTGATGGCCAGCGAGCTGGTGATCGAGAGCTGGCGGATTGATGACAAGGCCTTGTGGGAGCAGAAGATTATTCCTGCCTTCGAGGCCTCCCACCCGGGCATCCAAGTGAAGTTCAACGGAGTGCAGAACGTCGACTACATGCCGACCCTGTGGGCCAGTCTGAAAGAGGGCAAGGCGGGGGATCTCATCACCTGCCGGCCGTTCGATGACTCCCTGGCCCTGTTCAAGGCGGGCCACCTGGCGGAGTTGACCGAGATGTCGGGGATGGAGAACTTCCCAAGTTTTGCCCAGTCACCCTGGCAGACCGACTCCGGCGCCCAGACCTTCTGCGTGCCCATGGCCTCGGTGATTCACGGCTTCTTCTACAACAAGAAGATTTTCAGTGAGCTGGGGCTGAGCGTGCCGCAAACCCGGGATGCCTTCTTCGCGGCGCTGGACAAGGTGAAGGCCGATGGCCGCTATGTGCCGCTCGCCATGAGCGGCTCGGAAAGCTGGGTATCCTCCGAGCTCGGCTTCCAGAACATAGGCCCCAACTACTGGAAGGGGGAGGATGGTCGGTTGGCGTTGATCGGCGGGCAGGAGCGTTTTGACAACCCGCCCTACGTCAAGGTGTTCGAGGAGCTGGCGCGCTGGCGTCCCTACCTCGGCGAAGGTGGCGAGAGCCGTGACTATGCCGCGACCAACGAGCTGTTCACCTCGGGCAAGGCCGCCTTCTACGTGGCGGGTTCCTGGGAGATCGCCCCGTTCACCGGCAAGGTGGACTTTGGCGTGATGCGCCCGCCCGTGGCAAAACAGGGCGATGGCTGCTTCTTTACCGATCACACCGACATCGGGATGGGCATGAACCCGGCCAGCAAGAACAAGGAGGCGGCCATGGCCTTCCTGCAGTGGCTGACCACGCCGCAGTTCGCCGAGCTCTATACCAACTCGCTGCCCGGCTTCTTCTCCCTCTCCAACCACTTCTTCGAGGTCACCAACCCGGCGGCGAAGGAGATGATGGAGTGGCGGGATCAGTGCGACTCCACCATCCGGGTGGCCACCCAGATCCTCTCCCGTGGTACGCCCAAGCTGGGTGATGAGCTGGCCGAAGTGAGTCAGGCTGTGCTGCTCGGCAAGATGGAGCCCAAGGCGGCAGCCGATCGGCTGGAGCAGGGCCTGAAGGGCTGGTATCCGCCTCATCAGGGCAACAAGGTGAAAGGGGTCGATTGCCAGTGTGACGCCCCTGCCGCCGCGCCCGCAGCATCGGCTGCAACTGCGACCACCGAGCCTTCTGCCGCTGTATCCGCCGCGACGCCGGCGATGACAGAGACACCTGCCACCCCGGCGCCGTCAGCAACGCCTGCCGCAGCGGCATCTGCCGCGGCCGCGCCGTTGCCGGCTCCGTCGGCCGAGGTGGAGCAGGCGCTCTCCAACGAGCTGGAAACACCGCAGCAATAGCTGCCGGCAGATAAACAACGGGAGGCATCAGCCTCCCGTTTTCTTTGCTGTCAGTCAGCGACGTCACTGCACCGGGTGGGGCCAGCGACAGAGGCTGCCGATACGGGCCACCGGGGTGAACCCGAGCGAGCGATAGACGCGCTGGGCGTGATAGTGCTCGTCGGCCACTATGATGAGCCGGTCGACCCGTGTCAGCCCGTGCCTGGCAACCTGGCTCAGCAACTGACGGCACAATCCCTGATTGCGCCATGCCTGTCGGGTGCGCACCAGCTGGAAGCGGCCCAGAGTATCGGTGAAGAAGAGGCCGCAACTGGCGACCAGCTGTTCCTGCTGCCAGATCCCCCACCACTGACCCAGCCCGTCCCCGATCATCGCCTCGTACAACTGGCGGCGTGACTGCAGATAGGGCAGGTAGCTCTGCTCCGAGTGACCCGGATCCCGCTCTTCCAGTTCAAAGGCCAGCCACTCGTCCCAATCGGCTGGGGTAAAGGGGCGCGCAGCCACCGTCGCGGCTGGCGGTTGCCAGTCTGCGGCCTCCAGTGCCAGTACCACGCACTCCATGTACTGGTATCCCGCCGCCACGAAGCCGGCGACCCGGCTGTTCTGGCCGGCCGCGAGAGGCCACTGGAAGGTGCGGTGTCTGACTCGGGGATCCTGCCCGATCAGCTTGTCGAAACTGGCCTCGAGCCAGCCCTTGTCGTGATCGCTGGGGGGAAAGGGGAGCAGCAGATAGTTGCCGAAGTAGTAATCGGGAGCATCGGGGGTGCGCACGGCCCAGAACTGCTCATGATCGACCACGTTGCCTTGATAGCGATCGAACAGCAAGTCGGTGGCAAAGCCGGGGTGGGTGTCCATGATGATGCTCCTGCGAATGGTTCAATTGGTTATCGGCAGGAAGGGGAAGAGGTTGAAAAGGGGCCGGAGAAACCTCCGGCCAAACAATCACACGCAGATTCAGAACGTCCAGGACGATCTGGGTTCATCATAACGCGACTCGCCGGATTTTGGGATGGGGTGCCAATCGTTACTTTGGCTTTATTGCCAAATAAAAATCGGCGGCCTTTCTCTTGCTGTAAAACAGTGTTGACTTTGTGCCATTTTCTCATAAAGATAGAAAGACGTTTAGACGTCCAAACATCCGTTTTGACGTAGAGAAATGGATTGCAGGGCAGGGAGAGAGCAGATGGGATTTCACAGCGCACGTCAGGTTGAGGCACTCAACCAGAGTCTGGCAGATTTGAGTGGCAACATATCGGTCAGTTTCGAGTTTTTTCCGCCCAACAGCGAAGGGATGGAAAATACCCTGTGGCAATCCATCGAGCGCCTGAAAGTGCTGGAACCCAAGTTCGTGTCGGTGACCTATGGCGCCAACTCGGGCACCCGGGATCGCACACACAAGGTGATCAAGGACATCAAGGAGCGGACCGGTCTGATCGCCGCCCCGCACCTGACTTGTATCGACGCCAGCCGCGATGAGCTGCGCACCATTGCCCGCGATTACTGGAACAGCGGTATCCGCCATATCGTGGCGCTGCGCGGTGACCTGCCCCAGGGGCTGGAGAAGCCGGAGATGTATGCCACCGATCTGGTGGCCCTGCTCAAGGCCGAAGCGGACTTCGATATTTCGGTGGCCGCCTACCCGGAAGGGCACCCGGAAGCGCGCAGCGCGCAGTCGGATCTGCTCAACCTCAAACGCAAGATTGATGCCGGTGCCAACCGCGCCATTACCCAGTTCTTCTTTGACGTCGAGACCTACCTGCGCTTTCGGGATCGCTGCGCCGCCATCGGCATCGATGCCGAAATCGTGCCGGGGATCCTGCCGGTTTCCAACTACCAGACCCTGGCCAAGTTTGCCGGTTTCACCAACGTGAAGATCCCGCGCTGGATGCATCAGCGTTTCGAGGGGCTGGATGACGATCAGATGACCCGCAACATGGTGGGTGCCAGCATCGCCATCGATCAGGTGCGGGTGCTGAGTCAGGAAGGGGTGAAGGATTTCCACTTCTATACCCTGAACCGCTCCGAGCTGACCTACGCCATCTGCCATACCCTGGGGGTGAGGCCGAAAGGCCAGCCGTAACAGATCGCGGGCACAAAAAAAGCCAATGAGTCGCTCATTGGCTTTTCTGTCATGGCGACCAATCAGGGCCTTGTGGGGGCGATCTCTTTGGGTTCGAGATCGATCACCGCATTGCCGGCGGCGCCTGGATACTGGTGATAGCTCTGGTCCTGCTCCAGGGTGTAGAAGGTATCCAGATAGTCATCGTTGTTGGTCATCCAGGAGTCGGGCAGCGCCTTGACGATGCGACCGCCGAGATCGAGGAAGGGCAGTGCCTCGGGCACGCCGCCAGCAGTGAAGGCCAGCTTGAGGGCATCGATGAACAGGCCGCTCAGCTCCTTGTAGTTGACGTTGTCGTCCTGCTCCATCATGACGATGTCGACGGCACCCCAGCGATAGCGATCCCAGTAGACCAGGATCTGGTTGGGGGTGTAGTCGGTGTTGTCATAGTCGAGATAGGGCATGTCGACGATGTCGACCACGGGCTCATCCCGGCTGGGATTGACCCCTGCGACCACCGCATACACCTCGGCCGCACCCAGCAGCCAGGGCTCCTGATCATCCTTCAACCGAATTTTCTTCAGGATGCTGGTCTTGAGCGGTGCCGTGCTGGCAGCCGCACGGGGAGCCACCTGCATGTCGGCGGCAGCCAGCGCCTTGCGGATCACCTTGAGGCCGGCGTTCTTGGCCTTGACGGGATCAGCTTCCACGACAAGGACCGGACGGGCCGGTGCCTTGTCCACATCCAGATAGACGGGGTTGCCGGCGCTGTCGAAGGCTTCGATGGCGCTCCAGCTCTTCTCATCTCCGCTCGGCACATAGGCGACCAGCGGCTCGACACCCTGCTGCAGCGCGGCGGCCTGTTCCGGATTGGCCAGTCGCAGCTGCATCAGCTCCTTGACCTCGCCGTCCAGCCCTTGCCGGCTGATGGCTGCCTGGTTGGCATCCCGAGCCTGGCGTTTCAGGCGCGGACTGGCCTTCTGCAACAGGTTGGGCAGCGGGCTCTGGTACTCCTGATTGCTCAGCAACGGCAGCAGGTTTTTCTGCTGCAGTGCGAGCTGGCGGGCCAGCTCCCGATCGGTGTCGGCAGCGTGGGCGGTGGTGGCGCCCAGCAGTGCCAGTAACAAAATGACAGCCTGATTCCTCATTATTATTCTCCAGTTTATGAGTCTGACATGAGGCACGCATCGGGGAAGAAGAAGTGCCTCGACACCACTTAATGGCAATTAGTTTCAGCTGTGAACCAATTTTTCTGAATTATGTGCGGTGTCTCACGGGGGGCTCCCCAGATGGTCAGGTCAGTTTCTCCGCTGGTTGACTTGATACAGGATGATGCCGACGAGCAGTCCCCAGCAGGCGGAACCGATGCCGAGCAGGCTGATGCCGGAGGCGGTGATGATGAAGGTCAGCAGGGCGGCCTCACGGGCATTATCGTGCTGCAATGCGGTGTACAGGCTGCTGCCGATGGTGCCGAGCAGCGCCAGCCCGGCGACACAGGTCACCAGTGTCGCCGGGAAGGCCGTGAACAGCGCCGCCACCGTTGCACCGAAACAGCCGGTCAGCAGGTAGAAGCCGCCGGCCCACACCGCCGCGGGCCAGCGCCGGTTGGCGTCCGGATCCACCTCTTTCCCCATGCAGATGGCCGCAGTGATGGCCGCCAAGTTGAAGGCATAGCCGCCGAAGGGCGCCAGCAGCAGACCGGTGAGGCCGGTCCAGGTGATGAGGGATGAGGTGGCGGGCTGGTAGCCGTGGGCCCGCAAAATGGTAATGCCCGGCATGTTCTGGGAGGTCATGGTGACGATGAACAGTGGCAAGGCAATGCCGAACAGGGCACCAAGGGAAAACTCTGGCCAGGTCATGACCGGGCCGGCCAGTTGCCAGTGGATAGTGTCAAGCTGCAGCTGGCCTCTCAGCAGACAGATGAGAATGCCGGTCGCCAGTACCAGCACCATGGTATAGCGTGGCCAGAGATGGCGGCCGAGCAGGAATGCCAGCAGCAGGCTGCCGAGCAGCATAGGATCTACCGGGGCGACCTTGAACAGATCCAGCCCGAACTTGAGCAATACCCCGGCCAGCATGGCCGCCGCCAGTTGGGCCGGGATATGACGCATCAGCCGATCGAACCAGCCGCTGATGCCGCACAGGGTGATCAGCAGAGAAGAGATAACGAAGGCGCCGATGGCCTCGGCCAGGGTGAAGTGACCCAGGCTGGTGATGAGCAGGGCGGCACCCGGGGTCGACCAGGCGGTCAAGACGGGGATGCGGTAATAGAGGGAGAGGCCGATACAGCTGATACCCATGCCGATACCCAGCGTCCATAGCCAGGACGCGAGCTGGGCAGCATCGGCCCCCGCTGCCGTGGCTGCCTGAATGATCAGGATGACCGAACTGGTATAGCCGACCATCACGGCGATGAAGCCGGCGACCAGATGAGGAAGGGCAAAGGGCATGGTGACGTCCTTGTGGGGTTGTGACGGTTTGTGCGTTATTACGTACAATATTGCTTCAGACTATATCGTTGTGCGCTATAGCGCACAAGGCGATTCAAGCAAGCATAACAAAGAGGCAGTCATGCAAGAGATGAATCAGCATCTGGCCCAACGTCTGAAGGGCTTGCGCAGCAAACTGGGCTGGAGCCTGGATGTAGCGGCGCGGGAGACGGGAGTGAGCAAGGCCATGCTGGGCCAGATTGAACGGGGGGAATCGAGCCCGACGGTGGCCACCCTGTGGAAGATTGCCACCGGCTTTCGGGTCTCTTTCTCCAGCTTCATCGAGCCGACCCCGGCAGAGCAGGGGGAAGTGCTCTATCGCACCGCAGATGCGATTCGCCAGCAGCCGGCGGGAGAGGGCATGCAGGTCGCCCCTCTCTTCCCTTATGAGGGGCGCTTTGGATTCGAACTGTTTGAGCTGACTCTGTTGCCCGGCTATCAGCGAGAATCAGAACCCCATGAACCCGGGGTGACCGAACATGTCATCGTCATCAGCGGCCAGATGGAAGTGCTGGTTGAGGGGGAGTGGCGTTCCTTGACGCAGGGGGAGGCGGTGCGCTTCGCGGCCGACCGCCCCCATGGCTATCGCAATCTGGGTGTGGCCCCTGCCATCTTCCACAATCTGATCCACTATCCGGGCAGCAGATTTTGATCCACTCGGGTCAGCCTGGGCGCCCATCAGTCCGGGGGCTGGTCAATATGGGAGCATAGACCCAGACAAATAGACCATATGCCAGGCTCCAGGCTAGGCCGCTCAGGTTCCAGCCGTGCAAGGTATAGGCGGGCCAAAGCAGCGGGATCAGAACTCTAATCAGGGCTGCCATGATTACCAGCGCGAAAGCGCACTGGATCCTGCGCCCTACCTGCAAAGCCCGGCCACTGTGACCAAGAGAGACCCGGGCTATCATCCCCAGGATCATGGTCCCCATGCAGCCGGCACTGAGCAGGTGGCTGGCCAGCGACAGGCTGATGGGCAGGCCGGCAGCCAGAGCACCAAGGGCGAGCAGACCGAGAGGAATAAACAGGTAGGCGAGGTGCAGTGACCACAAGAGGGGTTGGCCAAGAGTGGAAGGCAGCCGCCAACGCAATTGGCGCCACAAGTGCAAAACGGCCGCCACTATATATAGAGGAAGCAGGTAGAGGCTGGTGACCCATGGGGTGGGCAGCAGCAGCCAGCTCACCAGGGTGAGCCACAGCGTGGCAAGGGCTGCGTGCTCCAGCCAGAGAATTGGGACGGCTTTTTCCATCCCGGTGGATCTGGCGGTAAAGAAGGGGATGACTCTTCCACCCATCACGGCGATCAGGGTTGTAAACAAGAGCACAGTGGTAATGAGCAGATGTTCCATATCAGCCCACTGCGCCTGCCACAGCCAGCTGGCGGCGTTGAGCAGTGTCAGCACGACCAGCAGAGGCACAAAGAAGAGGTTGCGCCACTGCCTGGTGACCACGATAGGTTTGGCCAGATACCAGGCGCAAAGAGGCAGCCAGAGCAGATCTGCCGCCATCAAGAAGGTATTGTGCTCGCCCAACCAGGGCAGCAAGGTCCTCGGCAATGCCCACAGCACGACGACCAGCACCAGGGGCCAGCTTCTAACCCCGGGGTGAGCGGTCCAGTTTTGCACTGCCGTCAGCAGGAAGCCCGCGACGATCGCGGCTCCGAACCCAAACAGCATCTCATGGGCATGCCACCAGATGGGGTTGCCAATCCCCGGCAGGACGAACCAGCCATTGAGCTGCCCCAGCCAGCCCAGCATCGCCAATGCCGAGAACAAGGCGCCAAGCAGGAAGAAAGGCCGAAACCCGAGGCGGAACAGAGGAACGATTTTCTCCTCTTTGCGGCTATCCAGGATCTGGTGCATGAATGAAACCTAAATTGAACATTTGAAAAGCCAATTATAAAGTGGCTTTTCAAATGTTCAATTTAAATCCAATGAAAGCCCGAAATGATGGTAATGCGAGTGAAATAGAACCGCTTTGCTGCATATCTGAGCGAACGGTTCTTTTCGGTGAAAAAGCCCTTGTCATCGCGGCGCAGCTCCCTATAATGCGCCCCTACCAGCACGGCGGAACACGCCAACCTGATGAGCCAGCTTCCTAGCGAAGTGGGCGCCGAAAGAAAAGCGAAAACAATCGCTTGACTTTCGAAGTGAGGAGCGTAATATGCGCCTCCTCAACGCGACAAGCGTGATGCTCTTTAACAATTTGAATCAAGCAATCTGTGTGGGCACTCACAGCATCGAGCATCAAAAACAATTTTTGATATCA
>NZ_JAPDCM010000020.1:0-73720 GCF_027706125.1 Aeromonas sp. Y318-1
AAGCTGGCTCATCAGGTTGGCGTGTTCCGCCGTGCTGGTAGGGGCGCATTATAGGGAGCCGCGCCGCGATGACAAGGGGAATTTTGCAAAAATTGGCATTTTTTGGCTTTCAGCAGTTCAAACGCCTATTTATACAACAAAAAGCCCCGCAACTGCGGGGCTCAGGCCATTCAGGACAATGGATTGCTATCTTTTTGACCAGAAATCCCGGGCAAAGCCGCGCACTTTTTCCCAATCAGTAAACTCGAGGTCCTTGCTGGTATCCGTGCTGCCACCGGTGATCTTCATGATCAGCTGGATGATGCGAGTCTGCCACCAGTTATAACGGGAGTACTGCAGCGCACCGGCAAACACACCCAGGGTTTTCGGCTTCCAGGGGGACAGGCGCAGAAACTTCTTCATATAGGCGTTGGTCTGCGGGGTCTGCTTCTCCGGCTTGCGAGCGGTCAGGTTGACGCAAAAGAAGGCGGCGTTGGCCACTTCCAGTTGTTCGTGATGAGCGTGAATAAAGCTGAACAGACTGGGGTGGAAGTTGCCATAACGAATGGAGGCACCGATCAGCACCTTCTTGAACTTGCTGAGATTGCACTTCGGCAGGCTGTGCAGATCCTGCATCACCACCTCACAACCCTCGGTCTCTGCCAGCATGGCATCGACGATCTTTCGTGTTTGCCCGTCACGGGAAGAATAAAGCACCAGAATCTTGTCCATACCAACCTCAACTACGCCAGAATGCAGGGGTAAACAGTACCAGAAGAGTGAAGATTTCCAATCGGCCAAACAGCATGGCGACGACCAGTATCCATTGCGCCGTTGCCGAGATCTTGCCGAAGTTGGCCGACACCTCGCCCAGCCCCGGCCCCACGTTGGTGAACGCCGCCGCCACGGCGGAGAAGGCAGTCACCTCGTTCAAGCCAGTCATCAGCAGCAGCAACATAAAGATGAAGAACAGAATGATGTAGGTGGCAAAGTAGCCCCACACCGCCTCCACGATCCGTTCAGGCACGGCACGACGCCCCAGCTTGAGGGTATAGATGGCGCGCGGGTGCACCAGCCGCTTCAGCTCGCGCATCCCCTGCAGGAACAGGATCATGAAGCGCATCACCTTGATGCCGCCCCCGGTACTGCCGGCGCAGCAACCGATGAAGGCGGAGAACATCAGCAGCATGGGTAGAAAAGAGGGCCACTCCGCATAGCTGGTCGTGCTGTAGCCGGTGGTAGTGCCCAGCGACACCGCCTGGAACAGACCGTGGTTGAGCGCCTCCTGCCAGGTGGCGTAATGGCCGTGAAACAAGAGGGAAACGAAGCAGATCAGCACCAGCACGCACTGGATGCTCAGAAACACCTTCAGCTCGGAGTCGCGCAGATAGTTGCTCAGCCGCACTGGCTTGTGGGCGAACACCATGAAGTGCAGGGCAAAGTTGACGCTCGCCAGCAGCAGAAACACCACGGTGATCAGGTTGATGGCCGGGCTGTTGAAAAAGCCGATGCTGGCGTCGTGGGTCGAGAAGCCGCCCACCGACAGGGTGGAAAAGGAGTGGCAGATGGCATCGAACAGGGTCATGCCCGCCATCCAGTAGGCCAGGGCGCAGAGGGAGGTGAGCAGCAGATAGATGAACCAAAGCGCCTTGGCCGTCTCGGCGATGCGCGGGGTGACCTTGTTGTCCTTGACCGGCCCCGGAATTTCGGCGCGATAGAGCTGCATGCCCCCGATGCCGAGCAGCGGCAGTATGGCCACCGCCAGCACTATGATCCCCATGCCCCCCAGCCACTGCAGCAGCTGGCGATAGAACAGAAACGCCTTGGGCAGATTGTCCAGCCCGGTGAGCACGGTCGCCCCCGTGGTGGTCAGGCCGGAAAACGACTCGAAGAAGGCCTCCGACACCGTCATACCGGGCACCTCTCCCAGCAGGAACGGCAAGGCCCCCACGCTGCCCAGCACTACCCAGAACAGCACGACGATGAGGAAGCCTTCCTTGGATCTGAGATCTTTCTTCTGATGGCGGTTGGGAAACCAGAGTGCGGCACCGAGCAGCAGTGCGATGAAGAAGGAGTTGACGAACTCGGCGCCACCGCCATCACGATAGCCAAAGGCGACCAGCGCGGGCAGCAACATGGTCGAACTGAACAGCGCGACCAGCAGGCCAACGATACGAATGATGCTCAGAATCTGCATTCCGGCTCCCTCTTCAGACTAAAAGAGCGATGGATTCTAGCCATCTAAGGGACGAAGGGATACCCGACCCTGGGTTCGGTCGGTCAATTCCTGTGCGATTCTGCTCCAAACAGCGGATTCCCACGCCACCTGCAGGGTGACGCTGGCGCCGTAGTCGGCTGCCAGCAACTGGCCCTGATGCGCCTGGATCAGTGCTTCCACCGCTCCCATATCGGTATAGTCGCACTGGATGAGGGAGGCTGTCTGCTGGCGCTTGATACGGGTTTCGAGCTGCTTGAGGGCGGCGCCCACGCCACCGCCATAGGCCTTGACCAGGCCGCCGGTGCCCAGCAGTACCCCACCGTAATAGCGCACCACCACGGCGGCGATCTCCCCGAGACCGGCCCCCATCAGCTGGGCCAGCATGGGCTTGCCAGCGGTACCCGAGGGCTCGCCGTCATCGCTGAAACCGTACACCTGACTGTCCTGCGGGGCACCGGCAACAAAGGCCCAGCAGTGATGCCGGGCCCCGGGATGTTGCTGTTTTATCTCGCCGATCCAGGCTTTGGCAGCCTCTACGGTCGGCGTGTGGGCAATATAAGTGGTGAAGCGGCTCTTCTTGATCTCTTCACTCACCTCCAGCGGTGCGGCCGGTATGGAATAATCTGCCGCCATCAGAGCCCTGCTTGTCTGGTCAGGTTTTCCACCCCGTTGGCGTGCAGCACCACGTTGTCTTCGATGCGGATGCCGCCATAGGGGCGCAGCGCCTCGACCTTGTTCCAGTTGACCCGCTTGCCCTGTTCACCGAGGCGCAGCGGCTCCAGCAGGCTGTCGATGAAGTAGAGACCCGGCTCGATGGTGAACACCTGGCCCACCTCCATCACCCGGGTGCAGCGCAGATAGGGGAACTGTTCGGGGGCAGAAAGGTGGGTACCGCGCTCATCCTGCATGAAACCGCCGGCATCGTGTACCTGCAGGCCGAGGAAGTGGCCGAGACCATGGGGGAAGAAGACGTTGGTCACCCCGGTATGGATCATCTCGTCCACCGACATGTCTACCAGCTCGGTGGCTTGCAGCAGGCGTGCCAGTCGGTGGTGCATCTGCAGATGCAGCTCGCTGTAACGGCGGCCCGGCTTGATCTCCTCGATGATCTCCTGCTGCTGGGCATCCAGCGCCGCAATCAGATCGGCAAATTCACCGCGGCGCCAAGCCCAGGTCCGGGTGATGTCGGAGGCATAGCCGTGCACATCCACGCCGGCATCGATGAGGAAGGAGTAGCGCTCCGCATCGGGCACCCGCTGGGCGGAGAGGTGGGTGTAGTGCAGGATGGCCGCATTGCGATTGATGGCGACGATATTGCCGTAGGGCGCCTCATTGGCCCCCTGCCCGACCGCCTTCATGTAGGCCAGGTTGATCTCGAACTCGCTCGCCCCCGCCATGAAGGAGTCCTTGGCCGCAATGTGGCCGCGCACCCCGATGCGGTTGGCATCGCGCAGGCATTCCAGCTCGTAGGCCGTCTTGTAGGCGCGATGATAATGCAGGTAGTTGAGCACTGCTTCCGGATTGGGCTGGCCCAGCCCCAGCAGCTCGGCCACCTCCAGGTGGCCGCCCAGATAGGCCCATTCCTGCTTGTTGGCCGGCAGATGATCGGCAACCTGCTCCGGACGGGTCAGGAAGCGTATATCGAAGAAGTCGACCCAGAAGGCGTTGGGCAGCTCCGCCACCTTGTGCCAGAAATCCACCGGCCGGTAGAACAGCAGCACCGGCTTGTTCACCCCGTCCACCAGCAACCAGCAGTGGGGATTGTCCAGCACCGGCAACCAGGCCTTGAACTGGGGGTTCACCTTGAAGGGGTAATCCTGATCATCGAGGAAGATGCGGTGGGTCTGGCCGGAGTGGATGGCCAGACCGCTCAGTCCCTGCTGTTGCAGTATGTCGCGGGTGCGTTGCTGCAAGGTGTCGAGGTGCTGGGCAAAAAGTTGGCTGTAGCTGCTCATGGCGTCCTGCTCCGGGAGAAATGTGGTTTCAGCATAACATCAAGCGAATCAAGGCTCGAACCGTCAAGCAATCGCTTCGTGAGGTAACGCATACGTTACAAGGCTTTTGTTATGAAACAAAAACCAACCATTAACAAATAAAAAACAATTCAATACACTGCCGGTAGATACATGCAGTCAGGGACTACTCATGCACAACCTTTGCCTGTGGCAACCGGATCAGGAGCGGATTCAGCAATCCAACCTCCAGCACTTCATGGCCGAGGTCAACCGCTTCCACGGCCTGCAGCTGCACAGCTACGCCCAGCTCTACCAGTGGTCGGTGGAGAAGACAACCCGTTTCTGGCCGCTGGTGTGGCAGCACTGCGGCGTCAAAGGCGAGCTCGGCAACATAGTGGCGGAGAACCGCCAGGAGATGCAGCGCACCCGCTGGTTCCCCGACAGCCGGCTCAACTTCGCCGAAAACCTGTTGCGCCGCCAGGATGACACGCCGGCCATCATCTCCCGCATCGAGGGTAGCCCCAGCCAGACCTTGAGCTGGCGCGAGCTGGCGGATCAGGTCGCCAGGCTGGCCCAGTGGCTGCGTGGCCAGGGCATCGGCCGGGGCGACGTGGTGGCGGCCTACCTGCCCAATATCCCGCAAACCGTGGTGGCCATGCTGGCGACCACCAGCCTGGGAGCGATCTGGACCTCCACCAGCCCCGATTTCGGCGAAGCCAGCGTGGTGGAGCGCTTCGGCCAGACCCGGCCGCGAGTGCTGTTTGCGGTGGATGGCTATCGCTACAACGGCAAAGCCATCGACATTCAGGACAAAGTGGCGGGGGTCGTCAGCCAGATCGACAGCATAGAGCAGACGGTCATGATCCCCTTGCTGGGCCATCCCCTGCAGCTGAGCCACGACTGGCGCCAGATCCTGGCCAGCCAGCCGGATGCCAGCCTGCAGTTCGAGCCCATGGCCTTCAATGACCCGCTCTACATCCTCTATTCGTCCGGCACCACAGGCAAGCCCAAGTGCATCGTGCACGGCATCGGCGGCACCCTGCTGCAACATCTGAAAGAACACCAGCTGCACTGCGACATCAAGCCCGGGGAGCGCATCTTCTACTTCACCACCTGCGGCTGGATGATGTGGAACTGGCTGGTGAGCGCCCTCGCCTCCGGCGCCACCCTGGTGCTCTACGACGGCTCCCCCTTCTACCCGGACGGCAACGTGTTGTGGGATCTCGCCCGCGACGAAGAGGTCGCCCTATTCGGCACCTCGGCCAAATACCTGGATGCGCTACACAAGCAGGGCTATGCCCCGATCAAGACCCACCAGCTGCCGCAGTTGCGGCTTATCTGCAGCACCGGCTCCGTGCTGTCGCCGGAGGGGTTCGACTACGTCTATCAGCAGATCAAGCAGGATGTGCAGCTCAGCTCCATCTCCGGCGGCACCGACATCTGCTCCTGCTTCGTCATCGGCAACCCCATCAGCCCCGTCTACCGCGGCGAGAGCCAGGGACGCGGCCTCGGCCTCGCGGTACAGGTGTTCAACGAAGCGGGTCAGCCGGTGCAGGGGGAAAAAGGCGAGCTGGTCTGTACCAAACCCTTCCCGGCCCAACCCATCGGCTTTTGGGGGGACGACAGCGGCGACAAGTACCACGCGGCCTACTTCGAGCGGTTCGACAACATCTGGTGCCACGGCGACTGGATCGAGCTGACCCCGACCGGCGGCATCCTGTTCTACGGTCGCTCCGACGCCACCCTCAACCCGGGCGGCGTGCGCATCGGCACCAGCGAGATTTACCGCTACGTCGAGCAGCTGGAGGAAGTAGAAGAGAGCATCGTCATCGGCCAGCAGTGGCAACAGGACGAGCGGGTGGTGCTGTTCGTCAAGCTCAAGCCAGGCCTCATGCTGGACGAAGCGCTGCGTGAGCGTATCCGCCAGCAGGTGCGCCAGCACTGCACCGCCCGTCACGTACCGGCCCGCATCCTGCAGGTGGACGCCATTCCGCGCACCAAGTCCGGCAAGATAGTGGAGTTGGCGGTGCGGGAAGTGGTGCACAACCGGCCCGTCAACAACACCCACGCCCTCGCCGATCCCGAGGTGCTGAGCCAGTATCGCGACCGGCCCGAGTTGGCCAGCTGAGGCCACACAAGGTTAATAAAGGCGTCATCAGACGCCTTTATTTTGGTTGTTAATCTGAGGCGAGCTTTTACTCGGGATCTGTTAAACGAATGTTTTAAATAGGTGTTGAAATTGTCTTCTTTTGGATCAATAGTGAGCCTCGCCCCCTGCTGGGGATAAAGGAGCACCACCCCCCACCATGTGGGAACAAGGAGACACTCTCATGATCTACCAAGGCGAAACCCTGACGGTCAGCTACCTCGAAGACGGCATTGCCGAGCTGAGGTTCGATGCTCCGGGTTCAGTCAACAAGCTGGATCGCGCTACCCTGCTCTCCCTGAGCGAAGCGATCGCCGCATTACAACAAGAACGTGAACTAAAAGGTCTGATCCTCACCTCCGGCAAAGACGCCTTCATCGTCGGCGCCGACATTACCGAATTCCTGGAACTGTTCGATCTGCCGCAGGCTGATCTGCTCGGCTGGCTGAAAAAGGCCAACGACATCTTCAGCGCCATCGAAGATCTGTCGGTGCCCACCCTCTCTGCCATCAAGGGCCACGCCCTGGGCGGCGGCTGCGAAACCATTCTCTCCACCGACTTCCGTCTGGCCGACACCACCGCCAAAATCGGCCTGCCCGAGACCAAACTCGGCATCATGCCCGGCTTTGGCGGCACCGTCCGTCTGCCGCGGGTGATCGGCGCCGACAACGCGCTGGAGTGGATCACCACCGGCAAGGATTACCGTGCCGATGACGCCCTCAAGGTGGGCGCCATCGACGCCGTGGTCGCGCCAGAGGCACTGCAGAGCGCTGCGGTGCAGATGATCAAGGACGCGATCAAAGGCAAGCTGGACTGGCAGGGTCGCCGCGCCGCCAAAAAAGCCCCGCTGCGCCTCTCCAAACTGGAAGCCATGATGAGCTTCACCACCGCCGCCGGCATGGTTGCCGCCGTGGCGGGCAAACATTACCCGGCGCCGATGACGGCGGTGAAAACCGTCGAAGCGGCTGCCGGCATGAGTCGTGACGAGGCGCTGGCCGTCGAGGCGCAAGGCTTCATCAAGCTGGCCAAGACCGATGTCGCCAAGGCGCTGGTCGGTATCTTCCTCAACGATCAGCACATCAAGGCGCTGGCCAAGAAGGCTGCCAAGCAGGCAGCCAAGGCCACCGGCCACGCCGCCGTACTGGGTGCCGGCATCATGGGCGGCGGCATCGCCTACCAGTCTGCCAGCAAGGGCATTCCAGCGGTGATGAAGGATATCAACGAGAAGGCGCTGGCACTTGGCATGGGTGAAGCCACCAAGCTGCTCAACGGCCAGCTCGAAAAAGGCCGCATCGACGGCATCAAGATGGGCCAGGTACTCTCTGCCATCACGCCGACCCTCAGCTATGACAACGTCAAGGGTGTGGACGTCGTAGTCGAAGCTGTGGTTGAAAACCCGAAAGTGAAGGCTGCCGTGCTGGGCGAAGTGGAAGGGATCATTGGCGAAGACGCCGTGCTCGCCAGCAACACCTCCACCATCCCCATATCCCTGTTGGCCAAGGGGCTGAAGCGCCCGCAGAACTTCTGCGGCATGCACTTCTTCAATCCGGTGCACCGCATGCCGCTGGTGGAGATCATCCGCGGCGAGCAGACCTCCGATGAAACCATCAACCGCGTGGTGGCCTATGCCGCCGCTATGGGCAAGTCCCCGGTGGTGGTCAACGACTGCCCCGGCTTCTTCGTCAACCGGGTGCTGTTCCCCTACTTCTTCGGCTTCAACAAGCTGGTCGCTGATGGCGCCGACTTTGCCGCCGTCGATAAGGTAATGGAGAAGGAGTTTGGCTGGCCCATGGGCCCCGCCTACCTGCTGGACGTGGTCGGTATCGACACCGGTCACCATGCCGGTGACGTGATGGCGCAGGGCTTCCCGGCACGCATGAGCAAGGAAGGTCGCACCGCCATCGACGTGATGTACGAAGTGAACCGCTTCGGCCAGAAGAACGGCAAGGGCTTCTACGCCTACGAGCAGGACAAGAAGGGCAAGCCGAAGAAGGTGGCTGACGCCGCTGCTTACGAGCTGCTGGCCCCCATTGCCAAGCCGAAACAGGATTTCGACAAGGAAGCCATCATCGCCCGCATGATGATCCCGATGATCAACGAGGTGGTGCTCTGTCTGGAAGAGGGCATTGTCGCCACACCAGCCGAAGCCGACATCGCGCTGGTCTACGGTCTGGGCTTCCCTCCCTTCCGCGGCGGCGTGTTCCGCTATCTGGACACCATTGGTCTGGATCGCTACGTGGCCATGGCCGACCAGTATGCCGATTTGGGCCCGCTCTACCGCGTCAGCGACAAGCTGCGCGAGATGGCCGCCCAGGGCAAAACCTTCTACTGATTGCGGAAAGGAGATCCATTCATGAAAGACGTAGTCATTGTCGACTGTATCCGGACCCCGATGGGCCGGTCCAAGGGCGGTGCCTTCCGCAACGTGCGTGCAGAAGACTTGTCCGCGCACCTGATGAAATCCATCCTGCTGCGCAACCCCAACCTCGACCCGAACGAGATCGAGGATATCTACTGGGGCTGCGTGCAGCAGACCCTGGAGCAGGGCTTCAACATCGCCCGCAACGCCGCGCTGCTGGCCGGCATTCCCAAGCAGGTGGGGGCGGTCACCGTCAACCGCCTGTGCGGCTCAAGCATGCAGGCGCTGCACGACGCCTCTCGCGCCATCCAGGTGGGTGATGGGGATATCTTCATCATCGGCGGCGTCGAGCACATGGGTCATGTGCCGATGAGCCACGGGGTGGACTTCCACCCCGGCATGGCCAAATCGGTGGCGAAAGCCTCCGGCATGATGGGGCTGACCGCCGAGATGCTCGGCAAGCTGCACGGCATCAGTCGTCAGCAGCAGGACGAATTTGCCGCCCGCTCCCACCGCCGCGCTCACGCCGCCACCGTGGAAGGGCGTTTCGCCAAGGAGATCGTCGGGCTGGAAGGCCATGACGCCAGCGGCGCCCGCTTCTTCTACGACTACGACGAAGTGATCCGCCCGGAGACCACGGTGGAAACCCTGAGCCAGCTGCGCCCGGTGTTCGACCCGGTCAACGGTACCGTCACCGCCGGCACCTCGTCGGCCCTGTCCGATGGCGCCGCCGCCATGCTGGTGATGAGTGCGGACCGCGCCAAGGCGCTCGGCCTCACCCCGCGCGCCAAGATACGTGCCATGGCCGTCGCCGGCTGCGATGCCGCCATCATGGGTTACGGCCCGGTGCCGGCCACCCAGAAGGCGCTCAAGCGGGCCGGCCTGACCATCGGCGACATCGACCTGTTCGAGCTGAACGAGGCGTTTGCCGCCCAGTCCCTGCCCTGCGTGAAGGATCTGGGTCTGCAAGACGTGGTGGATGAGAAGGTGAACCTGAACGGTGGTGCCATCGCCCTGGGTCACCCGCTCGGCTGCTCCGGCGCCCGCATCTCCACCACCCTGCTCAACCTGATGGAAGAGAAGGACGCCACCCTGGGGGTTGCCACCATGTGCATCGGCCTGGGTCAGGGCATCGCCACCGTGTTCGAACGAGTGTAAGTTGCTCCCTGGCCGGCTCGCCGGCCGGGGGCTGTTTTGACAGAGAGGAACCCGCTCCTGCTTCCCGGCGAAGCGGGCTCCTGTCACCGGTTTTGGGGTCGGCCTGCCCGGCCTGTTATCGAGTCTGTGGAGTGCGCCACACGGGGTGCACTTCTGCCGTCGGAATCTGCGTATTGGCCGGCCCGTTTGGGTCGGCCTTTTTTATTTGCACGGCAGGATATGGGAGGATATTGCCCATAACCTCACATTAGATGGGGGGCTTGCTTGCTTTTTGCGCCCCTGACAGGTTCAATCTGCACAAAAAAATGGGTGGATGCACATACATATGTCAACGAGCAAACAACTGCTGATCGTCGACGACGACCAAGAGATCCGCGAGCTGCTCAACGAATACCTGACCAGGGCCGGCTTCGAGGTATTGACCGCAGCGGAGGGCAACGAGATGCGCAAGCAGCTCGCCCAGCACAACCCGGACCTCATCATTCTCGATATCATGATGCCGGGTGACGACGGCTTTACCCTCTGCCAGCAGATCCGTCGCGACTCCCAGGTGCCCATCATCATGCTGACCGCCGCCTCCGACGAAGCGGACCGGGTGATCGGCCTCGAACTCGGTGCCGATGACTACATCGCCAAGCCGTTCAGCCCGCGCGAGCTGCAGGCCCGCATCAAGGCGCTGCTGCGCCGCGCCGAATTCCGCCAGCCGGAGAAAGAGAAAGAACCGAGCCGCCGGCTGCGCTTCGCCGAGTGGACCCTGGATACCCTGAGCCACCAGCTGACCCACGAGGACGGCAGCCTGCTGGACCTCTCCGGCAGCGATGCCCTGCTGCTCGGCATGTTCCTGCAACAGCCCGGCGTGGTGCTGGACCGGGATACCATCTCTGACGCCACCCGCGGTCGCGAGAGCCTGCCGATGGAGCGCGGCATCGACGTGCAGATCAGCCGCTTGCGCCAGAAGCTGGGTGACAACGGCAAGAGCCCGCGCATCATCAAGACCATTCGCGGCAGCGGCTACATGCTGATCGCCGAGGTGCACGAGATCCCATGAGAGCCAGCAAGGTAGCGACGGCATGCTGATCGACACAAGGCGAGAGATCCCATGAATACCAGGTGGTTCTGGCGGGCGCTGGTGCCCCGTTCCCTGCTGTCGCGGATGCTGCTGCTGTTGCTGCTGGCGATCCTGCTCTCCCAGACCATCCTCACCGGCATCTGGATGCAGCAGATCCAGAAGCGGGAGCTGGAAGGCATGCTCAGCACCACCCGCAATCTGGCGCTGTCGGCCGCCTCCACCGTCAACTTCTTCAAATCCTTGCCGCTGCAGTACCGCCACATCGCGCTGGACCAGCTGCGCAACATGGGTGGCAGCCGCTTCTTCGTGTCGCTGAACGAGGAGGAGATCCACATCAGCGCCATCCCCGACAGCGAGCGCAAGACGCTGGTGCTCAAAGAAGTGCAGGGGGTGCTGACCCGCAAGCTCTCCGATGCCATGGCGATCAAGGTGGATTTCTCGCGCCCCGAAGAGCTGCACGTCTTCAACAACGACACCCTGCTGGCGGATCTGCCCTCCTCCTGGGCCCGCTACACCCTGTCGCTGGAGCCGATCAATCCACCTGTGCTGGTGACCCAGATCGAGATAGAGCCGGGCGAGTGGCTCTATCTGGCGGCCTTGCTGCCGGCCCCCTACATGACGCTCGACGATACCGTCATGCCCAGCAACCAGGTGCGCTTCATCGCCCTGATGACGGTGTTCCTCTGCTTCTTCACCTTCCTGCTGGTGCGCTGGCAGACCCGGCCGCTGCGCCGGCTGGCCAAGGCGGCGGTCAACCTCGGCAAGGACATCGACCAGCCCTCCCTGAAAGAGGAGGGGGCCTCCGAGATCGTGGCGGCCACCCGCGCCTTCAACATCATGCAGCACCGCATCCGCCGCTATATCGACGATAGAGAGCGGCTGTTCAGCTCGATCTCCCACGACCTCAAGACCCCCATCACCCGGCTGCGGCTGCGGGTCGAACTGCTCGACGACGAGCAGCAGATCGCCAAGTTCAACAAGGATCTGGACGAGCTGGAGCTGATGGTGAAGGGGGCGCTGCAGACGGTGAAAGACACCGACATCCACGAGAACATCGAGCAGCTCGACATCGACGCCATGCTGGAGCAGATGGCGGAGGCCATGAACCTGCACGACGAGCGGCTGACCATCGAAGGCCACTGCAAGCAGCCCTACCGCGGCAAGCCGCTGGCCCTCAAACGCTGCATCGGTAACCTGGTGGACAACGGCATCAAATACGGCCAACGGGTGCGCATCATCATCATGGACGACGAGGAGATGCTGATCCTGTTCATCATGGACGAGGGTCCCGGCCTGCCGGAGGATCAGTTCGAACGCATCTTCGAGCCCTACTATCGGCTCAGCACGGATCTGGCCGGCACCGGTCTGGGTCTGGGCATTGCCCGCAACATAGCCCACGCCCACGGCGGCGATCTGGTGCTGGAAAATCGTCCGCAGGGCGGCCTACAGGCCACCCTCTCCCTACCAAGGCAGTAACCTTATGAAGTGGTTGTCTTTTTCTGTCATCGCCCTGCTCTCAGCACCCGTTGCCGCCTCCCAGGTGGAGGTGCTGCACTGGTGGACCTCCGGCGGCGAGGCTAGGGCGGTAGAGGTGCTCAAGTCCGAGTGGACCGAGCAGGGCAACCAGTGGAACGACTTCGCGGTGCAGGGCGGCGGCGGCAAGAGCGCCATGACGGTGCTGAAAAGCCGGGCACTGGCGGCCAATCCGCCGGAGGCGGCCCACCTCAAGGGGTTCGAATTGCGGGAATGGGCCGGGCTCGGCTTCCTGCGCGATCTCACTCCCATGGCCGAACACCTCGGCTGGTATCCCCAGCTACCGCCCATGGTGCGGGAGACCCTCAGCCAGAACGGTGCCCTGATGGCGGTGCCGACCGGTATCCACCGGGTCAACTGGCTGTGGCTCAACCGCAAGATCTTCGAGCGCAACAAGCTGACTCCGCCCACCAGCTGGGCCCAGTTCGTGACCGTGGCCGATCGGCTCAAGCAGCAAGGGATCACCCCGCTCGCCATCGGCAACGAGCCCTGGCAGCTGGCGGTGCTGTTCGAGACGGTGGCGCTCGGCGAAGGGGGCAAGGCGTTCTACCGCAAAGCCTTCGTGGAGCAGGACAGCGCCACCCTGACCGGCCCCGACATGGTGCGGGTACTGACCCGCTTTCAGCAGCTGCGCGGCTATGTACCGGAAAAATACGCCGGTCTGAAATGGCACCAGGCCACCAACCTGCTGGAAAGCGGCGGCGCCGCCATGCAGATCATGGGGGACTGGGTGAAGGGCGAACTGAGCGCTGGAAACTATCGGCCCGGCGAGGATATCGAGTGCCTGCCGAGCCCCGGCAGTGCCAACCTGTTCAGCTACAACCTCGACTCCATCGCCATGTTCAAGCAGCGGGATCCCGCCCAGCTGCAGGCCCAGGGCGAGCTGGCCCAGTTGCTGATGACACCGCGCTTCCAGCAAGAGTTCAACCGGGTGAAAGGCTCGATCCCGGCACTGACCAAGCCGGACATGAGCAAGTTCGACCGTTGCGCCATCCGCTCCTATCAGGATTTTCTGCTGGCAGAGCGGGAGGGCAACCTGCTGCCCAGCATGGCGGAAGGGATGGCGACGCCGACCAACATGCGCCAGGCGATCATGGATGTGCTGAGCAACTTCTTCAACGACCCCAGAGCCAACCCGCAGCAGACGGCGCTGCATCTGGAGCGGGCCATGCGCTCGACCCGCTGACGCTTTTCGCGGAGGCCAGAAACGACAAAGGCGGATGAGATATCCGCCTTTGTCGTTGTGAAAGTATTGGGGTCAGGATTGATCGTTTTCGTCCTCATCCTCGTCGTAGTAATCGCTGAGCTCGATCCAGAGCCCCAGTCCGATCATCACCATGGAACCGAACCAGGTGCCGGTATTACCGATCGGACTGCCCATCACTATCATGGCGAAAGACAAGAACCCCATGCCTGCGTAGGCTTGTAATCTGCCGTAGGAGACCTGCATATTCACACCTCCTTGTTGAATATGGTTCAATTTTTATATTACTCATACGGCGGGGAGTGGGTAGGCCCAGATAACACTTTGGTTACATATGCTGCCAGTTGCCAGAGTGGTTTGATTATTTTTTCGCCGTGAGTATTATTGGCAGCTGATTTGGTTGAAGGTTGATTATTGATGAGTGCTTTATTCTGCGACGCAACTCACGAGTTGGACGCAATCGGGCTTCGTTGCCCCGAGCCAGTGATGATGGTTCGTAAAAAAGTGCGGCTGATGGCTGACGGGGAGACCCTGCTGGTCAGTGCCGACGACCCCTCAACCACCCGCGACATCCCCAGTTTCTGCCGCTTCATGGATCACACCCTGGTCGCCAGTGAGACAGAGCAGGCCCCTTACCGCTATCTGATCCGCAAGGGTCAGTAAGCCCCAACACCGGAGCAATCCATGCCAGCCATTACCCGAATCGGCACCACCCAGCGTTGGTCTGACGTGGTCATTCACAACGGCACCCTCTACGTGGTGGAAGTACCCGCCACCGATACCGCCGATATTCACCAGCAGACCCGTGAAGTGCTGGAAAGCCTGCAGCGCCTGCTGGAAGCCAACGGCTCCGGCGTCGACAAGATCCTGATGGCCAACATCTACCTCAAGGACATTGCGGACATCGCGGCCTTCAACGAGCAGTGGGATGCCTGGATCCCGGCGGGCACAGCGCCGGTCCGCGCCTGCGTACAGGCCCGCCTGGCCCACGAAGGCTACAAGGTCGAAGTGCAGCTGACGGCGGCAGTCTAAGAGGCAGTTATCCCCCTCATCCCCGCCCCTCCTCCCGCAAGGGGAGAAGGGGGCAAAGAACAAGGCGCCACTGCTTGCAGCACTAGATAGCAAAAGGCCCCGCCATCGCTGGCGGGGCCTTTTTCATGGCTGCGAACCGGACCGCTTAGGCGGTCGGGGTCAGGGTGATGGTCACCCGACGGTTCTGGGCCTTGCCTTCGGCGGTGCTGTTGGTGGCTACCGGCTGATCCGGGCCCACGCCGCTGGTGGAGATACGGCTACCGGTCACACCCTGGCCGATCAACTGGGCGGCGACGGCATCGGCGCGCTGGGCGGAGAGCTTCATGTTCAGCTCGCGGGAGCCGGTGCTGTCGGTGTGACCGACCACGTTCAGACGGGTCTTGTCGAACTCACCGACCACCATGGCCACGCCAGACAGGGTGTTGGCACCGGCCGCTTTCAGCTGGGCGCTGGAGCTGTCGAAGGTGACGTTGTTCGGCATGTTGAGGATCAGCTGGTCACCGTTGCGGGTCACGCTGACACCGGTGCCCTGCAGCTTCTCGCGCAGCTTGGCTTCCTGTACGTCCATGTAGTAGCCGATACCACCGCCCAGAGCAGCGCCGGCGGCCACGCCGGTCAGGATCCCTTTCTTGCGGTCACCCTTGCTGGAAGAGAGCGCGCCCACGGCGGCGCCAGTGGCCGCGCCAGCCAGCGCGCCCCAGGCACCCTTGGAGGTCTGGGATTCGCCAGTATAGGGGTTGGTGGTACAGCCGGTCAGGGCTACGAGCAGGGCAACTGCGGGAACAAGTGTCTTGAAATGCATGAAAAACCTCTAAAAAAACCGACTCAAATCCAAAGAGGGCGCATTCTACCCCAGAGGTGTGCCAAGGTGTGACGTTATCAACATTACGCTCCTCTCTGCCCACCCCCCCAGTATCTGCAGGCCGGCTGGATGCCGCCTGAACCGGTAGCCGGATCAAGAGCGCAACTGTGACCTATCTCCTTGTTCAACGGACCGAATACGTCTCCATTGACTACTATTGAATACACCATCAATAGTGCTCAGAGGTCTCTCATGTCCGCACTGCTTCGCAACGTCTCGATCCGGCACCTGCTGCTCAGTGCCAGCCTTATAATTCTGATCACCATGGCGCTAGGCGGGCTCTGGCGCAGCAGCCTGACCGCCCGCCTCGGCGAGCTACCCAACCAGCTCATCGTCAGCGCCAACGAGCAGATCGCCCTGCAGGAGCTGCGTTATCACACCACCCAGGTCCAGCAGTTCCTGACCGATGCCGCCGTCTCCGGCGAGATGGACTCCATCGGCGAGGCCGAACAGCACGCCCAGGCGGCCCGCCAGTTGCTGGAGCGGCTGCCGCAGCTGAAGGCGCTGCTCACCCCGTTGCTGACCCGCCAGCTGGAGATCGGCAAGCGGATGGTGGACATCTATCTCAAGGAGGGGCGCGAGGCCGGCAACCAGCTAATGAAGCAGCCGACCGAAGGGTTTGACGCCCTTACCGACAACATCGCCAGCCAGGTCGAAGCGGTACTGGAACAGCAGCAACAACAGTTCCAGCAGCGAGAGCAGGAGATCCGCAGCCAGAGCGAGACCCTGCAGCATCAGGACATGCTGCAGCTGGCCGTCAGCCTGGCCATCATCCTGTTGATGCTGCTGCTCATCTACTTCAAGACCGTCGGCCCGCTGCAGCACCTGATGGGCCAGCTGGTCGAGCTGGCCAACCACAGCCACAACCTCACCTTCCGGCTGCACAGCCAGGGCAAGGACGAGTTCGCCTATCTGGCGGAGGTGTTCAACCGCTTCCTCGGTAATATCGACAGCCTGATCGGTACGGTGCAGCAGGTTTCGCGCAAGACCCACGACAAGATGGCCCTGCTCATGTCGCACTCCGGCAGCACCCTCAGCAGCATGCAGCAGGCTCAGCAGAACACCGACATGCTGGCGACCGCCATCAACGAGATGACCGCCACCGTCCACAACATCGAGCACAACACCGAGCAGGCCAGCCAGGATACCCTGCTCACCCAGCAGCAGGCCCACGACGGCCAGCGGCAGGTGAGCCAGACCATCTCCCTGATCCGGCAGGTGGCCGACCACATCGAGCAATCCGCCGGGGAAGTGACCCAACTGGATCAGGAGAGCACCCAGATCGGCAACATCCTGCAGGTGATCCGCATCATCTCGGAACAGACCAACCTGCTGGCGCTCAACGCCGCCATCGAGGCGGCCCGGGCCGGTGAGCAGGGTCGCGGCTTCGCGGTGGTGGCCGACGAGGTGCGCCAGCTGGCTACCCGCACTCAGGCCGCCACCGTCGACATCCAGCAGCGTATCGAGGCGCTGCAGCACAACACCCGCCATGCGGTGACCACCATGCACACCACCCGCAACGTGAGCGAACAGGCGGTCAGCCAGGCGGCGGGCACCGGCGAGACCCTGACCGCCATCGTCGAAGCCATCACCCGGGTCAACGACATGAACGGCCACATCGCCACCGCCGCCGGCCAGCAGGCCCAGGTCACCGAAGAGACCAACCGCAATGTGATGGAGGTCGCCAGCATCGCCCGCGAATGCCTGGAGCTGGCGCGCCAGAGCCGCAGCCACACCCGGGACATGAACCAGGCCAACGAGGAGATCGGCCTCATCAGCGATCAGTTCGACGTCAGCAAGGCTGGCTCTGCCAGCCAGGATCAGGAGCTGCTGCACTGGAACGAGGCTTTCATGGTGCAGGTGCCCAGCATGGACAACCAGCATCTGGGCTTGTTCGAGGCGATGAACCGGCTCTACCAGGCGGTGCTCGACAAGAGCCCGGCCCAGCTGCGCAAACAGCGGCTCGACGAGCTGCTCAAGCTCGCCACCCAGCACTTCGCCGACGAGGAGCGCGTGATGGAACAGGCGGGCTACCCCGAACTGCGCCGCCACAAGCAGGAACACGCCCGGCTGCTGGCGGAGCTCGACACCCTGATGCAGCGCAACGGCACGGACGACGAGGAGTTCAACATGGAGCTGCTGGTGTTTCTCAAGAATTGGCTGCTCAACCACATCTCAAAGGTCGACAAACAGTATTCAGGCACGCTCCGTCAGGCCGGGATCGCCTGACGGCCCCATGGCTGAGGCCATGCCGATATGCAAAAGGGAGGCATCAGCCTCCCTTCTCTTTTACCTTGCGCCCGGTTTATTGGCGCGCAGGCCCCTGTTGGCACTCGGCGTGGCAGGGGCAGGTCACCAGATGATCGTTCACCATCCCCACCGCCTGCATGAAGGCGTAGCAGATGGTGCTGCCGACGAAGGTAAAGCCACGCTTCTTGAGCGCCTTGGACATGGCATCCGACTCCGCTGAGGTCGCCGGAATGTCGCCGTTGCCCTGACGCAGGTTGACGATGGGGGCGCCGCCCACGAAGCCCCACAGATAATCGACAAAGTCGATGCCTTCGGCCTCCAGCGCCAGATAGGCGCGGGCATTTTTGATGATCGACTGCACCTTGAGCCGGTTGCGGATGATGCCGGTATCCTGCATCAGCCGCTCCACATCCTGCTCGTCGAACTGCACGATGCGCACCGGATCAAAATCCGCATAGGCGCGATGGTAGCTCTCGGTGCGCTTCAAGATGGTGATCCACGACAGCCCCGCCTGCTGGCCGTCGAGGCAGAGCTTGGCAAACAGCTCGCGGGCGTCATACACCGGCCTTCCCCACTGTTTGTCATGGTATTCAATGTATTCCGGGTCCTTGGTCACCCAGGCGCAACGCAACTCCATTCCCTCTCTCCTGTCATTTCATCCAATCCCCGGGGTCGATGGCAACCCGGGCGCGGGAGTGCCCACAACCCCTCCCGCCCAGGCCCGGCGCAGCGCCATCACATTAATCCGCTGTAATTTCGCCTATTATCCGACCATGCCAGACGGTATACTCCCTCGGTTCACATTCAGCAAATCTTGCTCTGATTTTCATTTCGCGCGAAAAAAATTATGCAAAAATTCGATGTCAAAACCTTTCAGGGCCTGATCCTGCAGCTGCAGGACTATTGGTCCCGCCAGGGCTGTACCATCATTCAGCCGCTGGATATGGAAGTGGGTGCCGGTACTTCCCACCCCATGACCTGTCTGCGTGCCCTGGGCCCGGAGCCCATCGCCTGCGCTTACGTGCAACCGTCCCGCCGTCCGACTGACGGCCGCTACGGTGAAAACCCGAACCGCCTGCAGCACTACTACCAGTTCCAGGTGATCATCAAGCCTTCCCCCGACAACATTCAGGAACTCTATCTGGGCTCCCTGAAAGAGCTGGGCATGGACCCTGAAATCCACGACATCCGCTTCGTGGAAGACAACTGGGAAAACCCGACTCTGGGTGCCTGGGGTCTGGGTTGGGAAGTGTGGCTGAACGGCATGGAAGTGACCCAGTTCACCTACTTCCAGCAGGTTGGCGGCCTCGAGTGCAAGCCGGTCACCGGCGAGATCACCTACGGTCTCGAGCGTCTGGCCATGTACATTCAGGGCGTGGACAGTGTCTACGATCTGGTCTGGTCTGACGGCCCGCTGGGCAAGACCACCTACGGCGACGTGTTCCACCAGAACGAAGTGGAGCAATCCACCTACAACTTCGAGCACGCCGACGTGGAGTTCCTGTTCCACTGCTTCGAGCAGTACGAGAAGGAAGCCCAAAACCTGCTGGCACTGGAAAAACCGCTGCCGCTGCCTGCCTACGAGCGCATCCTCAAAGCCGCTCACTCCTTCAACCTGCTGGATGCCCGCAAGGCCATCTCGGTCACCGAGCGTCAGCGCTACATCCTGCGCATTCGCACCCTGACCAAGGCCGTGGCAGAGGCATACTACGCCTCCCGCGAAGCGCTGGGCTTCCCTATGTGTCAGCGCAGTGAGAACAAGCAAGGTTAAGGAACGGACATGGCACAACATACATTTCTGGTAGAGATCGGTACTGCTGAGCTGCCGCCCAAAGCCCTGCGCTCCCTGGCCGAAGCCTTTGCCGACAACTTCAAAGCCGAACTGACCAAGGCCGATCTGGCCTTTGGCGACGTCGAGTGGTTTGCCTCACCGCGCCGTCTGGCGCTGAAGGTAAGCGAGCTGGCCGGCGAACAGCCGAGCAAGAGCGTCGAGAAGCGCGGCCCGGCCGTGGCTCAGGCGTTCGATGCCGAAGGCAAGCCGACCAAGGCTGCCGAAGGCTGGGCCCGTGGCAACGGCATCACCGTTGAGCAGGCCGAGCGTCTGGTCACCGACAAGGGCGAGTGGCTGGTTCACACCGCCAAGGTTGAAGGCCGTCCGGCCAAAGAATTGCTGGGCGAACTGGTCGCCTCCGCACTGGCCAAGCTGCCGATCCCGAAGATGATGCGCTGGGGCGACAAGACCATCCAGTTCGTGCGTCCGGTCTTCACCGTGACCCTGCTGCTGGATGGCGAGCTGGTTCCCGCCCACATTCTGGGTATCGACTCTGCCCGCACCATCCGCGGTCACCGCTTTATGGGCGAGAGCGAATTCGCCATCGACAACGCCAGCCAGTACCCGCAGATCCTGCAGGAGCGCGGCATGGTGATTGCCGACTTCATGGCGCGCAAGGCCAAGATCAAGGCTGACGTCGAAGCGGCCGCTGCCGCCTTCGGTGGCGTGGCTGATCTGGACGACGCCCTGCTGGAAGAAGTGACCGCACTGGTCGAGTGGCCTGTGGTGCTGACCGCCAACTTCGAAGAGAAGTTCCTGGCCGTGCCGGCTGAAGCGCTGGTGCACACCATGAAGGGTGACCAGAAGTACTTCCCGGTCTACGACAAGAACGGCAAGCTGCTGCCGAAGTTCATCTTCGTCACCAACATCGAGTCCAAAGACCCGAGCCAGATCATCAGCGGCAACGAGAAGGTGGTTCGCCCCCGTCTCTCTGACGCCGAGTTCTTCTTCAAGACTGACCTCAAGCAGACCCTGGCCTCCCGTCTGCCGCGCCTTGAAACCGTGCTGTTCCAGCAACAGCTCGGCACCGTCAAGGCCAAGGTCGAGCGCATCGAGACCGTCGCCGGCTTTATCGCCGAGCGCATCGGCGCCGACGTGGCTCAGGCCAAGCGTGCCGGTCTGCTCTCCAAGTGTGACCTGATGACCAACATGGTCGGCGAGTTCACCGACACCCAGGGTGTCATGGGGATGCACTACGCCCGTCACGATGGCGAAGACGAAGCAGTGGCCGTGGCCCTCAACGAGCAGTACATGCCGCGCTTTGCCGGCGATGCCCTGCCGTCCGGTCTGGTTGCCTGCGCCGTCGCGCTGGCCGACAAGTTCGACACCCTGGCCGGTATCTTCGGCATCGGCATGCTCCCGAAGGGTGACAAGGACCCGTTCGCCCTGCGTCGCGCCGCCATCGGTGCCCTGCGCATCATGACCGAGAAGCAGCTGGATCTGGATCTGGTTGAACTGGTTGAAGAAGCGGTACGCGTCTACGGCGACAAGCTGACCAACAAAACCGTCGTCACCGACGTGGTCGACTTTATGCTGGGCCGCTTTCGCGCCGCCTATCAGGACGAAGGCATCGGTGCCGACGTGGTGCTGGCCGTACTGGCCCGCCGCCCGACCCGTCCGCTCGACTTCGATCGTCGCGTCAAGGCCGTCAGCCACTTCCGCACACTGGATGCCGCACTGGCACTGGCTGCCGCCAACAAGCGCGTGAGCAACATTCTGGCCAAGGTCGAAGGCGAATTGCCGACTGCCGTCAAACCGGAACTGCTGGTCGATGCCGCCGAGAAGGCGCTGGCCACCCAGGTTGCCGAACTGCAAGCCGAACTGGCCCCGCTGTTCGCCGCCGGCGACTATCAGGCTGCCCTCACCCGTCTGGCCGCCCTGCGCGAGCCGGTCGATACCTTCTTCAACGAGGTGATGGTGATGGCCGATGACGAAGCCCTCAAGGCCAACCGTCTGGCACTGCTGAACAACCTGCGCAACCTGTTCCTGCAAGTCGCGGATATCTCCCTACTGCAGTGATCTTGGTTGGGTGAGTGATATTAAAAACGGCGCCGTTAAGGCGCCGTTTTTGTTTTGAAATATTCAAGTATTGACTAGCTAACTAGCTATATTGTCCCCAATCTCTTGGTACAAACCAATTTGGTGGCCATGTCACAAATTCGCTTGGACAAAAATTCTGGTTTAAAAATTCCATTTTTGAGACTTGATCTGGCAAAAGTGAGAGCACATGGTTCTTCTCATCACTTTCATAATCCCAAAGATGATAACGGTTGTCTTTATTGTGAGCTCGGCGACTAGGGCCGAAGTCCATAGGAGCACATAAACGCACTAAGGGCCTACCATCCTCTTTAGAAAAGAAAGTTAGCCTTATTTTTGTTTTGGCATGAATTGCATCAATAAATTGAGCTTCTTGCATAACCCCTCCTTTAAATGACAGGAAGCTCAATATAACCATCAACCTATAGTTTTTTCGTGTTGCAACTCACAAGTATCCATAAAGGGAGGATTATTACTCCATGAAGGCTGGGGTATTGAAATCCGTAGGTTCGATTAGCCGTCAGGCGTAATCGGACGTTCGCGTAAATCAACTCTCCCGCCATAATTGCCAGCCGTATTTCCTCCTCCGGCTGGCCACCGCAGACTCGCAGGAACAACCGAAACAACAGCCTCTCGATCGTCCGATTAGGCTGCGCTAATCGAACCTACGATTCCTGTGCCAACGCGGCGACAATCTTTTCCACACTCTGCTCTACCGACAGCCCGTAGGTTCGATTAGCCGTCAGGCGTAATCGGACGTTCGCGTAAATGGATTCCCCCGCCATCACAACCAGCCGTATTTCCTCCTCCGGCTGGCCGCCTCTGTTGCACGACAGCAACCGCAACCAAGGCCACTCGTTCGTCCGATGACGTTGCGCCAATCGAACCTACAACGGCTTTGCCAACGCGGCGACAATCGCTTCCACGCTCTGGGTAGCCGACAGGGTGGCGCTATCCAGTATCAGACGCTCACTGTCCCAGGGTTGATAGTCGCGATCGATCACCGCCTGCCAATCCGGCAATGCCAACCCCTCGATATCCACCGTCCGGTTTTCGACCCGCTCGCGGTGCAGCGTCGGATTGGAGCAGACCACCTCGACATCGAGACAGGGCACCCCGACCGAGCGGGCGATGTCGTGGTAAGCATCCCGGGTGAGCTGGATGGGGTTAACGGAATCCGTGATGACGATCGAGCCAAGTACCAGGTTCTCTCTGGCCAGCCCATAGGCGACGAAATAACCGGCCGGCCCCATCTCTTCAGCCGTCCGTTCAACATCACGAATGGCCTGCTCTATGGTATCGATGCGCAGGTAAACGGCCCTCAACCGCCGGGCCAGAGCCCGTGCTATGGTGCTTTTTCCGCTGCCCGGCAAACCACTGAAGATGATCAGCATGTTCCATTCCCGTGATAAAAGAAGAACCCGAGCCATAGGGTATCGGATTGTCATCGCGCCCACAGCATCTTGTTCAGGGCTGCACGGAATATGCCCGCCAGTGGCTTCTCTTGCTCGACAGCCATCATCGAATACGCGCGAATATAAGCCTGCCTCTCTACCGATCATCCAAATTCATATGCAGGCTGGCTGATGGATAGCAATAACCACAAAAATATTTGGTACCCCCCATTTCTTCTTGTTGCGCCTCATCAATGAAGCTGTTATTTATGCCAAGACATACCTAAAAATAAATAACGCAGCATTGAAATGGCGTTTTTTATATATCCAACCATCTTTCATATCACCGTGATGATGAAAAATGATGACATCCGAATTCAAAAACAAACCTTTGAAAATCAATACCTTATTTTCAAGTAAAAATAGGGCGCCCAAACAATGCACTTGCAAAGCAATATGTAAAATCAATATCAGACTTATCAGAATTAAATAGGCATGGCCTTTTCCACCTCCCCATTTTAATTTCCGCCATTCACCCAAAACACACAAATGGAGATGTGTAGAATGATAATGAAACAGAAGTTCGTTATGTTGGCCGCCTTGTCCACCCTGATGTTATCTACCAGTGCCTTGGCCACTTACCGGGTCGACGTGCAGTGTCTTGATCGGGTCATGTTGACCGATGTGCATGCCGGCTATATCAAATCGGCCAGTGGCGGCCCCGACGCCGGCAATGCGGTGGTGATTTCATGGGAAAAGAATTATGAGCAGGGCAGCACGAGCTTCCATGTCTTCAAAAACCTGAATGATTACCCCGGCAGAGGCATGTTCGAGATGGCCCTGCTGGCGCTGGATCGCGGCCTGCCGGTCAGTGCCTGGGGCAATGACTCCCAATGCTCCGGTGGGATTCATCAGTTGAAGATTACCCGCAGCTTCAACCCCTAATCCTGCCCGCGCACTGATTCGTGTGATAAAGGGAGTGAACACCAAGCCGGGCCAGGCAGCTGCGCCCGGCTTTAACAACCCGCACGACCGTCGCTTGCCTTGCGCTGCAACATGCGAAGCAGCGTCGCCACCTATCTCACCTGTTCATGCCAACTCGGCCGGGACGATATCTCTGAGCCGGATAGGCAACCCGCCGATTTGGGCATATCTTGTCGAGGCGGCTCTGCCAGGGTGACAGGGCCTCTTCACGAGGTGCAACGATGAAACGAGCAATCCAGGCCGCCCTGCTGGCCATCACCATGGCCGCCGGTGCGCAGGCCGCCGACAAGGTCACCACGGTTCCGGTGCAGTTTGCCAAGGGGGCACACAGCGCCCAGCTCAAGGGCAACTTCACCGGCTATGACACCATCCATTACACCTTGGTGGCCAAGGCGGGCCAGACCATGACGGTCAAGATCGGCGGCAGCAGCAACGCCAACTTCAATGTCTTCGCCCCCGGCGCCCAACCCGGTCAGGCCGAGGCGCTAGGCAGCAACGATGGCGATGGTCAGTGGCAAGGCGCCCTGCCCGCCTCCGGCAAGTACCTGATCCAGGTCTATCAGATGCGTGCCTCCGCCCGCCGTGGCGAGCAAGTGCCCCACACCCTGGCGGTCAGCATCCAGTAAACCCCGCCCACACGTTGCCCGTACAACCACCGTCATGCCCCATTCCGGGGTGGGCATGACGGCGGCCTGCTGGTAGGGTGGTGCCATCAATTAATCAACGACCGAGACAGCCATGCAACGCAAAACCCTGGCCCTGCTGCTGGCCAGCCATCTGCTGGTGGGCGCCGCCGGCTTTGCGGCCGGCATCTATGCCCTGCCGATCCTGATAGCCCCAGCCGCCCCCACCAACGAACAGGTTGCCGCCCGGCAGGCTCAGGCCAGCTTTCACGGCACCTTTCGCCGGGATCTGCAAGACAGCGACCGGCTGCACTGGGGTGAGGGGCAGGTCAGCATCGGACCCGATGCCATCAGCCTGATGGGCAAGCTGGCACCTGGGCCCGACTACCAGCTCTACCTGTCACCCACCTTCGTCGAGACCGAGGCCGACTTTGCCCGCCTGAAGGAGAAGATGGTGAAAATCGGGCCGGTAAAGACCTTCGACAACTTCATCGTCCCCCTCCCTGCCGATGTGAACCCGGCCGACTACGACAGCGTGATCATCTGGTGCGAGACCTTCGGCCAGTTCATCACCGCCGCCCGCTACCGGCAGTAACGCCACAGGTGACCGCCAGTGCTGCATCATAAAAAAACGGCGCCATCAGGCGCCGTTTTTTGTCGCAGTCTGCCGAGGCAGGCCGGGGGGGTCAGCCGGTGTAGACGGGCAGCATGCCCGCCATGTTGAGCAGGTGGAACGCCGCGGTCAGCACCCCGAACAGGAAGACACCGGCGATCATCGGCATGCCGCCCGGCGCCCGGAAGCCCTCCTGTTTATCCCCTTGCTTGCCCTTGCCGGCGCGCACCTTCCAGGCCAGCAGGGCCGGGATGATGCAGGTCCACAGGGTGGCCACGGCGCCCGCATAGCCGATGGCCATCAGGAAGCCGAACGGGAACAGCAGGGAGAGCAGCAGCGGCGGCAGGAAGGTGGCCGCCCACGACTTGGCGCGGCCACCGCGGCCGTTGTCGAACTTGAACAGATCCGCCAGATAGTCGAACACCCCCAGACCCACCCCGATGAAGGAGGAGAGGATGGCA
The DNA here is from genome assembly GCF_027706125.1 of Aeromonas sp. Y318-1. Classification (NCBI taxonomy): domain Bacteria; kingdom Pseudomonadati; phylum Pseudomonadota; class Gammaproteobacteria; order Aeromonadales; family Aeromonadaceae; genus Aeromonas; species Aeromonas sp. Y318-1. The sequence goes on from NZ_JAPDCM010000020.1 coordinate 25,709, forward strand.
GCCATGGAGAAGAGGTTGAGGGCGTTGGCGACCGCCTCGGATTCGATCACCGAGGCCAAGGCCTTGAGCAGCACGTCGACGTTGCCGCCCTGCGCTACCACCGGGCCGAACTCGCTGCGCGGCAGGTTGCCGAACACGCTCACCAGCCAGATGAGGTAGAACAGCAGGGCGATGGCGGTGCCGCCGAGGATGGCGTAACGGGCGCGGCGCTCCTCACCGTAGTAGGCGCGCATGGACGACACCGAGTGGTGATAACCGAACGAGGTGAGCGCCACCGGCAGCATGGCCAGCGCATAGGGGGCATAGCTGGCGTGCTCGCTCAGGGTATCGAACAGCAGGGTCGGCTTGATGTTGAGCGACAGGCCCGAGATGCCGAACACGAAGCTCAGCCCCATGGCGATGACCAGCACGACTGAGATGCGATCCACCGCCCGGGTGGAGTGCCACACCAGGCCGGAGAAGCCCAGGGTAAACAGGACTGAGCCCAACTGGCTGCCAATGCCGGTCATGCCGTCGATGATGAGGCCGGCCGAGGTGATGTAGGCGTAGAGCAGGATGCCGCCGACGAAATAGACGGTGAGGTTGTTGAGGGCGTTGAGCTTCTCCCCCAGCAGTTCGCGGGTGACGGTATCGAACGACACGCGCAGCGGATAGCCCTGATAGGACTCCAGCAGCATCCAGCCGGAGAGCGTCATCACGATCATGGTCAGGGTGATGGCCAGCACCGACCAGATGGTCCAGGCGCCCGCCCCCGCACTCGGCAAGCCCAGCATGCCGGCCCCTACACAGACGCCGGCAATGATGCATGCCCCGCCCACCAACGATGGTTTCTGTCCCATTTACTTCTCCAAAGACGATTGTGGATCTGATCGCGACCGCGGACCGTTGCATTTGCTACGCCGGTTGTCATGGTAGATCGCGCTCATCTAGGTGCCGGCGCCCGGCACTGGCTGCTTCGCAAGGGAAGCAAGGTGCGCTCAAGGCGGGCTGCCGGCCCGACACGGCAGCAGGGCCGTCAGGTCGGGGAAGGGACTTTACCCTGCTACCCCTCAGGTATCAAATGCGGGTGCATGTTCAGGCTGTCCGGCGTGCCCTTCGCAGACAGCCTGCAACTGGCTCCTCGCCACTCAATGGGTCAATTGCGGCAGCAGTTGCAGCAGATGGGCGCGATCCACAAGCGGCGTCTGGCTGACCCAGATCCCCAGCAGGCCGTAAGCGAGCAGCGGCAGTACCAGCAGCAACAGGCAGAGCAGCCCCAGTAACTGGCGGGGAACAAGCCGGCGCCCCTGCGTGCCCAAGTGCAGCGCATCGGCCCGCTTGGGGCAGGCGGCGACGCAGCTCAGACAGCTGGTGCACTCCAGGCTCTGCACCGCGATCAGTTGGTGCACCTGGATGCGGGACGGGCAGGCCCGGCTGCACTTGTCGCAGTCGTGGCTGGCGCTACGCAGGCAGCGGGCCGGGTCGCGTCGGATGCGCAGCGGCGTCAGCAGGCCGAGCAGGGCCAGCCAGGCGCCGTAGGGGCAGAGATAGCGGCAGAAGCCCTGCCGGAAGGCGACGGTGAGCAACAGCACCCAGCCGAGGCAGAGGCCGGAGATCAGGTTCAGGTTGAAGAAGAAGGCCCCCATCTTCATGTCCGCCGCCTGATGGTAGGGGCTGGTGAAGTAGCCGGGCAGGGCAATGCTTGGCACCGCGATCGACACGATAAACAGCAGGAAGCAGAGCACCAGAAACTTCTGGCCGCGCAGGACAAGGTCCAGCCAGCGCGGCGGCGTCCACTCCCCCGGCAGCAGGCGTGCGCGCAGGCCGTGCAACCACTCCCCCACCAGCCCGAGCGGGCAGAACCAGGCGCAGAACGCCCGCCCCAGCAGCAGGGCCGACAGGCTGAGCACCAGCACCGTGATGGTCGCCGCCGGATGGTGGGGATCCACCAGCCCCTGGCCGAGCCAGGCCCGCAACCCGAGCCCGCCGGCGATAGGCAGGAAGCCGTCCACCACGTCCGGCCGCATCAGCCAGGGGGTCTCCCCCTGCCCCAGCTGCCAGATATGGACGCCGTACTGCACCGTCACCAGCCCCCAGCAGAGCAGCAGCAGGTGGCGGGTCCAGGCCCGCAGCGACTGACTGTTGATCTCGGCCAGCGCTGGCAAGGGCCGGAGGCGATGCAGCAGGCCGAGGCCGCCGACCACCAGCCCCAGCGCGAGCCAGAGTACAGCGTCTGCCGCCACCAGCCAGGTGGCACCGGCAAGCACGAGGGAGATAGTCCATGACCAACCGGATCGCCCCTGCCACAACAGCAGGACCAGATAGACCAGGCCAGAGGCCAGGGTCACGGCTTCGATCACACTCATTCTTTCCCCACTGCGCTCATTCGGATCAGGGGCTCAGGATAACGAACATCTGAGTTGATTAATTTGATCTGCATGGGCAGTGGGGTCATTCGCGCCGATCCATCCCCGGTGACTCACCCCTTGCGGCTGTGGAACCTTATTATTTCCGGCTGTTGAACAGGGGCTGATCCGACGAACCCTGCTCGGCCCAGAAGTGGATGTTGAAGCGGGCATCCTCCGACAGCTCGACCCTGTGCCAGTACTGGGGCGGACTGGTGGCAAACTGGTCGGCACGGATCACCAGGCTCATCTCCGGCTCCTCGGCCTGCTCGTTGGCGAAGCCGTGATAGGTGACGGTGCCCTCCATCACGCAGAGCTGGCCGAACACGCCGGCCGCGGTGTTGTGATGGGTGAGCAGGGCCTGGGGCACGTTCTGACGGGTGAAGAAGGGGGTGGAGCGACGAACCACCCAGTGGGCAGGAATAAGGTGCAGTGACATAAGTTTTCTCCTCAGAGGGCCGGGTCGACCCGGCCTCAATCAATGAATCAACGGGGCAGCTGGCGCAGCAGCGGGAAGGCGGCGCTCATCTGATCGCCCCCCACCACGAAGCCGCACAGCTCGCCATCGGCACCGCGCGCCTCGGCCACCATGCCCTGGCGGTTCCAGCGGCATTGCCAGGCGAGATCCTCACCCAGGGTACGGCCGGCCAGCTGCAGCGGGTAGAGCGGCGTCTTCACCTTCACCAGCATGGGGGGCAGGGTCAGCGCGGTCGGCGTGCCGAGCAGGGTCTTGGCCAGGGCGTTGGCCCCCAGCACTATGGGTTGCAGGAAGGGCAGCAGCTGCCCCCGCCACTCGATGCCATCCCCCAGCGCGAAGATATGGGGATCGCTGGTCTGCAGCCTGTCATCGACCCGGATGCCGCGCCCGACTTCGAGACCGGCACTCTCGGCCAGGGCCAGATTTGGCCGCAGACCGATGGCGGCGATCACCAGATCCTGTTCACTGATGCGGCCGTCACTGAGGGTGACCAGCAAGCCATCATTTGGACGATCCGGATCTTGCGGGCCTAAGCCGGCAATGCCCTGTCCCAGTTGCAGCTTCACTCCCTGCTCACGCAGTGCCTGCAGCAACGGCTGGCTCAGGGCCGCCGGCAACAGGGTGCTCAGCGGGCTCTCGGCCAAGTCCAGCAGGGTGACCTCTTTCCCGGCGCTCGCCATGTCCATCGCCAGCTCGCAGCCGATGAGGCCCGCCCCCAGCACCAGAATGCGGCTGGCCTGCCGGATCCTGGCCTCGGCGGCGGCATATTCCTGCTGGCTGTTGAGGGTGATCAGCAACTCGGCCCCCGGGATGGGGGGACGGGCCGCGCTGGCACCGGTCGCCAGCACCAGCCGGCCATAGGGGAACTCCCCCTGCTCGGTCTTCACCACCCGCCGGGCGGGATCTATGGCTAGCACCGGGCAATGGGGCAACAGCGTGATGCGCTGCTGCTCGGCAAAGTCGCTGCCGCCAAGACGGGTCATGGCCGCGGCGGCGCAGCCCCGGCTCACCACGTGGCTCAAGTCCGGCTTGTTGTACTCGTCGCCGCTGTCGGCGGTGATGAGGCGGATAGGCTGCTCGGCGTCCAGCTTGCGCAAGCTCTTGACCAGCTGCTGGGCGGCGAAACCGCTGCCGATCACCACTATCTCCCGGCTGATGCCGGCGTCACTCTGCGTTGCTGCGTTCATACACAGGCCTCCAGGGCACAGGGTTCAAATACCTCCTTGCCGATGCCGCAGCCGGGGCAGAGAAAGCTGTCAGGTACCTGGGCCCAGGGGGTGCCCGGCGCCACCAGCTGATCCGGCTCGCCCTGGGCTGGGTCGTAGACCCACTGGCAGACGGTGCAGAGCATGGCCTGGTCGTCATCCCATTCAGCGGCAGCCGCTGCGGCTTTCGGCTCAACAGCAGGCATCGCGGGGACGGGTGCCACCGCCGCCGGAGTGGTGGCGAGCGGGCGGGGCGCGTCCAGCGGATGCAGCGCCCACTGACGGGCGAGCCGGCGACCGTGCTCGCGGCATTCGGCCAGGGCCGAGCCATCCGGCCGCCACTTGGCCTTGAGGGAGAGGCTGATGTCAAAGCCTGCATCCATCAGCCGGGTCTGGATCCGGTCCACCGCACCGCCGGTCCAGCCGTAGCTGCCGAAGGCCGAGGCGCGCTTGTTGCGAAAACGCAGGCCGGTGATCTCCTCGAGCATGCCCGCCACCTTGGGCATCATGACGTTGTTCATGGTGGAGGAGCCCACCAGTATCCCCTTGGAGCGGAACACCTGGGTCAGGATCTCGTTCTTGTCGTGGCGGGCCACGTTGAAGATCTTCACCGCCACGCCGGGGTCCACCTCGTGGATGCCCTGGGCGATGGCGTCGGCCATCATGCGGGTGTTGTTGGACATGGAGTCGTAGAACAGGGTGATGCGATCCTCCTGATACTGATCCGCCCACTCCAGGTATTTCAGGATGATCTGGGTGGGATCCTCGCGCCAGACGATGCCGTGGGAGGTGGCTACCATGCTCACCGGCAGGTTGAAGCCCAGCACCTCCTTGATCTTGGCGGTCACCAGCGGGCTGAAGGGGGTGAGGATGTTGGCGTAGTAGCGCTGGCACTGCTCCATCAGCTCGGTCTGGTCCACCTCGTCGTTGAACAGGTGCTCGTCGCAGTAGTGCTGACCGAAGGCGTCGTTGGAGAAGAGCACCGCATCCTCGGTCATGTAGGTCATCATGCTGTCGGGCCAGTGCAGCATGGGGGTCTCGATAAACACCAGCTGCTTGCCGTTGCCGATGTCCAGGCTGTCCCCTGTCTTGACCGGCTGGAAGTTCCACTCCGGGTGGTGATGGTGGCCGGTGATGGAGTCGATGGCGTTGCGGGTACAGTAGATGGGGGTGCCGGGGATGCGGGCCATCAGCTCGGTCAGGGCGCCGGCGTGATCCTCCTCGGCGTGGTTGATCACCACGAAGTCGATGGCGGCGAGATCGATCTCCGCCGCCAGGTTCTGCACGAACTCGCGGCTGAACTTGTGATCGACGGTATCGATCAGCACGTTCTTCCCTTCGCGGATGAGATAGCTGTTGTAGCTGGTGCCCTTGTGGGTCTTGTACTCGGTACCGTGGAAGTCGCGTACCTCCCAGTCCCGTTGGCCGACCCAGTGGATGTTGTTCTTGACGTGAATGCTCATCAGGCAGTTCCTCGAATGCAATAGTGTATGTTCGACTGAACCAGCTATTGCAGCGGACGTGCCAACCTGTAACTTGTTGTTTTTAATGGATGCACACAGTCATTATTGTCATTTAGACAACCACCATTCATAGTCAAAATCACAAACACACTGTCATTTGGACAATTATCGTGATCTCGACCGACAGCCTGGCGCGCATCGCCCTCGACCTGCAACTCGGCATCTCCCATCAGGACCGCTTTCACCGCCTGATCCAGAGCGTGCGCAGCCTGCTGAACTCGGATGCCTCGGCCCTGCTGCGCTACGAGGGGGGCCAGTTCATCCCGCTGGCCATCGACGGCCTGATGCAGGACGTGCTGGGGCGCCGCTTCGCCCTCAAGGATCACCCGCGCATGGAGGCCATCGCCCGCGCCGGCGACGTGGTGCGCTTCCCCGCCGACAGCAGCCTGCCCGACCCCTATGACGGCCTGCTGCCGGATCACGACGACTTCAGGGTGCACGCCTGCGTCGGCCTGCCGCTGTTCTCGGATCAGGCGCTGATCGGCGCCCTGACCATAGACGGCATGAACCCGACCCAGTTCGACGCCATCAGCGACGAGGAGCTGCGGCTGGTGGGCGCCCTGGCCGCCGCCGCCCTCAGCAACGCCCTGCTGCTGGAGCGACTCGCCCGCCAGAGCAGCGAGCCGCTCGCCCCCGGCGCCCGGCCCGGACCTGAGCAGCCGGAGATGATCGGCCAGTCCCCCGCCATGGCCCGGCTGCGCCACGAGATCGAGGTGGTGGCGAACTCGGAGCTGAACGTGCTGATCCTGGGGGAGACCGGGGTCGGCAAGGAGCTGATCGCCAAGGCGGTGCATCGCGGCTCCCAGCGCGCCAACGCGCCCCTTGTCTACCTCAACTGCGCCGCCCTGCCGGAGTCGGTGGCGGAGAGCGAGCCGTTCGGTCACGTGAAGGGGGCCTTCACCGGCGCCATCCACAACAGGGCGGGCAAGTTCGAGCTGGCGGATCGGGGCACCCTGTTCCTCGACGAGATCGGCGAGCTCTCCCTGGCGCTGCAGGCCAAGCTGCTGCGGGTGCTGCAATACGGCGATCTGCAGCGGATCGGTGACGACACCCCGCTCAAGGTGAACGTGCGCATCCTGGCGGCCACCAACCGGGATCTGAAGCAGGCGGTGGTCGAGGGGCAGTTCCGGGCCGACCTCTACCACCGGCTGAGCGTGTTCCCGATCCACGCCCCGGCGCTGCGCGAGCGCCCCGGCGACATTCCCCTGCTGGCCGGTTACTTTTGCGAGCGCTGCCGGCTCAGCCTGGGGCTAGAGCGGCTGCGCATCCAGCCACAAGCGCTGCAACTGCTCGAGCGCCACGACTGGCCCGGCAACGTGCGGGAACTCGAGCACGCCATCCACCGCGCCGCCGTGCTGGCGCGGGCCGAACAGGGCAGCCAGGCCCCGACCCTCGCCAGCCATCACTTCAACCTGGCGGCCGGCCCCCTACCCCCCTCCACCAGCCCCGCCATGGCGCCAATGACCCCCTTGCCCGGCGGCCTCGGCCTGCGCGCCGCCACCGACGCCTTCCAGCTTGCGCTGATCGAGCAGACCCTGGCCGCCCACGACGGTAACTGGGCCGCCACCGCCCGCGCGCTGGAGCTCGACGGTGGCAACCTGCACCGCCTCGCCAAGCGGCTTGGCCTCAAGGCCTGAGGCGTGCATCCAGGGCCCATCAAACAAAAACCCCCTCGCTGGCGAGGGGGTTGGCATACGCAGCAAGATGGGGGACGGGCTAGCCGCGGGCGCGGCGCAGGTGGTAGTCGACGTGATAGTCGTTGGCATTGCGGAACATGATGGAGTAGTTGAGAAACTCGCCGTTCTCACCGTATGAGAGCGAAGTGAGCCGCAGGATGGGCGCCCCCTGCTCGATGTGCAGCAGCTCGGCCATGCGCCGGTCGGCCAGCACGGCGCTGAAACTCTCGTAGTTGCCGGCGATGGGGAGCTGGCACTCGTTCTCGATGTAGGCGAACTTGGATCCCTCCAGGTGGGCCACCGAGAGGGGGCGAAACAGCCGCACCGGCATATAGCTCTCCTCCACCAGCAGGGCCCGGCCGTCCACCGAGCGCACCCGGTTGGAGAAGTAGACCGGCTCGTTCACCTTGACCCTGAGCTGGCTGGCGATGGCGGGTGGGGCCGGCATGGTGCGAAACTCCAGCACCTCGCTGGTCAGGCTGCGGCCCTGTTCACGCATCAGCTCAGTGAAACCGCTCAGCCCCTTGGTCTCGTGCTGCACGTCCTTCTTGGTCACGTAGGTGCCGCTGCCGTGGCGCCGCTCCACCAGCCCCCACTCGATCAGCATGTCCACCGCCTTGCGCACCGTCATCCGCGATACCCCGAACTGACTCGCCAGGGTTTTCTCGCTCGGCAGGACATCCCCCACCCGGCAATCCGCCCCGTTGACCCGGATACGCAATCGATCCGCCACCGATTTGTAGATCACTACTAGACCTCTCTTTACCCAGCCGGGGTGGCGGCCCATTTGCTCGCCTTTATTTCAACCAGCTGAAAATAAAAAATTTTAAATTCAAATAACCCGATAAAAACGTCACAAAAACAAGACGTACAACAATATCGCAAAATTTAGATCTCTTTGTCTAAATAAGTGCATGCGCCGGATCACATAACCACCACATATTTCATGAGGGCCTGATCGCTTGTTGTTAGGTTCAATTCAGCAGTACGACAACAGCAGTCAGACAATTCTCTAATAAAAAGGGACGCTATATGCTCAGTCAAATTCAACGTTTTGGCGGGGCAATGTTTACGCCTGTATTACTGTTTCCATTCGCAGGTATGGTGGTAGGCATTGCAATCATGCTGAAAAATCCCATGTTCGTGGGAGAGACGCTGGCCAATCCTCAGGGACTGTTTTTTCAAATAGTCCATATTATTGAAGAGGGTGGCTGGACGGTATTTCGAAATATGCCGCTGATATTTGCCATCGGCCTGCCGATCGGGCTGGCAAACAAGGCTCAGGCCCGCGCCTGCCTCTCCGTGCTGGTCAGCTTCATGACCTGGAACTACTTCATCAATGCCATGGGGATGACCTGGGGCGACTATTTCGGGGTCGACTTCAACCAGGCGGTGGGTGGTGAGAGCGGGCTGGCCATGGTGGCCGGCATCAAGACCCTGGACACCAGCATCATAGGTGCCATCGCCATCTCCGGCATCGTCACCGCCCTGCACAACCGGCTGTTCGACCGGCAGTTGCCGGTCTTTCTCGGCATCTTCCAGGGCAGCTCGTTCGTCACCATCGTCGCCTTCTTCGTGATGATCCCCTGCGCCTGGCTGACCCTGCTGGGCTGGCCCAAGGTGCAGATGGGCATCGCCTCCCTGCAGGAATTCATGCTGGTCTCCGGCCCGCTCGGCGTCTGGGTTTACACCTTCCTCGAGCGGATCCTGATCCCGACCGGCCTGCACCACTTCATCTACGGCCCCTTCATCTTCGGCCCGGCCGCGGTGGAAGGTGGCATCCAGCTCTACTGGGCTCAGCACATGCTGGAGTTCAGCCAGAGCACCCGGCCACTGATCGAGCTGTTCCCCCAGGGCGGCTTCGCCCTGCACGGCAACTCCAAGATCTTCGGGGCCATGGGGATTGCGCTCGCCATCTACGCCACCGCCGCCAAAGAGAACAAGGCCAAGGTGGCCGGCCTGCTGATCCCGGCCACCCTGACCGCCATGCTGGTGGGGATCACAGAGCCGCTCGAGTTCACCTTCCTCTTCATCTCGCCCCTGCTGTTCGCCATCCATGCCCTGCTGGCGGCCACCATGGCGACCGTGATGTACCTGTTCGGGGTCGTCGGCAACATGGGTGGTGGTCTGCTCGACCAGTTCCTGCCGCAGAACTGGATCCCCATGTTCCACAATCACGCCGGCATGATGTTTACCCAGATTGCCATCGGCCTGACCTTTACCGGGATCTGGTTCCTGATATTCCGCACGCTCATTCTGAAATTCAATTTGAAAACCCCTGGGCGGGATGAAAGCGAAATAAAACTGTATTCCAAGGCCGATTATCAGGCCGCCAAAAAACAGCGCGGCCATGATATTGCCGGCCATATTCTGGCGGCGCTCGGTGGTGTGGAAAATATCAACAGCCTGAACAACTGCGCCACCCGGCTGCGCATATCGCTACGCGATGCGGGCCTAGCGGCACCGGATGATGCTTTCAAACAATTGGGTGCCCACGGCGTGGTCCGCCACGGTGACAGCATCCAGATCATTATCGGTCTGCATGTGCCCCAGCTAAGGGAAAACATGGAGAGCCTGATGAACAACCCCTCCTCCTCTTCTTTCGTAACGGAGTCATGATCATGAAAAAATTCTCTGTCGTCATTGCCGGCGGTGGCAGCACCTTTACCCCGGGCATCGTTCTCATGCTGCTGGAGAACCAGCACCGCTTCCCGCTGCGGGAGATCAAGTTCTACGACAACGATGGCGCCCGCCAGGAGGTGATCACCGAAGCCTGCCGCGTCCTGCTGCGGGAGCAGGCCCCGGACATCGCCTTCAGCTATGGCACCGACCCCAAGGCGGCCTTCAGCGGGGTGGACTTCGTGATGGCCCACATCCGGGTCGGCAAGTACCCCATGCGCGAGCTGGACGAGAAGATCCCGCTGCGCCATGGCGTGGTCGGCCAAGAGACCTGCGGCCCGGGCGGCATCGCCTACGGCATGCGCTCCATCGGCGGCGTGCTGGAACTGGTCGACTACATGGAGCAGTACTCGCCGGATGCCTGGATGCTGAACTACTCCAACCCGGCCGCCATCGTGGCGGAGGCGACCCGTCGCCTGCGCCCCCACGCCAGGATCCTCAACATCTGCGACATGCCCATCGGCATCGAGGGACGGATGGCCCAGATCGCCGGCCTGCCGTCACGCAAGGAGATGCGGGTACGCTACTACGGCCTCAACCACTTCGGCTGGTGGACCCGCATCGAGGATCTGGCGGGCAACGACCTGATGCCGGCCATCAAGGCCCACGTGGCCAAACACGGCTATGTGCCCAAGCAGGCCGGCCACGCCGAGGCCAGCTGGAACGACACCTTCGCCAAGGCCAAGGACGTGTGGGCGCTTGATCCGGATACCCTGCCCAACACCTATCTGAAGTACTACCTCTACCCGGACTATGTGGTGACCCACTCCAATCCGGAGCACACCCGCGCCAACGAGGTGATGGAACACCGCGAGAAGCACGTGTTCAGCGCCTGCCGCGCCATCGTGGCGGCCGGCAACGCCGCGGCCGGCGAGCTGGAGATCGACGAGCACGCCTCCTACATAGTGGATCTGGCCACCGCCATCGCCTTCAACACCCAGGAGCGGATGCTGCTGATCGTGCCGAACCGGGGCGCCATCCCCAACTTCGACCCGGAGGCCATGGTCGAGATCCCCTGCCTGGTGGGAAGCAGCGGCCCCGAGCCGCTGCAGGTGGGCAACATCCCGCTGTTCCAGCAGGGCATGATGGGCCAGCAGGTGGCCGTCGAGAAGCTGGTGGTGGAGGCATGGATCGAGCGCTCCTATCAGAAGCTGTGGCAGGCGATCACCCTCTCCAAGACGGTGCCGAGCGCCTCGGTGGCCAAAGCCATCCTGGACGACCTGATCGCCGCCAACAAGGAGTACTGGCCGCCCTTGCAATAAACGCGGGCCAAACAAAAACCCCCTCGCTAGCGAGGGGGTTTTCTTGTTGATGGCTCTGCCGTGGCGCGATCAGCACAGGGACTTGACCGAGCGGCGGACGATCAGCTCCGGCTGGACCGTCATCGACTCGACTTCCAGCTCCTTGTTGCGGATCCGGCTCACCAACTGCTGCACCGCCAACAGGCCGAGCTCGGCCTTGGGGTGGCGGATGGTGGTCAGCGGCGGGCTGGAGAAGCGCGCCATCTCCACGTCGTCATAACCGATCATGGAGATATCGTCCGGCACCTTGACCCCGGCTTCCCAGGCGGCGCAGATGGCGCCGATCGCCATGGGATCGTCGAAGGCAAACACCGCGGTCGGCCGCGGCTTGAGGGCCAGGATCCGCTGCATGGCATCGAATCCGCTCTGGCTCTCGTAATCCCCTTCGAAGATCTGCTCGTCTTTCAGGGTCAGACCCTGCTCGCCCAGGGCATCGCGCACCCCGTCCAGTCGCTGCTGGGTGGTCGGCTTGGCCAGCTGACCGGTGATGCAGACGATGTCGCGGTGACCCTGCTCCAGCAGGTGGCGCACGGCCAGACGCGCACCGATGCGGGCGTTGTCGTTGATGACGTTGGCAAAGTCACACTCGGTACCCCAGTCCAGCACCACTTGCGGCACGTTCTTGTGGATGCGCAGCATGTCGCGCAGCGGGGTATCGATGTCGGTTCCCAACACCAGCAGACCGTCGACCCGCTTCTCCATCAGCATGCGCAGGTAGTGCTGCTGACGGGGCGGCTGGTTCTCGGTGTTGCAGAGGATCAGGCTGTAGCCCTGCTCGAAGCAATACGCCTCCACCCCTTGCACCACTTCCGCAAAGAAGGGGTTGGCACTGGTAGTCACCAGCATGCCGATGGTCTTGGTCGAGTTTATCTTGAGGCTGCGCGCTACCGAGTTGGGCGCGTAGTTGAGTTCTGCCACCGCCTCAAGCACTTTTTGGGTTGCGTCTTCGCTGACCCGACGGGTGTGATTGAGTACATGTGAGACGGTGGAGATGGATACGCCTGCGCGGGAGGCGACATCCTTGATAGTGGCCATCTCTGTCTCCTGAAGATCAAAGGCGGAACATTAGCAGATTTCCCGAATAAAGGCTTGGTTTTAACGAGCACTGCCAATGAATTGTCAATGCTGGCTAATCTAGGCGCTCATTTCTATTTGCGCAAACGGATTTTGGTCAAAATGGGAGCAGTGTCAGGGTAAAATATCGTCAGTTTTTTCATCTATCATTTATCGAAAGCACACCTTGTTGAGAAGATGTTAATCAACACATTCAGCATCAATATCTAAATCACATTTAAATATTGGTTATTTGTTTCAAAAAAGCACTATTCCACCCTCTCTGGTTAGTATCTTTAACAGCTTGTTATTGCCCAGCGAGGAATGATAGAACCATACCTATTGCCGGACTGGCGGGATCACGGTTCGGAATGGCACACGGAAAATGAAACAATCCACTGATTAAGGGACGAATCGATGAATAAGTTGAGCAAAATGGCAGTCAGGACAGCGGTTTCTATGGCCCTGTTCGGATCGGTATCACTGGTCCACGCGGCGGACACCATCAAGATCGGCATCGCCGGTCCGGTCACCGGCCCGGTCGCCCAGTACGGCGACATGCAGTTCACCGGCGGCAAGATGGCGGTCGAGCAGATCAACAAGGCCGGTGGCATCAAGGGCAAGCAGATCGAAGCAGTCATCTATGACGACGCCTGCGATCCCAAGCAGGCCGTGGCGGTCGCCAACAAGGTGATCAACGACGGCGTCAAATTCGTGGTAGGCCACCTTTGCTCCGACAACACCCTGCCCGCTTCCGACATCTATGAAGATGAAGGCGTGCTGATGGTCACCCCGGCCTCCACCAACCCCAAGATCACCGAGCGCGGCTATCAGCTGGTGCTGCGTACCATCGGCCTGGACAGCGACCAGGGTCCGACCGCCGCCAAGTACATCATCGAGCAGGTCAAACCCAAGCGCGTGGCCGTCATCCACGACAAGAAACAGTACGGCGAAGGCATCGCCTCCAGCGTGAAAGCGGCGCTGGACAAGGCTGGCGTCAAGGTGGTGGCGTTTGAAGGCATCACTGCCGGTGACAAGGACTTCTCCGCCCTGATCGCCAAGCTGCAGAAAGAGAACGTCGACTTCGTCTACTACGGCGGCTATCACCCCGAGCTGGGTCTGATCCTGCGTCAGGCTGGCGAGAAGGGCCTCAAGGCCAAGTTCATGGGTCCGGAAGGGGTCGGCAACAAGGACATCTCCGCCATCGGCGGTCCGGCCTCCGAAGGCCTGCTGGTGACCCTGCCGAACAAATATGACCTGGTGCCGGCCAACGCCCCGCTGGTGGCCGCGTTCAAGGCCAAGGGTCAGGACTCCTCCGGTCCGTTCGTGTGGACCACCTATGCCGCAGTGCAAACCCTGGCTGCCGGTATCGCCAAGGCGGGTGAGGATGACCCGGCTGCCGTGGCTGCCGCCATCAAGGCCGCACCGATCGATACCGTCATGGGCACCCTGAGCTGGGCTCCGAGTGGCGACCTGAAAGGCTTTGAATTCGGTGTGTTCCAGTGGCACGCCGACGGTACCTCCACTCAAGTCAAATAATCTGCCGGTCGGGGTGACATGAGTCACCCCTCCTTTCTTTGCGGGCAAGTACAGGGAACGCAGTATGTCCGAACACTTCCTTTACCTGGTTCAGCAGTTGCTGAACGGGTTAACCATAGGCAGCACCTATGCGTTGATCGCCATCGGCTACACCATGGTCTATGGCATCATCGGCATGATCAACTTCGCCCACGGCGAGGTCTACATGATCGGCTCCTATGTCGCTTTCATGGTGATGGCGGGGCTCATGATGATGGGCATCGACAGCACCTTCCTGCTGCTGGGGGGCGCCTTCCTGGTCAGCATCGTCATCACCGGCACCTATGGCTGGACCATAGAGCGGGTCGCCTACCGCCCGCTGCGGGGCGGCAACCGGCTGATCCCCCTCATCTCCGCCATCGGCATGTCGATCTTCCTGCAGAACATGATGCGGATGGCCCAGGGCTCGCGCGACATCGCCATGCCCACCCTGATCTCCGGCGGCTGGACCCTGGGTGAAGCCGACGGCTTCCAGGCCAGCCTCTCCTGGATGCAGCTCATCATCTTCGTGGTGACCTTTATCACCATGCTGGCGCTGACCCAGTTCATCGGTCGCTCCCGCATGGGCCGCGCCTGCCGCGCCTGTTCGGAAGACATCAAGATGGCCAACCTGTTAGGGATAGACACCCACGTGGTCATCTCCATCACCTTCGTGCTAGGGGCCACCCTGGCCGCCGTCGCCGGCGTGCTGCTCGGCATGTATTACGGCGTCATCAACCCCTACCTCGGCTTCATGGCCGGACTGAAAGCCTTCACCGCGGCAGTCCTCGGCGGTATCGGCAGCATTCCCGGCGCCGTGCTGGGCGGTCTGTTGCTCGGCGTGGTCGAGGCGCTCACCGCCGGCTATCTCAGCACCGAGTACAAGGATGTGATGGCCTTTGCCCTGCTGATCGGCGTGCTGCTGTTCATGCCCACCGGCATTCTGGGTCGCCCGGAGGTGGAGAAGGTATGATGCAACATCAATTCATTCATGCACCTATCACCTGTCTGATGCTGCTGTTCATGTCCATATACAGCATCCTGGGTCGCCCGGAGGTCGAAAAGGTATGAAAAAACAATTCATTCATGCCTGCATCGCCAGCCTGGTGCTGCTGGTGCTCTCCTTCTGGCTGCTCGGCTTCAAGCTCGAAACCGACGGTACTCGCCTGCTGGTGACCAGCCGGCTCGACGTGTCGCTGGCCTGGCTGCTGGGCGGCGCCACCCTGGTGTTCTGGTTCCAGATGCTGCGCGGCCAGATAAGCCGGCTGTTTCAGGCCTCCATCAGCGGCTTCTCGGTCGGCTTCACCAAGCTGGTGCTGCCGAGCCCCGAAGAGGCCCCCAAGCTCTATAACCTCACCGCCGTGCTGGTGCTGCTGTTCGCGGTGAGCTGGCCCTTCATGGCCTCGCGCGGTGCCATCGATCTGGCCACCCTGGCCCTCATCTACATCATGCTGGGGCTGGGTCTGAACGTGGTGGTCGGCCTCGCCGGCCTGCTGGATCTCGGCTACGTCGGCTTCTACGCGGTCGGCGCCTACAGCTATGCCCTGCTCAACACCTACTTCGGGCTCAGCTTCTGGGAGTGCCTGCCCATCGCCGGGCTGACGGCGGCCACCTTCGGCTTCCTGCTCGGCTTCCCGGTGCTGCGGCTGCGGGGGGATTATCTGGCCATCGTCACCCTGGGCTTTGGCGAGATCATCCGCATCCTGCTCAACAACATGACCAGCCTGACCGGCGGCCCGAACGGCATCTCCGGCATTCCCAAGCCGACCCTGGGCGGTCTGGAGTTCAACCGCACCGTCAAGGATGGCGGCTTCGAGACCTTCCACGAGTTCTTCGGCATCGCCTACAACGCCAACCACAAGGTGATCTTCCTCTACCTGATGGCGCTGGTGCTGGTGATCGCCACCCTGTTCGTCATCAACCGCCTGCTGCGCATGCCGCTCGGCCGCGCCTGGGAGGCATTGCGGGAAGACGAGATCGCCTGCAAGTCGCTGGGGCTCAACCCCACCATCATCAAGCTGACCGCCTTCACCATTGGCGCCTGTTTCGCAGGCTTCGCCGGCAGCTTCTTCGCCTCGCGCCAAGGCTTCATCAGCCCGGAGTCCTTCGTCTTCATCGAGTCGGCCATCGTGCTCGCCATCGTGGTGCTGGGCGGCATGGGCTCCCAGATCGGGGTGGTGCTGGCCGCCATCGTGATGACGGTGCTGCCTGAGCTGGCGCGCGAGTTCAACGAGTACCGCATGCTGATGTTCGGCCTCTTGATGGTGTTCATGATGATCTGGCGGCCACAGGGATTGCTGCCGATGACCCGTCCGCATCTGGAGTTAAAGAAATGAGTGCCAATCAGAAGTTAATGGAAGTCTCTGATCTGTCGATGCGCCACATGGGTGGGCTGTTGGCGCTGGCTCACTCCACTCTGACCCGGGAGCTGAGAAAATGAGTACTCATCAGAAGTTAATGGAAGTCTCTGATCTGTCGATGCGCTTCGGAGGGTTGCTGGCGGTCAACGGGGTCAAGCTGGACGTGGACAAGGGGGAGGTGATCTCCATCATAGGTCCCAACGGGGCGGGCAAGACCACCGTCTTCAACTGCCTGACCGGCTTCTACCGCCCGAGCGGCGGCATCATCCGCTACAAGGGTGAGGAGATCCAGGGGCTGCCCGGTCACCTCATCGCCCGCAAGGGGATAGTGCGCACCTTTCAGCACGTGCGGCTGTTCAAGGACATGACGGCGGTGGAAAACCTGCTGGTGGCCCAGCACAGGCACCTCAACACCGGCTTTCTGGCCGGGCTGTTCAAGACCCCGGCCTTTCGCCGTGCCGAGCGGGAGGGGCTGGAGCAGTCCGCCTTCTGGCTGGAGAAGGTGGGGCTCAAGGATCTCGCCAACCGCGCCGCCGGCAACCTGGCTTATGGCCAGCAGCGCCGGCTCGAGATTGCCCGCTGCATGGCGACCCGGCCCGAGCTGCTGATGCTGGACGAACCGGCCGCCGGCCTCAACCCCCACGAGACCGACGAGCTGAACGAGCTCATCTCCAACCTGCGGGACGAGTTCGGGGTCTCGGTGCTGCTGATCGAGCACGACATGAAGCTGGTGATGGAGATCTCCAACCGCATCTTCGTGGTCAATCAGGGCACCCCGCTGGCCCACGGCAAGCCGGACGAGATCCGCAGCAATCCGGCAGTGATCAAGGCCTATCTGGGCGAGTCGTAAGGACAAAAAGATGTTAGAACTTCGCAACGTATCGACCCACTACGGCAAAATTCAGGCGCTGCACGACGTCAGCGTCCAGGTAAAAGAGGGGGAAATCGTCACCCTGATCGGTGCCAACGGCGCCGGCAAGACCACCTTGCTGATGACCCTGTGCGGCGAACCCAAGCCCAGCAGCGGCTCCATCTGGTTCGAGGGAGAGCAGATAGACTCGCTCTCCACCGCCCGCATCATGCGCAAGGACATCGCCGTGGTGCCGGAGGGGCGCCGCATCTTCGCTCGCCTGACGGTGGAGGAGAACCTGCTGATGGGGGCCTTCTTCGTCGACAAGGCCGAGCAGCGCGGTCTGCTGGATCAGATTTTCACCCTGTTCCCCCGCCTGCACGAGCGCCTGGAGCAGCGCGCCGGCACCATGTCCGGCGGCGAGCAGCAGATGCTGGCCATCGGCCGCGCCCTGATGAGCAAACCGCGCCTGTTGCTGCTGGATGAACCCTCGCTGGGGCTGGCCCCCATCGTCATCCAGCAGATCTTCGACACCATAGAGCAGCTGCGCCGCGACGGCATGACCATCTTCCTGGTGGAGCAGAACGCCAACCAGGCGCTCAAGCTGGCCGATCGCGGCTATGTGCTGGAGAACGGCCACGTGGTACTGCAGGACACCGGGGCGGCCCTGTTGGCCAACCCGGCCGTCCGCCAGGCCTATCTCGGCGGCTGACCCATGAGCAGGGCCGACACGGCGCCGGATCACCACAGTTTCTGGCACGATCCGGCCCTGCCTTTCATCGAGGCACGGGCGGTGCAGGATGGCCGCCGCGTCTGCTATGACAAGCACAGCCACCCCCACTTCTCCATCGGCGCCATCACCGGCGGCCACAGCCACTACCTCAACCAGCGCAGCCGGCAGGAGGTCGGCCGCGGCCACCTGGTGCTGATGAACCCGGAAGAGGTGCACGCCTGCAACCCGATTGCGGATGAACCCTGGTCCTATCTGATGCTCTACCTCGACACCGGCTGGCTACAGCGCCAGCAGGAAGAGGCGGGGCTGGGCGACGCGTTTCGTCCCTTCGACATGACCGCAAGCCGAGATCCCCTGCTCTACCAGGAGCTGTGCCGGCTCCATCAGCAGTTGTGGCAGGAGCCGGAGCCGCTCGCATGCGAGGTGGCCTGTCACCAGTTCAGTCGCCAGCTGCTGGCCAGGCTCACCCCGGCCAGCTGGGACGATCGGCCGCCGCAGCACCTGCAGCGGGCCGCCGAGCTGATGCAGGACGACTGCAGCAGCCCCCTCACCCTCGCGCAATTGAGCGTGGTGGCCGGGCTCACCCCCTCCCACTTCGTGCGCAGCTTCAGCCGCCATTACGGCATGACGCCCCACGCCTACCTGCTCGATCAGCGCATCCGCCATGCCCGCACCCTGCTCAGGCGGGGAGAGCCGCTGGCGGAGGTGGCGTTGGCCAGCGGTTTTGCCGATCAGGCCCACTTCCAGCGCCAGTTCAAACGACGGGTCGCTGCAACCCCGGGTCACTACCGCAATCAGCTGATCCGGCAGAGCTAGCGCACCAGATAGGCGGCGCAGAGCAGCAACAACAGCGCCATCGCCCGGTTGAACCAGCGCAGCCGCTGCGGCGCGAGCAGCAACCCCTGCAGGCGACTGCCGGCATAGGCCCAGCAAGCGATGGAGCCGAGACAGATGACCAGGTAGAGGCCGCTGAACAGGGCCACCTGCCCCACCCCGCCCGCACTGCCATAGGCGCCCATCCCCATGCTGGCGGCGAGCCAGGCCTTGGGATTGAGCCACTGCATCAGTGCCCCGTACCAGAAGGAGGGTGCCACCCCGTCGACCCCCTCCACCCGGCCGCTGTCCACCAGCAGCTGCCAGGCCATCCAGCCGAGAAAGATCACCCCGGCCCAGCGCAGTGCATCCGCCGCCAGCGGCCACTGCAGCAGGGTGGCGCCCAGCCCCAATCCCATCAACAGCAGCAACAGAATGAACCCCAGGGTGGCCCCGACCACATGGCGCAGGCTGGCCGCAAAGCCGTGCCTGGCGCCGCTGCCGAGGGCGACCAGATTGACCGGCCCCGGGGTGATGGACATGGCCAGGGCAAACCCGGCCATGGATAACAGCAGACTCGTCTCCATGAATAACGCTCGTAGCAACAAAAGGTGCCCCAGCCTAGCCGGCACCCCGCCCCCGGTATTGAAGGAAATTGCGATCGGTCACGGCAATAACCGGACACATTGCGGGCTTAGCGCCGGCCCCCGCTTGCGGTAAACTGACCCTCAATCACCTATTCGCAGGACATGTTAATGGACCAGTTTGCCCATATCAGTGCCCATGATGCCCACCAGAAGCTTGCCGCCGGTGCAGCCCGCCTCGTGGATATTCGCGACCCCCAGTCGTTCGAGACGGCCCACGCGGTCGGCGCCTTCCACCTCACCAACGGCACCCTGGTGCGTTTCATGAACGAGGTGGACTTCGATACCCCGGTGATCGTGATGTGCTATCACGGCAACAGCAGCCAGGGCGCCGCCCAGTACCTGCTGCAACAGGGGTACGATGAGGTCTACAGCCTGGATGGCGGCTTCGAGGCGTGGCGCAGGGAGTTCCCGATCCAGGCGGGCGACGCATGATCCAGCTGCTGGTGCTCGACAATGCCCGCATGGCCCAGGCGCTGGTGGACTATCTCTCCACCCTCGGCATCTCGTGCGAACTGACCCAGTCCGAGCTTGGCGTCTCGGTCTGGCTGGCAGACGAACAGCGCCTCGCCCAGGCCCAGCTGGAGGTGAAACGCTTCCTGGCCGAGCCGACCCACCCCCGCTACATGGAAGCCTCCTGGCAATCCGGCCGGGCCGATGCCCGCATCGACTACAGCAAGGGGATGACCGACCCGGTCACCGACTTCCTGCATCAGGCCGGGCCGCTGACTCTGGTGGTGATCATCGCCTGTCTGGCCATCTACGGGCTCGATGCCATCGGCTTGCCGATCTTCGATGAGCTGGCCTTCCACCCGACCCTGGCCCAGTTCACCGACTGGCAGGCGTGGCGCTACTTCACCCCGGCCTTCATCCACTTCTCGGTGCTGCACCTGGTGTTCAACCTGCTGTGGTGGTGGTATCTGGGGGGCCAGATCGAACAACGGCTCGGCAGCGGCAAGCTGCTGATCCTGCTGCTGGTAGGCGCCGCCCTGCCCAACCTGGCCGAGTTCTTCGCCAGCGGCCCGCTGTTTGGCGGCCTCTCCGGGGTGGTCTATGCCCTGCTCGGCTACTGCTGGCTGCGCAGCAAGTTGCAGCCGGCCTGCGGCCTCACCCTGCCACCGGCGCTGATGGGCTTCATGCTGTTCTGGCTGGCGCTCGGCTTCTTCGATCTGCTCGGCACCCGTACCGCCAACATGGCCCACCTGGCCGGTCTGCTGGTCGGGCTGCTGCAGGGCTGGCTGGACAGACACCATCAGCCCGCCTGAGTGGTAGTGGTCATCGAGGTGAGCAATCAGCTTGCCAGCCAGAGCGGCCACCAACCAGGCCAATCTGAACCGGCGACAAGTGCGATGCCGGAAAACAAAACGCCGCCCCGAGGGGCGGCGTTTTTATTGGCCGACTGGCTTACTGCTTGAGCAGGCTACCGTTGGTCACCTTGACCGCAGTACCGCCGCTCATGAAGAAGCTGGCGAACTGGGACTGCATCTCGGTGGTCACATCGCCGCTCGGGTCGAAGTTCTCGTCCGGCGCCAGCAGCGAGCTGTGGCCACCGGCCACGAAGCGGGCCGCGTTGTGGCTGGCCG
This sequence comes from Aeromonas sp. Y318-1, assembly GCF_027706125.1. Classification (NCBI taxonomy): domain Bacteria; kingdom Pseudomonadati; phylum Pseudomonadota; class Gammaproteobacteria; order Aeromonadales; family Aeromonadaceae; genus Aeromonas; species Aeromonas sp. Y318-1. Next base: position 46,548 of record NZ_JAPDCM010000020.1, read on the forward strand.
CACCGGTGGCGGTCAGCGGCTGCAGTGCCAGCACCTTGAACAGCGGCTCGGTACCACCCAGCGGGGCGGAGGCGATGCTGTTCGGGATCACCTGGTCAGACAGGCTCAGCGCGCCATCGCCGACGATCTCGGTGGCGAACAGCGGGAAGCTGCTCTGGATGCCGCGGCCGAGGTTGATCGGGTCAGCCGAATCCAGCACCGACTGGGCCGCGAAGCTGTAGCTCTGCAACGTGCTGGCCGCCGCCGCCTGCTGGGTGGTGCTCAGGCTTGGCAGGAACTCGTTGACGAAGCAGGTAGGCACCGCGGTCTTGCAGTTGGGCGCGTAGGCGGTGAAGCCCGCTTTCAGCTCGGCACTGCCGCTGGTCAGCACGCCCATCTTGATGGTCGGACCGAAGGTCGGCGAGTTCAGCAGCAGCGGCGCGATGCCGCCACCCGGCATGGCCAGGCCGCCGGTGTCGAACTTGAACAGAGCATCCGCCTGCGCATTGCCGATCGGCTGGTTGGCAACCGCCAGCAGGTTGGTACCGGAGATGGCACCCAGGGAGTGGCCCAGGAAGTGCACCTTGAGGCTGCCGGCGGTGCCGATGGCACCCTTGGCATTGGCCAGACCGACCGCCAGACGCAGGCCCAGCAGATCCGCCACGCTCTGTTTCAGGTTGTCGCGGGCCACGGTCAGGTAGCTCAGGTTCAGATACGGGGTCGGGTTGTCGGAGGTGGTCACGGTCGCCATGCTGCCGCTCAGGGCGAAGCCACGCTCACCGTGCAGCGGGTGATCGATCACCACCAGCGCCACCTTCTTGCCTGCCTGCATACCGGCATAGATCTGGCCCAGCGCCAGTGCATAGGCGTTCTCTTTCACCGAGGTCACGCCGTGCTGGTAGATGATCACGTCGGTGATGGTGTTGAGGGCATCCTTGGCGAAGATGCGCATCGGCACCGACTGCACCTCTTCCAGCATGGGCAGCGGGTTGAAGCGGCCGATGTTCTGCTCGGCATCCAGCGGCTTGCCGCCGGAGGTGAGGGTCACCCCGATCAGCTTGCTTGCCTCAGCCAGCAGCTCGGCCTGACGGGTCGGATCGGCAATCAGCGTCGCCAGCAGGGCCGGGTCCACGCCCGCACCCACCAGCCCGGCGATCACTTCGCTGTCGGACGCTTTCAGGGCATTGGCGATGGCGTACAGGCTGGGGATGGCGCCGTGCCAGGACTGGGTCTTGGCCTTGTCCCAGGAACCGGCGGTGGCCGGTGAGGCGAGGAAGTAAGGCAGCTTGACGGTACCGGTATAGACCTTGGTCGCTTGAGCAATCGGGTTGAGTGGAGCACCGGGGCCGAAGGCGGTGGCGATCGCATCTTTCTGCTCCTGCGGCAGGAACTGCTCGGCGTCCAGCTGGGTCAGGAAGGCATTGCTGCCGGTCACGCTCAGGGTATAGGTGCCCGGCAGGCTGGTGTTGCCCTTGGCATCCTGCTTCCACAGGGCGGCCGCATCCAGGGTCGGGCTCTTCAGCACGGACGCCGCTGCCCCTTTCACCGCCACCAGCACGTCGGCACCAGACTGGGTACCGAACCAGTCGGAGAAGATGACGTGATCGGTGGAGACGCCGGTGGCAGCCTTGAACAGGCCTTCCTGCAGGGCGATCAGACCGTTGATGGTCTGCTCCTGGGCATTGCTGCCGACGTTGTTCTTGTAGTTGCCGTAGTCGTTGCCGGCCTTGACCGCGTTGCCGCTGCTGTCCTTGAGGGAGTCGGTGGCCACGATCATGTAGTAGGAGGAGGGATTCAGCGGCTTGAGCGGCACCAGGTTCAGTTTGCCGGCCGAAGCGGCCACCACGAAGTCCACCCCGTAGGTCAGCACCTTCTTCACGCCGTTCGGGCGCAGGGCGGCGCTGTCAAAGCTCAGCTCCAGCAGGTAGAGCGGCGCGACCGAGGCGGCAAACTCCGCCGCGGCCGGGGCCTGCACCTGGATGCCGGATGAGGTCACGGGCACGATCTGGATAGCCTGGGTCGTGGACCAGCCATCCAGGGTCGACATGGCCGACACCGGGTTGGAGAGATCTGCCGTTTCGGTGGAGAATTTCAGGGTGCCATCGCTGGCCCGGGCTGCCAGAGCACTGGGGCGCACGGCGTTGGAACCGGTCAACAGATAGTCGAGATAGCTGGAGGTGTCGCCTTTGTTATCGTCACTGCCACCACAGCCAGCCAGCATAGCACTGACAACTGCGGCGTAAATTAGCTTCTTTTTCATATCCTTATCTCTTTTTAGTTGTTATCCATGAAATGCTGACTGAGTTGGGTGAGAACCCGACCGGTACATCTTAACAGCAACGCAACAATTATTAAGCCTCTGGTCGGTCATCTGATCTGCTTTTTTTGTGTACAGCATCAAGGAATTGGAATAGAAACGGGACTCGATAGGTTAACAGCTTCATCCCGAATACCAGACCCGACCAGCGACGGCCCGTATGGCAGCTGGCAAAAAGCGACCCTCGATCTCGGCAAAGCGGATCGATTGCCGGTAGAATGGCGCATTGCTTAAGGAGAACCACATGATCGACCCGAAGAAACTGGAAGAGATCGCCAAACAGGTGCACAACTCCCTGCCGCCCGGCATTCGCAGCATGGGTGAAGAGGTGGAGAAGAAGATCCGTCAGGTGCTGCAGTCCCAGCTGGGCAAGCTGGACCTGGTCAGTCGCGAAGAGTTTGACGTGCAGACCAAGGTGCTGCTGCGCACCCGCGAGAAGCTGACCGCGCTCGAGGTCAAGCTGGCCCAGCTCGAGCAGCAGCTCGGCGCCAAGGGCGAATAACGCAGGTCGCCCATAAAGCAAACCCCAGCCAGGCTGGGGTTTGTTGTTTCTGGCCTGCCGCAAGGCAAGCAGCAGGCTGATTCAGCGAGGCCTCCTCGGTCACGCTCCTCATGCCGAACTCAGATGAATTCGTAGGCGTCGCCGAAGATGCGCTCTGGCTCGGCACCCAGGATCTTGAACTCCTCCCGCGCCGCGCCTGCCATCTCGAAACGACCGGCGACATAGATGTCGTAGTCATGCAGGCTGACGAAGTCATCCATGATGGCCTTGTGCACCAGCCCGGTCTTGCCGGTCCAGTCCGCTTCCGGCTCCTGTACCACCGGGATGAAGGTGAGCGGGGCGTAGTCGCGCTCCCACTGCTGCATCTGCTCCTGCTCGTAGAGCCAGTGCGCCTGGCGCACGCCCCAGTAGAAGAACACCGGGCGCTTGCTGCCGGTATCGATCAGGTATTCCAGAATGGAACGGGCATAGGAGAAGCCGGTGCCACCGGCCATCAGGATCAGCGGCCGGGGTGACTCCTCCCGCAGGAAGGCCTTGCCCGCAGCCAGTTCAATCTCGATCTCCCCCTGCTCGCGCATGCGGGCCAGCACCTGACCGGCATAGGCGTTTTCCGGGGTGGCGCCGATCTGCAGCTCCAGCATGCCCGGACGGGTCGGCGAGTTGGCGATGGAGAAGGGACGCTTGTCCGAATCGCTCATCACCACCAGCAGATACTGGCCCGGCTTGAAGCTGACCTCTTGCAGTGGCGTCAAGGCCACGTGCCAGATGGTGTCGACATATTCGCGCAGTTCCTCTACGCGGCACTTGATACGTTGCATTCTTATCCTTGTGACGGGCTCGCTCGGCCCGCTTTCGCTCTTGATTCACTGTGGACTGGCGACCAGCAAAGTGGTCAGGTCAGTCGAGCATACCCAATTCAGCTCAAATGGCATCAATCTTTTGCATCCCGGCCAGGCGGCACGGCCCGTCGGGCCTGCCGCCGGTCGTCAGCCGAGAATGTTCAGCTCGTCCCAGAGGACATCGATCTTCTGCTTCACCGCCTCGTCCTGGACTATGGGTTGGCCCCACTCCCGATTGGTCTCCCCCGGCCACTTGTTGGTGGCGTCCAGCCCCATCTTGGAGCCGAGCCCGGAGACCGGCGAGGCGAAGTCCAGGTAGTCGATCGGGGTGTGCTCGATCAGGGTGGTGTCACGGGCCGGGTCCATCCGGGTGGTGATGGCCCAGATCACGTCCTTCCAGTCGCGGGCATTGATGTCGTCGTCACAGACGATCACGAACTTGGTGTACATGAACTGGCGCAGGAAGGACCAGACCCCCAGCATCACCCGCTTGGCGTGGCCAGGATAGCGCTTCTTGATGGTCACCACCGCCATCCGGTAGGAGCACCCCTCCGGCGGCAGGTAGAAGTCCACGATCTCGGGGAACTGCTTCTGCAACAGCGGCACGAACACCTCGTTGAGCGCCACCCCGAGCACCGCCGGCTCATCGGGCGGACGGCCGGTGTAGGTGCTGTGATAGATGGCATCCTTGCGCATCGTCATGTGGGTGATGGTGAACACCGGGAACTCGTCCACCTCGTTGTAGTAGCCGGTGTGATCGCCATAAGGCCCTTCGGGAGCCATCTCGCCCGGCTCCAGATAGCCTTCCAGCACGATCTCGGCGCTGGCGGGCACCTCCAGATCGCAGCTGATGGCTTTTACTACCTCGGTGCGGCTGCCGCGCAGCAGACCGGCAAAGGCGTATTCGGAGAGGGTATCCGGCACCGGCGTCACCGCGCCGAGGATGGTCGCCGGATCGGCACCGAGCGCCACCACCACCGGGAAGCGCTCACCCGGGTGGGCCTCCTGCCACTCGCGAAAATCGATGGCACCGCCGCGGTGATCCAGCCAGCGCATGATCAGCTTGTTCTTGCCGATCTTCTGCTGGCGATAGATGCCGAGGTTCTGCCGCTTCTTGTAGGGGCCGCGGGTGATGGTCAGACCCCAGGTCACCAGCGGGGCAACGTCGCCGGGCCAGCAGTGCTGGATCGGGATCTGGTCCAGATCGACCGCCTCTCCCTCCAGCACCCGCTGCTGACAGGGGGCAGAGGAGAGCCGTTTGGTCGGCATGTTGAGCACCTGCTTGAAGATCGGCAGCTTCTCCATCAGCTCCTTGAAGCCACGGGGCGGCTCCGGCTCCTTCAGGTAGGAGAGCCAGATCCCCACCTGGCGCAGGGCGGCCACATTGGGCTGGCCCATGCCCATGGCGACCCGGTCCGGGGTGCCGAACAGGTTGGTCAGCACCGGCATGGCATAACCCTTTGGATTTTCGAACAGCAGGGCAGGCCCGCCCGCCCGCAGGGTGCGGTCGCTGATCTCGGTCATCTCCAGATAGGGGTCTATCTCGCGACTGATGCGCTTGAGTTGTCCGCTTTGTTCCAGCTGCGCGATGAAATCACGCAAATCCTTGTATTTCATGCAGGTACCCTGTGTTCAGGCGATGCCGCATTATAACCCTGGGCGGGCGGCGGGTGTACCCGAATCGGGCAGCATCACCGGACTTGCATGGCGCTTTTCCTGCCGGGTCAGCCGATCGGCAAGCTGGGCCAGCAGCCTGGGCTCGTCCATCTGCAGCAGCAGGCTGGCCACCTGACCGCTGTATTGGCGATTGCCCAGCTCCGCCAGCAGGAACTGCTGGGCCGTGTCTGGCAGCGGCGAAAGTTGACTGAGTTGCTGCAGAGCGGGCAGCTTGAGACGGGCATTGCGACTGGCGGCAATCAGCAGATCGCTGGCCGCCTGGCCCTGATGAAAACGGCCCACGCTGGCGAGCGCGGCCACGCTGTCGTGATCCACCGGTTGATGCCACAGCTTCTGATAGAGGGCGCTGTCACCGGTACGCTCGGCCAGCAGCCGCAGCAGCCGGTTGTCGGGCAGGAAGATGCTCATGGCGGCCAGCGTGTGCGCCTCCCGCTGCAGGAGCGGAAGTGGCTGCCGATCGAGTACGGTCAGCAGCGCCTGCTGCTGCTGGGCCAGATCGGGATTGCGGCTGTTGTAGATCTGCTTGAACTCGAACGTGCCCTCTTCCAGCTGCTGGCGATAGTTGTCCTGCCAGGCCTGCTGCTGCCAGCGGCTCAACACCTGCCGCGCGGCGGCGGCAAAGTCGTAGGCGGGTTGCTGCACCAGAAAGCCGTCCACCTCTTTTTCCACCAACCAGCTGGGGGCCTTGAACGACTGGGCACGCACCCAGGCCAGCAGTTGTGGAGTGGTGGCCCTGGGCTGGCTATTGAGGGTGGCCAGCAGCTGGCACAACAGATACTCCCGCTGCCCCACGGCCAGGGAGTCCAGCAGGGTGTCGATGGCGGCAAACTGCCCCAGCTGCAGCCGGCCGGTCAGATAGTCGAGGTGACCCTGCAGCCCCTCGTCGGCCACCAGTGCAGCCCGGGGCGGCTGCGTCTCGGCAGCCCCGACCGGCAGCACCAGCAACCAGCTCAGCAATATCAGGAGTACATGCTTCATGACGTCCCTATCCTTGTGACATCGAGGTTTCATACTACTCAGGCGACCGTAAAATAGATAAACAAAAACCGCGACCTGGGCCGCGGTTTGATGATTTTCGAGTCGGTTACTTCTGCTGGCGCCGCATGGCGTCGAAGAACTCATCGTTGGTCTTGGTCATGGCCAACTTGTCGATCAGGAACTCGATGCCGTCGATCTCGCCCATCGGGTGCACAATCTTGCGCAGGATCCACATCTTCTGCAGCTCGTCGCCGGTGGTCAGCAGCTCTTCCTTGCGGGTGCCGGAGCGAGTGATGTCGATGGCCGGGTAGACGCGCTTCTCGGCAATCTTGCGCGACAGGTGCAGTTCCATGTTGCCGGTACCCTTGAACTCTTCGTAGATGACTTCATCCATCTTAGAGCCGGTATCGATCAGCGCGGTGGCGATGATGGTCAGGCTGCCGCCCTCTTCAACATTGCGCGCGGCACCGAAGAAGCGCTTCGGGCGGTGCAGGGCGTTGGCGTCCACACCACCGGTCAGTACCTTGCCGGATGACGGGATGACGGTGTTGTAGGCACGGGCCAGACGGGTGATGGAGTCCAGCAGGATCACCACGTCCTTCTTGTGCTCGACCAGGCGCTTGGCCTTCTCGATCACCATTTCGGCGACCTGAACGTGACGGGAAGCCGGCTCGTCGAAGGTGGAGGCGATCACTTCACCCTTCACCATGCGCTGCATCTCGGTCACTTCTTCCGGACGCTCGTCGATCAGCAGGACGATCAGTTCGCAGTCAGGGTGGTTGTAGGCGATGCTCTGGGCGATGTTCTGCAGCAGCATGGTCTTACCGGCCTTGGGCGGTGCGACGATGAGGCCGCGCTGGCCTTTACCGATCGGGGAAGCCAGATCCAGTACGCGGGCGGTGATGTCTTCGGTGGAACCGTTGCCACGCTCCATGCGCAGACGCTCGTTGGCGTGCAGCGGAGTGAGGTTTTCAAACAGAATCTTGTTGCGGGAGTTTTCCGGACGGTCGTAGTTGACCTCGTTGACCTTGAGCAGCGCGAAGTAGCGTTCGCCCTCTTTCGGCGGCCGGATCTTGCCGGAGATGGTATCGCCGGTACGCAGGTTGAAACGGCGGATCTGGCTCGGGGAGACATAGATGTCGTCCGGGCCGGCCAGGTAGGAGCCGTCTGCACTACGCAGGAAGCCGAAACCATCGGTCAGGATTTCCAGCACACCGTCGCCAAAGATATCCTCGCCACCCTTGGCGTGCGCCTTGAGGATCGCGAAAATAATGTCTTTCTTGTGCGCCCGAGCCAGATTTTCCAACCCCATGGATTCGCCAAGCTGTACCAGCTCGGACACAGGAGTGTTCTTTAATTCAGTCAGATTCATAGTGGTGAAAGTCTGTAAGCAAGGATTGAAATGAGGAGACAGTCTGCTGGATTGATGCTGATCGGATTTGATTTGCCAGGCTGATGTGTGAGCAAAGAGTCAGGCAAAAAGGTTAGCAAACGAGCGATAAATTAGCACCAATCGGGGTGAGCGTCTAGGTGATAAAACAGAAGGAGCGCATTATTGCAATGCGCTCCTCTTTGATTATTACAGGTTACCGTCCAGGAACTCTTTCAGCTGAGTCTTGGACAGGGCACCGACCTTGGTCGCTGCCACTTCGCCATTTTTGAACAGCAAGAGGGTCGGAATACCACGAATGCCATACTTGGGCGGAGTGTCGGCGTTATGGTCGATGTTCAATTTCGCCACGGTCACGCGACCGGCATACTCTTGGGCGACTTCGTTCAGGATCGGGGCAATCATCTTGCACGGACCACACCATTCGGCCCAGAAGTCGACCAGAACGGCGCCATCGGCTTTGATTACATCTGCCTCGAAGCTGGCATCGCTCAGCTGAACAATCTTGTCACTCATCTCCAACTCCAGTCAGTAATTAAGGCTTTATTGACGTATCAACAAAGGCAATAGTTGCCCTATTTGAAATGATCCTGTTTATTATTGCAAGCCTAACCTGATAACCTACCGCCATGAGCAAAACACATTTAACGACCGACAAATTCGCCCAAATGGGCCTCGAACCCGAAGTTCTGGCTGGTCTGGAATCAAAGGGATTTCACTATTGCACCCCCATCCAGGCACTGTCTCTGCCACTGCTGGTAGAAGGTCATGACCTCGCCGGTCAGGCCCAGACAGGGACCGGCAAAACCCTTGCCTTCCTGGCCGCCACCTTCAACTATTTGTTGACCCATCCGCTGACCAAGCCGCGCCTCATCAACCAGCCGCGCGCCATCATCATGGCCCCGACCCGGGAGCTGGCGGTCCAGATCTACAACGACGCGGAGAGCATGTCCGCCTCGACCGGCCTCAAGCTCGGCCTCGCCTACGGTGGCGAAGGGTACGACAAGCAGCTGGCCGTGCTGGAGCAAGGGGTCGACATCCTGATCGGCACCACCGGCCGCATCATCGACTACTTCAAGTCCAAGGTCATCGATCTGAGCAATATTCAGGTCGTGGTACTGGACGAAGCGGATCGCATGTTCGATCTCGGCTTCATCAAGGACATCCGTTTCCTGTTCCGCCGCATGCCGCCCGCCACCGAGCGTCTGAGCATGCTGTTCTCCGCCACCCTCTCTCTGCGGGTGCAGGAGCTGGCCTACGAACACATGAACCACCCGGAACATGTACAGATCGAGCCGGAGCAGATGACCGGCGTGCGGATCAAGGAGGAGCTGTTCTACCCCTCCAACGAAGACAAGATGTTGCTGCTGCTCTCCCTGATGGAAGAGGAGTGGCCGGAGAAAGCCATTGTCTTCGCCAACACCAAGCACGTCTGTGAAGACGTTCATGCCTGGCTGGAGAACGACGGCCACCGCGTCGGCCTGCTGACCGGTGACGTGCCGCAGAAGAAGCGGATGAAGATCCTGGAAGACTTCACCAAGGGCACGCTCGACATTCTGGTTGCCACCGACGTGGCCGCCCGCGGTCTGCACATCCCGGACGTGACCCACGTCTTCAACTATGACCTGCCCGACGACGCCGAAGACTACGTACACCGCATCGGTCGTACCGGTCGTGCCGGCAAGAGCGGTCACTCCATCAGTCTGGCCTGTGAAGACTATGCCTTCAACCTGCCGGCCATCGAGGAGTACATCCACCACCCGATCCCGGTCAGCAAGTATGACCGCGAGGCGCTGCTGGATGATGTGACCGCACCGAAGCGGGTGTTCCGCAACCGTCAGCCGGTGAATCGCAACATGCGCGATCGCCAAGGCGGTGGCAACAGCAACAACCGCCGTCGTCCGCCCCGCAAGAGCTGAAAGGACTGGCCCAGTTGCACAACTCGCCGCTCTATGCCGCCATCGACCTCGGCTCCAACAGCTTTCACATGCTGGTGGTGCGCGAGGTCGCCGGTGCCCTGCGCACCGTCACCAAGGTCAAGCGCAAGGTTCGCCTCGCCGCCGGGCTCGATCCGGAGTTTCGTCTCAGCCGTGCCGCCATGGAGCGGGGCTGGGACTGCCTGCGCCTGTTCTCCGAACAGTTGCAGGACATTCCGGCCGACAACATCCGGGTAGTGGGCACCGCCACCCTGCGCCTTGCCACCAACGTCGACGAGTTCCTCAGCGAAGCGGAACGGGTGCTCAACCACAGCATCGAGATCATCTCGGGCGAGGAAGAGGCAAAGACCATCTATGAGGGGGTCTCCTGGACCTCGGCCGGCGAAGGCAACCGGCTGGTGATCGATATCGGCGGCGCCAGTACCGAGCTGGTGATCGGCGAACACAGCGAAGCGAAACTGCTCAACAGCCTGCACATGGGCTGCGTCACCTGGCTCAACAACCACTTCGGTGACGGCGAGCTCTCCGAGGCCCGCTTCAAGCAGGCCATCGCCGCCGCCAAGGCGGTACTGGAGAAGGTGGCGGAAGATTATCGTGTGCTCGGCTGGCGTACCTGTGTCGGCGCCTCCGGCACGGTGCAGGCATTGCAAGAGATCATGCTGGCACAGGGGAAGAGCGAGCGGGTCACCCTGCCCAAGCTGCAAGAGCTGATGGGTCAGGCCATCGCCTGCGGCAAGCTCGACCAGCTGCAACTGGAAGGACTGGCGGCCGAACGGCTAACCGTGTTCCCCTCCGGTCTCGCCATCCTGATCGCCATCTTCGAAACCCTCAACATCGAGAGCATGACCCTGGCGGGTGGCGCCCTGCGCGAAGGGCTGATCTACGGCCTGCTCGGCAACAATCACGACTGTGATGCCCGCGATCGCACCGCCGACAGCCTGATCAATCGCTACCAGCTGGACAAGGAGCACGCCGAACGGGTGCGCGACACCGCCGTCGAGGCGTTCAACCAGCTGCAGCCGGCCTGGCGACTCTCGAAACGCTACGGGCGCCCGATCCTGCGCTACGCGGCCCTGCTGCACGAGATCGGTCTGTGCATCGAGTACAAGAAGGCGCCGCAACACGCCGCCTACATCATCGACAACATCGACATGCCTGGCTTTACCCCGGCCCAGAAGAAGCTGTTGTCGGCCCTGCTGTTCAACCAGCGGGACGAGTTCAAGCTGGAACCACTGGAGAAGCAGGGTGCCGTCACCGGTCGCCAGGCGATCCGGCTGGCCCGCATCCTGCGCATCGCGCTGATCCTCTGCATGCGCCGCACCCAGGGCACAGTGCCCCGCTTCACCCTCGAAGCCGATGAAGATGCACTGACCCTGACCCTGCCGAGCGGCTGGCTGGACGAGCACTACCTGCGCGCCAGCGAACTGCGCTTCGAGGTGGAACGCCAGCAGAAGATGGGCTGGCCCACCCGGCTGCTGGAAGCCTGATTGGGCCTCGCCCAATCAGTGCCTGCCCTGCTGCTCCGACAATCTCTTTCGCAGCCATGACTGGCGCCGTTCAAAGCTGATCCTTGATTTCATTGGGTTGGCGCACCGAGCTCGTCCTTTTCCCGCTGGCTGCCACCCCCGCCATTACCGTCGCTCGACTAGAGTAGGGTTGTCTTCACAACCGGAATGGACGCCATGAAACCCTTGACCCTGATCGGCCTGACCGCCCTGCTCACCGCCTGTGGCGGCGGAGGCGGCGGCGACAACAACAACCCGCAACAGGCCCAGCTCTCGCTGGCCTTCTCTGACGCCCCGGTGGATGCCGTCAGCAAGGTCTGCATCGCCGTCGCCAACATCAGCATCCACCCCGTCGCCGGCACCGAGCAAAGCTGGACCACCGCCAGTTTTCTCACCTCGGCCCAGGACGATGGCTGCACCCCGAGCGGCGAGACCATCCCGCTCGACAGCGCAGGGAGGCCGCTGTTCACCTATATCGATCTGCTGCACTACCAGGGTTCCGCCAGCCGCCCGCTGCTGGCCAGCCAGAGCGTGGTGCCCGGCGACTACAGCCAGATGCGACTGCGGGTACTGGACGGGCGGGAGGTCGCCAACCAGTTTCTGGACGGCACCCCCTACTCCTACGTCAAACGGGATGATGGGGTGATCAAGCCGCTGGAGGTGCCCAGCAGCGAACTCAAGCTGGATGCCTTCACCATCGCCGCCAACGGCCTCAGCGCCTTCACCACCGAGTTCGACCTGCGCCAGGCCATGGTTCTGCCGGGCCACGAGCAGTACTACAAGCTCAAACCCAGAGGGGTGCGGCTGGTGAACAACACCCAGGTCACTACCGTCAAGGGCACGATCGCAGCCGGGCTGTGCGGCGGCCAGCTGACCGACAAGGCCTTCGTCTACTTCTACCAGCCCAGAAGCGACGACAACTACCCCGACATGGCAGACAGCGACAACGGCTTCTACGCCAGCGCGCCCGTGTTGCCGCAAAGCGGTGGCGGCTTTGGTTACGAGTTGGGATTTGTTAATCTCGGCAGCTACGATCTGGCGCTGGTCTGCAATGGCAACGAGGACGATCCGGCGCTGGCCGGCGACCCGCTGCAACTGGAACAGGTGCAGAAAGCCCAGGCGGTGGTGGCGCCCGCCACCAGCATCAACTTCCAGTAACCGGCGACCAGAGGGCAACCCGCACATGAGCACCTACCAACCCATCAGTTGCGATCTCTACGACTGGCTGGAGATCGCCGCCAGCTGGCAGCTGCCGGTCACCCTCACCGGCCGGGATGGCCGCCAGTGGGCGGACAAGATCCGCACCATCGAGGCCAGAGCAGGGGTCGAGTACCTGCTGCTGCACGGTGGCGAGCGACTGAGCCTGGCGGAGCTGGCCACCATGGCGCTCAGCTGGCAGGGGGAGGAGAAGCTGATCCGCTTTGCTCCGCCGGCCCCAGCCGACGGCCAATAGATGGCAAGAGGGCCAACCCCATCGGGTTGGCCCTCTTCTTTTATCCCTCGCGTGCGGCGTTATCCCACCAGCGCCGCCATCACGTAGACATCAAAGCGGTTGCTCTTGGTCTCGATGGCCATGCTCGGCTTGTGCTCGTTGAGCCAGCCGGCGTAGTCCGGCCGTTTCACCACCACCCGCTTGTTCGCCATGGCGAGCGCCGCCGGCAGCAGGGCATCGGCGTCGAGATCCGGCCCCACCAGCGACTGAAACACCCGCATCTCTTTTTTCACCAGCGCCGACTTCTGCTTGTGGGGGAACATGGGGTCGAGGTAGATGACGTCGGGCCGCTCGCTCAGCCCTAGCAAGGTCTCCACCGCCGGGCCGTGCCGCAACTCCATCCGCTCGCGTACCCAGGGGCCGATCTCCGGGTCCAGCGCCGCCCGCGCCAGCCCGTCCTGCAACAGGGCGGCCACCACGGGGCTGCGCTCGATCATGGTCACCTTGCAGCCGAGTGAGGCGAGCACGAAGGCATCGCGCCCCAGCCCGGCGGTGGCATCCACCACGCGCGGCATGGCGCCCGCCTTGAGTCCCACCGCCTTGGCGATGGATTGGCCACGGCCGCCGCCGAACTTGCGGCGATGGGCGACCGCCCCTTCGACGAAGTCCACATAGACCGCGCCCAGCTTGGGCTCGTCCAGCTTGCGCAGCTCCAGCCGCGCCGCGGTGAACACCAGGGCAAACTGGGGAAGGTCGGTCTGGCCGAGTTGGCTGGCCAGGGCTTCTGCCTGAGGCGCCTTGGCGGGGTCTTCGAGGAGGATCTGCATGGTATCGACTGTGTGGCGGTATCAGTGGGCGGAGTGTATCACAGCCCCCGAAGGTCGCTGTAGGGGCTCTGGCCGAAGGAGGGGCGGAGGGGCTAGCTGGTCTGCAGGAACATGCTCTTGTCGTTGAGCTGCAGGTACTCGGTGAGGTCGTCGTAGGCCAGTGGCCGGCTCAGCAGATAGCCCTGGGTGAAGGCACACCCCTTCTGGCAGAGGAAGTTGAGCTGCTCGCGAGTCTCCACCCCCTCGATCACCACCTGCATGCCGAGGTTGTGCACTATGTTGATGATGCCGTCCAGCAGCAGCCGGTCCTGTTCATTGAACGGGATGTGGCGCACGAAGGCCCGGTCGATCTTGACCAGGTCCACCGGGAAGTTACGCAGATAGTTGAGCGCCGAATAGCCGGTGCCGAAGTCGTCGATGGCCAGCTTGCAGCCCGCCTCGCGCAGCGCATCGATCCGCACCCTGTGCTGATCGCTGGTCTCCATCAGCAGGGACTCGGTGATCTCGATGACGATGTCCGCCGGGTCCAGCCCGAAGTGGTGGATCACCTTGAGCCACTCGCTCGCCTCCGGATCTATGGTCTGGAACTCCAGGGTGGAGCGATTGATCGACATCTGCAGATCCGGGAAGCCGGATTGCTGCAGCCGCGCCAGATCCCGGCACGACTGCCACAGCACCAGCGCCCCCAGCCCCTGGATGAGCCCCGCCTCCTCCGCCAGCGGGATGAAGTCCGCCGGCGACACCTGGCCCCAGTGCGGGTGATACCAGCGCACCAGCGCCTCCAGCTTGGCGACCCGGCCACTGCGGTTGTCCCAGATCGGCTGGTAGGCCATGGTCAACTGCTCGAGCTTGATCGCCTCCGCCAAGTCCTGCTGCATCTGGTGGCGCTGGCGCACCTCTTCGCGCATGGAGGCGCAATAGCTGCCGAGCAGCCGTCCCTGCCGCTTGGCGGCAAACAGCGCCTGCTCGGCGTTGCGCAGCAGCTCGTCGCTCTCCAGACCATCGCCCGGACAGAGGGTGATGCCGATGGTGGCCGTCACATAGAGGTGCTGGTTGGCCAGCATGAAGGGACGGGCAAAGCCGCCGATCACCTGCTTGGCAAACACCTCGGCCTGACGACGGTTGACTATGCCGGGCACCAGGAAGGCGAACTCGTCGCCGCCGATGCGGGCCACCAGGTCCTCGGTGCGCACCCGGCTCACCAGCCGATCCGACACTTCCCGCAGCAGGGCGTCACCGGCGTGGTGATCCATGCTGTTGTTGACCGCCTTGAAGTTGTTGAGATCGAGCACCATCAGCGCGAAGCGCTCGCCCCGCTCGCAGAAGCGGCTCAGGCAGCGGCCGAACAGCCAGCGGTTGGGCAGGCCGGTGAGGTTGTCGTAGTTGGCCTGGGCGGCGATCTTCTGCTCCGCCAGCTTGGTCTGGGAGAGGTCGCTGAAGATGGCGATGTACTGGCTGATGCGCCCCCCTTCCCGCAGGGTGCTGATCATCAGCTGCTGGGGATAGAGCTTGCCGTTCTTGCGCTTGTTCCACACCTCGCCGCGCCACACCCCCACCCGCTCCAGCGCGTGGTACATGTCGGCGTAGAAGGCCTGATCGTGCAGCCCGGACTTGAGCATGCTGGGCCGCTGGCCGCACACCTCCTCCTCGCTGTAACCGGTGATCTGCTCGAACGCCGGATTGACCGAGATGATGCGGCTGTCGGCGTCGCACACCAGGATCGCCTCCGAGAGGTTGTCGTAGACCCGGTGGGAGAGCTTGAGCTGTTCGGCGTGGCGCTTGAGGGGATCTATGTTCTCCAGCACCACCATCAGGTAGTCGGGCTGCAGCTGATCGTCCCGCACCAGGGTGACGGTGACCCGCCCCCACAACACCTGACCGTCCCGGTGCAGGTAGCGCTTCTCCTGGGTGAAGGCGGTGCGCTCACCGCGCTTGAGCTCTTCATAGCAGGCGGCGCTGCGCAGCCAGTCTTCCGGATGATTGAGCTCGGCGGCGGTGCGGTGCAGCAGCTCGCTCTGGCTGTAACCCAGCATCTTTTCGATGGCCGGATTGGTCCAGAGGATCTTGCCGTTCAAATCGAGCTTGCCGATCCCGACCGGGGCATGGGACATCATGGTGTGCAGAAAATCGTGGTACTCGGGCTGGGGCGGTGCCGGCTGTTGCAGCATCAGCGCCAGTTCACGCCCGGCCAGCGGGGCCAGCAGGCGCAACAGGCCCATCACCTTGTCCATGTTGGTGAGCGGCCGCTTGAACAGCACGCTGCAGATACCGACCGTCTCCCCCTGGGCACTCTTGAGGGCGATGCCGGCATAGGCCTGGATGTGCCAGGCCTGCAACACAGCGGCATGGGGAAACAGCTGCTGTACCCGATCGCTGAACCAGGTCTCTCCCTCCTGCAGGGTGATCTCCCCCAGGGTGGCGCTGACCGGAAAGCTGAAGTTGGTGGTGTCGAGAGACGCGGGGTGGGCAGCGTGTACCTTGAAAGAGAGCCCCGCTTGATCCCTGCCTGAAATCAGGACGAAGTCGGCCCCGACCGCTGCTGCGATTTCACTCACAAAGGTATCGAAATATCCCTGACCACTCGAATGAGACAGACTTGAGATGATTTGATAGACAGACTCGAGTGCTCGCCTCATGGCAAGGTTCTTTCTCTCCTTGGAAGGTAGGACCCGACTCTACTGAAGAGCCGGGGACAGTGCAAACATGCTATCCGCAAGATATTAAAAAGCCTTGAGAAAAGGGACCAAAAGGTCCCTTTTTATCTCAAAAATCACGCTGTGATCCCACTATATGGCAAAACTGTACCTGCTTGAAGCTCACGCCAGCCGGGGCCCGCAAACTCACGCAGCAATCCCGCTGTGACGGAGCAGCGCATCCACCTGAGGCTCGCGGCCACGGAAGGCTCGGAACAGCTCCATCGGCTCCTTGGAGCCACCCTTTTCCAGGATGTTCTTCAGGAAGGACTGGCCGGTAGCCGGGTTGAAGATCCCCTCCTCCTCGAAGCGGGAGAAGGCATCCGCAGAGAGCACCTCGGCCCACTTGTAGCTGTAGTAGCCCGCCGCATAACCGCCGGCGAAGATGTGGGAGAAGCTGTGCTGGAAGCGGTTGAAAGCCGGCGGCGTCATCACCGCCACCTGGCTGCGCACCTCATCCAGCAGCGCCGGGATCTGATCCGCGCTGGCCGGGTCAAATTCCTGGTGCAGACGGAAGTCGAACAGAGCGAACTCCAGCTGGCGCAGCATCTGCATCGCCGCCTGGAAGTTGCGGGCGGTCAGCATCTTCTCCAGCAGATCGGCAGGCAGCGGCTCGCCGGTCTCGTGATGGCCGGAGATGAAGGCCAGTGCCTCGGACTCCCAGCACCAGTTCTCGAGGAACTGGCTCGGCAGTTCCACCGCATCCCAGGCCACGCCGTTGATGCCGGCCACGCCGGCCACGTCGATGCGGGTCAGCATGTGGTGAATGCCGTGGCCGAACTCATGGAACAGGGTGACCACTTCGTTGTGGGTGAACAGGGCGGGTTTGCCATCCACCGGGCCATTGAAGTTGCAGGTCAGGTAGGCCACCGGCTTTTGCAAGGATCCATCCTGACGGTAGCGACGACCCAGACAGACGTCCATCCAGGCGCCGCCCTGCTTGTGCTCGCGGGCATAGAGGTCGAGGTAGAAGCTGCCGCGCAGTTCGTCCTCGGCATCGAAGATGTCGTAGAAGCGCACGTCCGGGTGCCAGGTATCGATGCCGAGGCGCTCGCGCACCTTCATGCCGAACACCCGCTTGACCACCTCGAACAGCCCCTTCACCACCTTGCTGGCGGGGAAGTAGGGGCGCAGCTGCTCGTCGGAGATGGAGAACTTGTGCTGCTTGAGCTTCTCGGCGTAGTAGGCGAGATCCCAGGCGGCCAGCTCGCCCTGCCCGTGTTGCTCGGCGGCGAAGGCGCGGATCTCTTCCAGCTCGGCCTTGCCCTGCGGCAGGGACTTGGCCGCCAGATCGGTCAGGAAGTTCACCACCTGCTCGGGCTTGTCCGCCATCTTGGTGGCGAGCGACAACTCGGCATAGTTGCCAAAGCCGAGCAGCTGGGCCAGCTCGCGGCGCAGGGTGAGCAGCTCGGTCATGATGGCGGAGTTGTCCCACTTGCCGGCATTGGGGCCCTGATCCGAGGCACGGGTGGTGAAGGCCTCATACAGCTCGGCGCGCAGCGCGCTGTTGTCGGCATACATCATCACCGGCAGGTAGGAGGGGATGTCCAGGGTGAACAGCCAGCCCTCCTTGCCCTTCAGCTCGGCCAGCTGGCGGGCAGCGGCCTGTGCGCTCTGCGGCAAACCGGCCAGCTCGGCCTCGTCGGTCACCAGCTTGCTCCAGCCCTGGGTCGCGTCCAGCACGTTGTTGCTGAAACGGGAGGCCAGCTCGGAGAGGCGGGCCTGGATCTCGCCGTAGCGCTGCTGCGCCTCGGTGGGCAGGCCGATACCGGACAGACGAAAATCGCGCAGGGTGTTCTGGATCTCCTTGCGCTGGGCGCCGCTCAGCAGCGGGAAGTCGTCGCTCTCGGCCAGTTCGCGATAAGCCTGATAGAGCCCCTCGTGCTGGCCGACATAGGTCTGGAATTCAGACAGCAGCGGCAGGCAGGCGTCGTGGGCCGCGCGCAGCGCTTCGCTGTTGAGTACGGAGTTGAGGTGACTGACCGGCGACCAGATCCGCGCCAGGCGGTCGTTGACCTCTTCCAGCGGGGCGATCAGGCTGTCCCAGGTGTGCGGGTCGCGCTGGGCCAGCACATCGCTGATCTTCTGTTTGCAATCAGCGATGGCCTGCGTCACGGCAGGCTGGACCTGATCGGGCTGGATCTGGCTGAAAGGGGGCAGCGAGTCCATTGTCAGCAAAGGGTTGTTCATCCTGCGATACCTCTAAATTCTCTACAGCCCCTGCCGTCCAGAAGCTTGCTTGGACTACCTAAGATGTAGGCAGAAACCTCATTAATCAAGCCTTTGCCTGCCAGAGCGCGGCCTGTTGTCCACTTTTCGCCGAGATCTGCTCATTAAAACGGCGATCCAGATGCCAAAGACGACAATGCCGGCCCAGGGGCCGGCATTGTGGGTGACATCAGGCAGGCTGCATCAGCGTCTGGCGTCTTCCTGCAGCCACTGGGCAGCCCGCTTGGCGAAGTAGGTGAGGATGCCGTCGGCACCGGCCCGCTTGAAGCAGAGCAGGGACTCCATGATGCTCTCCTTCTCCTTCAGCCAGCCGTTCTGAATGGCCGCCATGTGCATGGCGTACTCGCCGCTCACCTGATAGGCGAAGGTCGGCACGCCGAACTGATCCTTCACCTGACGGATCACGTCCAGATAAGGCATGCCCGGCTTGACCATCACGCTGTCGGCCCCTTCCTGGATATCCAGTGCCACCTCGTGCAGGGCTTCGTTGCTGTTGGCCGGATCCATCTGATAGGTGGCCTTGTTGCTCTTGCCGAGGTTGCCGGCAGAGCCCACCGCGTCGCGGAACGGACCGTAGTAGCAGGAGGCGTACTTGGCGGAGTAGGCCATGATCTGGGTGTTGATGAAGCCGTTCTCTTCCAGCGCCGCGCGGATGGCGCCGATGCGGCCGTCCATCATGTCGGACGGTGCGACGATATCGACCCCGGCAGCGGCGTGGGAGAGCGCCTGCTTCACCAGGATCTCGGTGGTGATGTCGTTCAGCACATAGCCTTCGTCATCGATGATGCCGTCCTGACCATGGGTGGTGAACGGATCGAGCGCCACGTCGGTGATAACCCCCAGCTCCGGGAAGCTTGCCTTGAGGGCGCGCGTTGCCCGCTGGGCCAGCCCGTCCGGGTTGTAGGCCTCTTCCGCCAGCAGACTCTTCTGCTCCAGCGGGGTGACCGGGAACAGGGCGATAGCCGGCACGCCCAGCGCAACCAGCTCGGCAGCCTCTTTCAGCAGCAGATCGATGGAGAGCCTGTCCACCCCCGGCATGGAGGTGACGGCCTCACGACGGTTCTCCCCCTCCAGCACGAACACGGGATAGATGAGATCGTTGGCGGTCAGTACGTTCTCGCGCACCAGACGACGGCTGAAATCATGTTTGCGCACCCGGCGCAGACGGCGACCCGGAAAGGCGCCTGGAAGAGTTGTAGCCATGAATCACTCCTGAAGAGGAAGTTGGAAGAACGCGGCGGAGGTGGCCCGGGTGTGGGCCAGCAAGGCCTCGGGCGCTTCACCACGGCAGGCCGCCACCACCTGGGCGATGTGCGGCAAAAAAGCGGGTTCGTTGCGTTTTGGTCTGGGCTTCAGATCCCGCGGCACCAGATAGGGAGCATCGGTCTCGATCATCAGCCGGCCAGCCGGAATGCGGGCCACCTGCTCGCGCAGCAGCTGGCCGCGACGCTCGTCGCACAGCCAGCCGGTCACCCCGATATGCAGCCCCAGCGCCAGACACTGGTCCAGCTCCTCGTCGGAGCCGGTGAAGCAGTGCAGCACGGCCCCCGGCAGCTTGGGCAGCCAGGGGCGCAGGATTTCGATGAAACGGGCGTGAGCATCGCGGCAGTGGAGAAACACCGGCATCCCGAGCTCGGCGGCCAGCGCCAGCTGGGCGTCGAATACCGCGTCCTGCACCGGACGGGGCGAGAAGTCGCGATTGTAGTCGAGCCCGCACTCACCGATGGCCACCACCTGTGGCAGCGCCGCCAGCTCGCGCAGGGCGGGCAGGGTCACCTCATCGACGCTTTTGGCATCGTGGGGGTGGACCCCGGCGGTGGAGAAACAGTAACCCGGCCAGCGGGCGGCAAGGGTGGCGCTCTCGCGGCTGCCGACCAGATCGGTGCCGGTCAGGATCAGCGCCTCCACCCCGGTGGCGCGGGCGCGGGCCACCAGATCGGCCTGTTCATCGGCAAACTGGTTGCTGGTCAGGTTTACACCTATGTCGATCATGGGGTCAGCGGGTCCGAACAAAAGGAAGACATATCAGGTATTTGAAAACCATCTACTCAATGGGGCCTTACCATACGCCTCGAACGGGAGCATGAAAAGAGGAAGGGAGCCTTAGCTCCCCTCTTCAGTCTGTTCCTGCTTCTCTTCGCTCTCTTCTTTCACGTAGAAGCGGGCGAAGAACAGACCTATCTCCCACAAGCCCCACATGGGGATCGCGAGCAGGGTCTGGGAAAAGACATCGGGCGGCGTCAACAGCATGCCGACCACGAACACCCCGACGATGACGTAGGGACGCTTCTCCCGCAGGCTCTTGGGACTGGTCACCCCGGTCCAGCACAGCAGTATGGTGGCCACCGGAATTTCGAACGCCACCCCGAACGCGAAGAACAGGGTCAGTACGAAGTCCAGATAGCTGGCGATGTCGGTCGCCACCGTCACCCCGGCGGGCGCGGTGCTGGTGAAGAAACCGAACACCAGCGGGAACACCACGTAGTAGGCGAACGCCATGCCGGCATAGAACAGCACGGCACTGGAGGCGACCAGCGGCATGATCAGGCGCCGTTCATGCTGGTACAGACCGGGGGCGATGAAGGCCCAGGCCTGATAGAGCAGATAGGGGATCGCCACAAAGAAGGAGACCACCAGGGTCAGCTTGATCGGCGTCAGGAAGGGGGTCGCCACATCCGTCGCTATCATGCTGGTCCCTTCCGGCAACTGACTCAGCAGCGGCTGGGCCACGAAGTCGTAGATGTTGTTGGAGAAGTAGATCAGCGCGATGAACACCAGCAGGATGGCCGAGATGGAGCGCAGCAGGCGCGTTCTCAGCTCGACCAGATGGCTGATCAGGGGTTGTTCGGCCTGACTCATGGCTTCACCTCCCCTTGTTTGGCGCTCGGCTGGGCACTTGCGGCGGGGATCACGGTAGGCTCCTCATCAGGTGTCGCCACACTGACGGGGGCTGCGGGCTCCTCCTTCACCTCGGCGGCGGCCGGCGCTGGCTGGATGGTATTTTGTTGTTCGTATGGACGGGTCACCGATTGTGCGGCCGTTTTCAGCTGCTCGATAGACTCCTGCAGCTCGGGGCTCAGGTTGTTCATCTGCAACTGTTCGGCCTTCTTCAGGTCGTTGTGCAGATCCTGCAACTTGAGCTCCTGCTCCAGCTCGGCCTTGACCGAGTTGGCGGTGCTGCGGATCAGTCTGATCCAGTGGCTGGCGGTACGGATCGCCACGGGCAGCCGCTCGGGGCCGAGCACCACCAGGGCGACGACACCAATGACAACCAGCTCCCAGAAACCGATATCGAACATGGCTTAGGCCTGATCTTTATCTTTCTGCTTGGCAGCATCGCTAGGCTGACCGGCCGCTTCATTCAGCTGTTTCGGCGGAAACTCGGCATCCTTCTGCTCGGACTTGGTCTCCGGCTCGTCGGACAGCGCCTTCTTGAAGCCCTTGACCGCGGCGCCCAGATCACCGCCGATGCCGCGCAGTTTCTTGGTACCGAACAGCAGCACGACGATGACTGCGATGATCAACAATTGCCAAATACTGATACCACCCATGACTTTCTCTCCAGAACAGGCGCCCGCTGGCGCAGTTTATTTAATGAGAACGGGTTCGCAACCAACCCAGCAGCCAGCATAACCCGGCGCCAGCGAGGCTGATTTGTCCCCACTCAATGTGTTGTTTTTGGGTCAGCAAGAATACACCGGCCAATAGCAGGCTGGCTCCAACTCCTAAGAGGTAGCGAGCCTGACCCTGGCGGCGACTGTGCCGGCGAAAATCGGCAAACATCTGGTCGAAGTGACGCTGCTGATGACGGGTCTGGCGCAGGGTCTCGTAGACCAGCTCCGGCAGTTCCGGCAGCTTTTCCGCCCAGAATGGCGCCTTCTCCTTGATGGCATTCCACACCGCCTTGGGTCCCACCTGCTGGTACATCCAGTTTTCCAGATAGGGCTTGGCGGTCTGCCACAAATCGAGCTGCGGGTAGAGCTGGCGACCCAGCCCCTCCACATAGAGCAGGGTCTTCTGCAGCAGCACCAGCTGCGGCTGCACCTGCATGTTGAAGCGGCGCGCGGTGTTGAACAGGTTGAGCAGCACGTGGCCGAACGAGATCTCGGACAGCGGCTTCTCGAAGATGGGCTCCAGTACGGTACGGATGGCGAACTCGAACTCGTCCACCTTGGTATCGGGCGGCACCCAGCCGGACTCCACGTGCAACTCGGCCACACGGCGGTAGTCACGGTTGAAGAAGGCGAGGAAGTTCTCGGCCAGGTAGCGCTTGTCTTCCCGGTTGAGGGTGCCAACGATGCCGCAGTCGATGCCGATCCAGAGCGGATTCTCCGGATGTTCGTAGGAGACGAAGATGTTGCCCGGGTGCATGTCGGCGTGGAAGAAGCTGTCGCGGAACACCTGGGTGAAGAACACCTCCACCCCGCGCTCGGCCAGCAGCTTCATGTTGGTGCCGTTGGCCTCCAGCGCGGCAATGTCGGAGACCGGAATGCCGTAGATCCGCTCCATCACCAGCACCTGCTCGCGGCAGTGCTCGGTGAAGACCTCGGGCACGTAGAGCGCCTCGGAGCCGGTGAAGTTGCGGCGCAGCTGGATGGCGTTGGCCGCTTCGCGCATCAGGTTGAGCTCATCGAGGATGGTCTTGCGATACTCTTCCACCACCTCGATGGGGCGCAGTCGTCCGCTCTGGGGCACGAAACGGGCCACCAGACGGGCCAGCGCCTGCATCAGTCGCAGGTCGGCCTCGATGACCGGCTCGATGTCGGGACGGATCACCTTGATGACGATCTCGCGGCCATTCTCCTTCAGCCGGGCGGTATGCACCTGGGCGATGGAGGCCGACGCCAGCGGCGTCTCGTCGAAATCGTCAAACAGGGTCTCGATGGTGCAACCCAGGCTCGCCTCGATCTGGCGGCGGGCCGCCTGACCACAGAAGGGGGGTACCCTGTCCTGCAGCAGTGCCAGCTCCTCGGCGATGTCCGGCGGCAGCAGATCGCGCCGGGTCGAGAGCATCTGACCGAACTTGATGAAGATGGGGCCGAGCGCCTCGAAGGCGAGCCGGATGCGGGCACCGCGGTTCAGCCCCTGACGTTTGTTCTTGAGCCAGAACAGGCTGCGACGTGCCAGCCGGCCAGGCCAGGGCTGGTAACGGGCGGGCACCAGCTCGTCGATGCCCTGCTCCAGCAGGATACTGATGATGCGATAGAGGCGTTTGAACTCCTTCGGGGTCATCAGGCTACCTGCTGCTCGAAGCGGGCCAGCCGCAGCTCGACCGCTTTCATCTGCTGAGCCAGCAACTCGACATCGTCGTTGAAGCTGGCCACTTCCAGCGGACCCGGCGCAAGCCGGATCTCTTCGGTCAGGTATTCGGCCAGCTGGCGCTGGCTGCGGCACAATTCACGTCCCAGCAGCCGACGTGCCTGACTAGCACCGCGCAGCAGGGTATGGGCCAGCACATCGCCGGTATAACGGGACAACTCCTCTTCCCAGTCGATATCCAGCTCGCCCAGCAACACGCTGAACGCCTGCACCAGCTGAGGGTCGCCGCTCAGATCCAGCTTCTCCTCGCGGATGTAGCGGGTCAGCGCGGAGGGGTCCTTGAGCAGGCCGAGCGCGGTCAGGGAGAGGCTCAGCACCGCATCGGCCTCCCCTTCGAATTTGGCCAGCACATCCAGCCGGCGCTCGGAGAAGACAAACCAGAGTGGCTTGAGCTCGCGCAGCTCCAGCTTGAGTACCTTGCCCGTCAATTTGCGCAGCCGCTCCGGACTCTGCTTGTCGAGTCGCAGCAGCTGGTTGAGGCTGGTTTCGATCACCGCGGTGACCATGGCATCCATCGGCATAGGCGACCTTAAAACTTGTAACCGCGGTGCAGGGCGACCACGCCCTGGGTCAGGTTGTAAAACTCGACCTGTTCGAAACCGACATTCTCCATCATGCCTGCCAGAGTCTGCTGATCCGGGTGCATGCGGATCGATTCCGCCAGGTATTTGTAACTTTCGCTGTCGTTCGCGACGATTTCGCCCATTTTCGGCAGCAGTTTGAAGGAGTAGAGATCATACAGCTTGGCGATCACTTCGCTGACTGGTTTGGAGAACTCCAGCACCAACAGGCGGCCACCTGGCTTGAGCACCCGGAACATGGAGGCAAGCGCCTTGTCCTTGTCGGTGACGTTGCGCAGGCCGAAACCGATGGTGATGACGTCGAAATGGTTGTCAGGGAACGGGAGCGCCTCGGCATTGGCCTGCACGTAGGAGACGTTGTTGGCCACTCCCAGATTGCGCAGCTTGTCGCGGCCCACCTTGAGCATGGAGTCGTTGATGTCCGCCAGCACCACCTGACCGGTCTCGCCGACGATGCGGGAGAACTTGGCGGTCAGATCGCCGGTACCACCGGCCAGATCCAGCACCTTCTGACCCTTGCGTACGCCGGAGCAGTCGATGGTGAAGCGCTTCCACAGGCGGTGGATGCCGAACGACATCAGATCGTTCATCAGATCATACTTGGCTGCCACCGAATGGAAGACGCCGGCGACCAGGGTTTCCTTCTCGGTCGAGGCCACGGTTTTAAAGCCAAAATGCGTTGTCGTAGTCTGTTCTGACATCCCTTAAACACCCATAGAGCAAAGAATGGCCGCCAGTTTACCAGAGCCAATGGCGTGCGGACACCTTAAACCCGGCTGGCGACCAACTGCATCCCCAGCACCACCATGGCCAGACAGAGAAACAGGTTGAGGCCGATATTGAGGGCGGCTTTCAGATAGGCCCCCTGCTGGGCCAGTACTACTGTATCCAGCGCGAAGGAGGAGAAGGTAGTCAGGGCGCCGAGGATACCCACCATCAGCAGCGGTTTCAGCGGGTGCTCCACCACATGACCATGGCTGATCAGCGCAAAGGCAATGCCCATGATGAAGGAGCCGACCACGTTGACCATCAGGGTGCCATAGGGGAAATGACGTCCCAACAGCAGCGCCATCAGTTCGGCGATACCAAAGCGCAGGCAGGCGCCAATGGCCCCGCCAGCAGCAACATATAACCAGGTTTGCATGGGATCATGCCTCCATAGTATCGGGCCGACATTATGCAAAATGTCAGGCCCGGGGGACAGCAGGGCAATTAATCGACATCACCCGCATCAGCGGCGAAAGTCGACCGGCTCGACCTGAGCAAGATGAATCGAGGTGCGGGATGGAGTGGTTTGCGCAATCACCCGGCCACCGCGAATGGAGTAACGCACCGGCACCTGGCGGCGCACCGCATCAAAGCCGTTCTCGGCGGGCAGGATCAGCAGGTTGGCCGGTTTGCCCACCTCGATGCCGTAGCGATCATGCACATTCAGGGTACGTGCACTGTGGCTGCTGATCAGCTTGAGGCTGTCGTTGATCTGCTCGTAGCCCATGATCTGGCAGACATGCAGCCCCATATGCAGCACCTGCAGCATGTTGGCGGTGCCCATGGGATACCAGGGATCGAACACGTCGTCATGACCGAAACAGACATTGATGTTCGCCTCCAGCATCTCCTTCACCCGGGTGATGCCGCGACGCTTGGGATAGCTGTCGAAGCGCCCCTGCAGGTGGATGTTCACCAGCGGATTGGCGACGAAGTTGATGTCCGCCATTTTCAGCAACCGGAACAGGCGCGACGCATAGGCGCCGTTATAGGAGTGCATGGCGGTGGTGTGGCTGGCGGTGACTCTATGGCCTATGCCGCGCTCGTAGGCCAGGGTCGCCAGCGTCTCGATGAAGCGGGACTGCTCGTCGTCGATCTCGTCGCAGTGCACATCCACCAGAACCTGATACTTCTCGGCCAGATCGAACATGTAGTGCAGACTTTCGACCCCGTATTCCCGAGTAAACTCGAAATGGGGGATGGCGCCTATCACGTCGGCGCCCAGCTTGAGCGCCTCCTCAAGCAGCACCTTGCCGTTGGGGTAGGAGAGGATCCCCTCCTGCGGGAAGGCCACTATCTGCAACTCCACCCACTCCTTCATCTCCTCCCTCACCTCCAGCATCGCCTTCAGAGCGACCAGATTGGGGTCGGAGACATCCACGTGGGTGCGGACGAACTGGATGCCGTTGGCGATCTGCCACTTCAGCGTCTGGATGGCCCGCTGCTTCACATCCTCATGGGTCAGCAGTGCCTTGCGCTCGGCCCAGCGTTCTATCCCCTCGAACAGGGTGCCGGACAGGTTCCAGCTCGGCTCACCGGCCGTCTGGGTGGTATCAAGATGGATGTGAGGCTCGATAAAGGGGGCGATGGCGAGCCCCTCCTCACCATCAAGCTCATGGGCTGCGAGCAGATGGGTGCTCATGGGTTCGATGGCACGGATCAGGCCATCCTGGCAGAGGATCTGCCACATCCCCTCCCTGCCGACCAGACGCAGGTTCTTTATCAGCATGTTTTTGCTTCCTTTTTTCAAACACCAACGGCTTTTTCAATCCACAACTTAGCTTGGATCAATTTGATAGAAAAGCGTTCATATTGAATACATATGAGACTGTTACTATTGATAAACAGCAACAATAAAAGGGAGTTGATTGGGATGAAAGCAGGATTGACCGAGATCGGCAGCGCAGGCTTGTTTCACGAGTATCTGCAGACACTGGGTATCAACAAACCACCCTTGACGTCGATCGACAAGCAGTGGGAATACACTCGCAATGAACGACTGGTGGCAGCCATTCAGATAGAAGCCTCCGGACAGGCTCGGTTCTATCTCGATGCCAGGCAGATCTCGGTAAACTGAGAAAAGCGGATACAAAAAAGCCTCCCGATTGGGAGGCTTTAATATTTAATGGTGCTGATACCCAGAGTCGAACTGGGGACCTCATCCTTACCAAGGATGCGCTCTACCAACTGAGCCATATCA
>NZ_JAPDCM010000021.1:0-63111 GCF_027706125.1 Aeromonas sp. Y318-1
TGGGGCATGCAGTCGTGGCAAGCCCTCCGATGCCATATCGGCTCTTGAAGCTGGCTGAGGGTCATGGGTAATCAGGTTTCCAAAAGAAGTTTGACTTGCACAACGACCTGGATGTGGAGATTAGAAAGTTGGAAAAGCATCACGCCAGCGACTACAGCTCCGAGGTGAAGGATCTGAAAAAACAGAAACTTAAACTGAAAGAGGAGATCTACGACATCCTCAAACAACATCCACAATAGACGCCTCGACGAATACCTGGATAAGTAACTTATCCTGCCAGCCCGGCCCGACGCCGGGCTTTTTGTTGGCCGCTCATCAGGAGGCGACCACTGCTTACGCCCCCTGGCGTCGAAACTCGCTGGGAGTCTGGCCGGTGTGACGGCGAAAGGCACTGTTGAAGGTAGACTTGCTGTTGAAACCGGCCCGGTAGCAGACATTGGCCACCGTCTCGTCACTCGTCTGCAGCAGCCGCTTGGCCTCCTCCACCCGATGGCGGTTGAGCCAGTCGTAGAAGTTGCCCCCTGAACAGGCGTTGATGGCACTGGACGCCTGATGAAGGCTCAGACCGCACTCCTCGGCCAGCTTGCCAAGGGAGAGCGCGGGGTCCCGGTAGGCACCACGCCCGAGCTGGCGTTCCAGCTCCTCGAACAGGGGGCGCAGACCGTCATCTCGCACCGGCTCAGAAGCGGCGTCAGTAGCTCGCTCGCGCACGCCCCCCTCCGGCGCGCCTCCCTGCTGGGGCAAGCGGGCATGGGCCAGCACCTGCAGCAGCAGATAGGCGGTGACGGGAGCCTGCAGATAGACGGTAGAGAGCGGCCAGCCGAGCCAGCTCAAGGCGATGCGGCCGAGCAACAGCAGGGCCACCAGCAGTTGCAGCCCCTGCAACTGAGCCACCCAGGCCCGCAGCGCCGGTTTGCGGCTGACCACCCCAAGACGCTGCTGCTGCCACCAGTAAGCCAGCCCCAGCAGGGCGATGCAGGCCAGATAGCGGTTGCCATAGAGGGTCACCCCGGGCCACAGCGCATCCCCCTGCTTGCCAAGCAGGATCCAGCTCACCTTGTCGGCCCCCGGCAACAACCAGTAGGGCAGCGCCAGAGCGGCAACCAGCAGCATGGGCAAGCCGTGCACCAGCCGGTCACGCCAGCCACCGAGTACCGCCTCCCCCTGCAGAGCCCTGATATAGCCGTACAGACAAAACGGCAGCATCACCACCAGGGGATCCGCCAGCTTGAGCAGGTGGGGCCAATGGTGGAACCACTGTTGCTGGTGATAGAGATATTCCAGCGCCTGCAAGCCGCTCAGGCTGAGCAGGGCCAGCAGATAACCGGCAGCGGCATCCCGCCGCATGCGGCGCAGCCAGCCGAGCGTGGCCAGCAGCAACATGCCGGTCAAGCTCAGACTGAGCACGGCGGCCACTTCTTCCCACTGCATATGCGTCCTCCTGCAGGTGCGGCTCCATCGAGCCGTACCTGCTTATCCTTGTTTTTATTGTGTTTTCCAACTCTCGACCGGTTCCATCCAGCGGGGCGACAGCAAACCGGGGCTGCTCTTAAATACCGTCACCTGCGGCTGAAAAGCAACAGAACCATAACAAGTCAGGACCACAGAAGGAACCAAGATGAGAACGCCCTTCCCCCTTACCCTGCTCGGCTGCCTCGTACTGGCCGGCTGCCAGGAGAACAGCAGCGAGCCGGATCCCGCTCGCCACTACGACGTCACCCTCACCTATACGGAGCAGGGTGTTCCCCACATCAAGGCGAACGACTACGCCAGCCTGGGCTTTGGCGCCGGCTATGCCCATGCCGAAGAGAACCTCTGTACCCTGAGCGAGCAGATCATGAAGCTGCGAGGAGAAAAATCCCGCTGGCTGGGAGCGGGTGAACAGCAGCGCAACCTGCTCTCCGACGTGGGCTATCGTTCGCTCGACCTGCCAGCCCAGGCTGCCGCCCTGTATGGCAGGCTGGCGCCGGATGCCCGTCATCTCATCGAGGGCTACGTGGCGGGTTTCAACCACTCACTCAGCGGGCGAGCCGGCCCGGCGGACTACCCCTCCCCCTGCCGCGGGGCCGAGTGGGTCGAACCCATCACCCCGATCCAATTGCTGGCCTATCACCTGGATCTCGCCCAGCTGGCCAGCGGCCGCAGCTTCATCGGCGCCATGGCCAGTGCCCAGCCCCCCGCCAGCGGGACACGGGCACGCGCCACCCTGCCCGCCCCCGAACTGGATCCCGTCTCGTTGCTGACCTCGGAGGGGATCGGCAGCAACGGCTGGGCACTGGGGGCGGATCGCAGCAGCAACGCCAACAGCCTGCTGCTCGGCAACCCCCACTTCCCCTGGGATGGAGAACTCAGGTTCTATGAACAGCACCTGCAGATCCCGGGGGAACTCAACGTGACCGGTGCCACCATGATGGGCTTTCCCGCCATCCTGATCGGCTTCAACGAGCAGCTGGGCTGGACCCACACCGTCTCCCAGTCCAAACGCTTCACCCTCTATCAGCTCACCCTGGACCCCGCCAATCCGCTGCGTTACCGCTACGGCGACCAGTGGCGGGAGATGAGCCAGAAAGCGATCACCGTACAGGTACGCCAGGCTGATGGCAGCCTGCAACCTTATGTCCAGACCGTCTATGCCAGCCACTTCGGCCCCATGGTCAACCTCGCCTCACTCTCGCCCAGCCTGGGCTGGACCAGCAGCAGCGCCATCAGCTTCCGCGATGCCAACGCCGGCAACTACAAGATGCTGGAACAGTGGCTCGCCATGGCCAAGGCCCAGAGCACCCCGGCCTTCTTCGATGCGCTGGCCGAGCATCAGGGGGTGCCCTGGGTCAATACACTGCTGATCGACAAGACGGGCCAGGCCAGTTATGTGGATGCCACCCAGGTACCCCGCCTCGGCACCAAGGCGGAAGCCTGGTGGCGAGCAGCGTCCCAGACGCCGCAGCTGGCCCCCATCTGGCTGGATGGCGAGGGCAGCGTGCTGCTGCCGGGCAACGCCCCCGATTTCGAGTGGGTCGACAGCGGCCAGACCCGCGTTGCCGGCCTTGTTCCCCTGAGCCAGGCCCCCCGCCAGACTCGCAGCGACTACATCTACAACGCCAACAGCAGCCACTGGCTGACCAACCTGGCGGCCCCGCTGGAGGGTTACTCCATCCTCTACGGGCCGGAGCAGACGGTGCGCAGCCCGCGAACCCGCTACAACGCCCAGCTCATCAGCACCCCCGACACCATGGGACTGACCGGAAGCGATCGGCGTTTCACCCTGCAGTCGCTGCAACGGGTACTGACCCACAACGGCTCCCTGTTTGCCCGTGAGCTCAGAGATCCCCTGCTGGCTCGCTGCCAGGCACATCCGCTGATCCAGCTGACCAGCGGCCCGCTGGACTTGACGCCGAGCTGCAATGCACTCGCCAACTGGGATGGCGAATATCAGCTGGAGAGCCGCGGCGCCCACCTGATGCGCGAATGGTTGACGGCGTTTCGCACCAGCGGCCACAGAGACATCAAGGATGCCCTGTTCGCCACTCCCTTCGATCCGGCCCATGGCGCCACCACGCCGAGCGGGCTGGCCCCCTGGAACGGCGCGCCGGATGAAGACCCAGCCCTGCTGGCGCTGGCCCAGGCCCAGCAGCGGTTGCAGGCGGCCGGTATCGCGCCGGATGCCGAGCTCGGTGCACTGCAGTTCGTGCAAAAAGCGGCCGGGCTGAGCCCCATAGCGCTGCCGGGAGGCAACTCGTTCGAGGGCATGTTCAACATGGTGCAGACCAATCTGCCTTCGCGCAGCAGCTCGGATCTCGCCAACATAGTGACCGGCAAGGCCGTGGCAGGCACCACGCTGCGCAGCCTGGATGACGACGGTGACGGCCAGCCCGAGCTGCGTTATCGCGCCAACTACGGTTCCAGCTTCGTGCTGGCCCTGCAGTTTGATGCCGCCGGCCCCAAGGCGGAGCGCTTCCTGAGCTACGGCCAGTCCCATGACCCCGAGAGCCCACACTTCACCGATCAGACCGAGCAGTTCGCCCGTCAGCAGTGGCAGCCCATGCGCTTCACCGAGCAGGAGATAGCGGCCCATCAGGAGCGCACCCTGCACCTCAAGGTACTGCGTACCACCAACCCCTGAGCGAGCCCTGTCAATCCAGTCATAAAAAAGCGGGCCAGTGGCCCGCTTCGTTTTATGCAGAGTTAACCCCATCATCACACCGGCGGATGGAAATGGCTGGCCTCGCGGGTGGCCATCTCCTCGTAGGTGGCCCACTTCTGCCACGCCACTTTTTGCGCTACCTGCATCAACCGCTCGGCCTCCTGTGGATGGCTCTGGGCCAGCACCCGATAACGGGTCTCCTCCTGCCGATATGTAGCAAGGGGGATGGAGGGGCGCAGACTGTCGAGGCTGAAGGGGTTCTGCCCCGCACTGCGCAGTACCGGGTTGTAGCGCATCAGCGGCCAGTGACCGGAGGCCACGGCGCGTTTTTGCTGGGTCAGGCCAAACTCCATGTCGATGCCGTGGGCGATGCAGTGGCTGTAGGCGATGATAAGCGACGGGCCCGGATAGGCCTCCGCCTCACGCAAGGCCTGCAGCGCCTGCTGCGGGTTGGCACCGAAGGCGATGCGGGCCACATAGACGTTGCCGTAGGAGATGGCCTGCAAGGCCACATCCTTCTTGGCCAGGGTCTTGCCCCCCGCCGCGAACTTGGCGACGGCACCGAGCGGGGTCGATTTCGACATCTGGCCGCCGGTGTTGGAGTAGACCTCGGTATCCATCACCAGCACATTCACATCGCGCCCGGAAGCGAGCACATGATCGAGCCCCGCCGAGCCGATGTCATAAGCCCAGCCATCGCCGCCGATGATCCAGACCGAGCGGCGCACCAGCTGATCGATAAGCGATAGCAGCTCGCGGGCCTTGCCGGACTTCACCTCTTCCAATCGCCCCCGCACTTGCGCGACCCGGGTGCGCTGGGCACGGATCTCCGACTCCAGCCGCTGCGGGGCGCTGACAAGCGACTCCACCAGCTCGACCCCGATCTCCCCCTTCATCGCCTGCAAGGCCGCCACCGCCTGACCGTGGTGCTGATCGGCGGTGAGGCGAAAACCAAAGCCAAACTCGGCGTTGTCCTCGAACAGCGAGTTCGACCAGGCCGGCCCCTTCCCTTCGCCATTCTTGGCCCAGGGAGTGGTCGGCAGGTTGCCGCCATAGATGGAGGAGCAACCGGTGGCGTTGGCCACCAGCATGCGGTCACCAAACAGCTGGGTCAGCAACTTGAGATAGGGGGTCTCGCCACAGCCGGCGCAGGCGCCGGAGAACTCGAACAGAGGTTCGAGGAACTGGGTGCCGCGCACGGTGGAGAAATCCACCCGCTCGCGGGCAGGCCAGGGCAGGCTCTCGAACCAGCGCAGCGCCTGCTTCTGGCCGGCCAGATGCGGCGCCTTGTCAATCATGACGATGGCCCGCTCGCCTTCATGGCTTTCATCCGCTCCGGCCCGCACCGGACAAGCTTGCACACACTGACCGCAGCCGGTGCAATCCTCCGGATAGAGCTGCAGGGTGTAGCGACTGTCGGGGAAGCCCTTGGCAGTGACGGGTACCGACTGCGCCGCCTCGGGGGCGCTCGCCAGCCAGTCCTGATGGTAGAACTTGGCTCGTAGCGCCGCGTGGGGGCAGACAAAGACGCAGTTGCCACACTGGATGCAGATATCCGAATTCCAAATCGGGATCTCGCGGGCGATATCGCGCTTCTCGAAGCGGCTGGTGGCGGTGGGGTAAGTGCCGTCCACCGGCAGCATGGAGACCGGGATGCGATCGCCGCGCCCCGCCAGCATCTCGCCGGTGACGCGCTGGACAAACTCGCTGCCCCCCGGTGCCAGCGGCAGCGGATAGTCGCTGATCTGCTCGTCACCGGCCGGGATCGCCACCTGGTGCAGATGAGCCAGGGTGTCATCCACCGCCGCGAAGTTGCGCGCCACCACCTCGGGCCCCTTGCGGGCATAGCTCTTCTCGATGCTCTCTTTGATAAGCGCGATCGCCTCGTCCCGCGGCAAGATGCCGGCCAGCGCGAAGAAGCAGGTCTGCATGATGGTGTTGATGCGATTGCCCATGCCGTTGCGCTCGGCCACCCGATCGCCGTCGATGCAGTAGAGCTGGATATTGAGGGCACGGATGCGGGCGCGCAGCCGCTCGGGCAGCTCGGCCCAGACTCGGTCAGGCTCATGGGGAGCATTGAGCAGCAGGGTCGCCCCCTCGGCGGCGAACTCCAGCAGATCGACCGATTCGACAAAACCCCACTGGTGGCAACCGATAAAGCTCGCCTGCTCGATAAGCCAGGGGGCGTCGATGGGCTCGGGGCCAAAGCGCAGGTGGGAGACGGTGCGCGAGCCCGACTTCTTGGAGTCGTAGACGAAGTAGCCCTGGGCGTGGAAGCCCTCCAGCTCGCCGATGATCTTGATGCTGTTCTTGTTGGCACCGACCGTGCCATCGGCGCCGAGGCCGAAGAACAGCGCCCGCACCCGACTGGCGGGCTCCAGATCGCCGATGGGGTGCCAGGCCAGACTGAGGCCGGAAACGTCGTCCACAATCCCCACGGTAAAGCGGGGGCGCGGCGCATCACAGGCCAGTTCCTCGAACACGGCCGCGCACATGGCGGGGGTGAACTCCTTGGAAGAGAGGCCGTAGCGACCGCCACTGAGCCAGGGCAGGCGCTTGATAAGACCACGCTGCAAGCCGTCGATCAGCGCGCTCTGCACATCCAGCAGCAGCGGCTCACCACCGGCGCCCGGCTCCTTGGTGCGATCCAGCACCGCCATGCGCCGCACGCTCTCGGGCAGCGCATCGAGCAGCGCCTGCACCGGGAAGGGACGATAGAGGCGAATGACCAGCACCCCGGTCTTGCGATCCTGCTGGTTGAGCCAATCCACCGTCGTGCGGGCGGTGGCGGCCCCCGACCCCATCAGCACGATGACGTCGGTGGCATCGGGGGCGCCGTGATACTCCACCAGCCGGTAGTGGCGGCCGGTCAGCTCGCCGAGGCTCTCCATGCACTGCTGCACCCGCGCCGGCACCGCCTCGTAGAAGGGGTTGACGCTCTCTCGGGACTGGAAATAGGTGTCGGGGTTCTGGGCGGTGCCGCGCATCACCGGATGATCCGGGTTGAGCGCCCGCGCACGGTGGGCGCGCACCCAGTCGTTGTCGATAAGCGCCCGGATCTCATCTTTATGCAACGCGACTATCTTGTTCACCTCGTGGGAGGTGCGAAAGCCGTCGAAGAAGTGGATGAAGGGCACCCGGCACTGCAGGGTGACGCTGTGGGCGACCAGGGCCAGGTCCTGCGCCTCCTGCACCGAGCCGGAGGCGAGCATGGCAAAGCCGGTGCTGCGCGCCGCCATCACGTCCTGATGGTCGCCAAAAATCGACAACCCCTGCGCCGCCAAAGATCGGGCCGCCACATGGAACACCGCCGAGGTCAATTCGCCTGCGATCTTGTACATGTTGGGCAACATCAGCATCAGCCCTTGGCTGGCGGTGAAGGTGGTGGCCAGTGCCCCTGCCTGCAGGGCACCGTGCACCGTGCCGGCCGCCCCCCCTTCACTCTGCATCTCCACCACCGTGGGGATGTTGCCCCACAGGTTGGTCTGCCCCTCCGCGGCCCAGGCGTCGGCCAGTTCGGCCATGGTCGAGCTCGGGGTGATCGGGTAGATGGCACACACTTCGCTCAGCTGATACGCCACCCGGGCCGCGGCTTCGTTGCCGTCGACCATGATCAATTCATGTTTCATTGGGACTCCTCCGGTTGGCGCAACTCGATGGCATGGCAGGGACACTGGTCATGGCAGGCACCGCAACCGGTGCAGAGTTCGGCATCCACCTGATACCCCAGACCCGGCCCCAGCTTGGCGATGGCCTGCTCGGGGCAGCTGCCATAACAGCCGTCGCACTCGAAGCAGTTGCCGCAGGAGTAGCAGCGCGCCGCCTCGTAGCGGGCCGCCGTCTCGTCCAGTCCGCCGATGATCTCGCCAAAGTCGTCCCGCGCCGAGGGCGGTTTGACCGGCTGGCTGCTGGCAGGGGCATGGGTCTGGAACCAGAGCTGCAACTGTTCGGGCCCCACCAGCGGGTAGGAGAGCGGTTTGTGGTAGAGGCGACCACGCAGCCAGGCATCCATGTGGCGCGCCGCCTTCTTGCCGTGGCCGGTGGCGATGGTGACGGTGCGCTCGGAGGGCACCATGTCACCGCCGGCAAACAGACCCGGCACATCCGTCATCAGGTTCTCGCCAACCTGCACCACCCCCTCCTTATTGACCCGCACGCCGGGGATGCTCTCCAGCACGCTCAAGTCCACCTCCTGACCCAGCGCCAGAATGAGGGAGTCCGCTTCGAGGGTTTCAAACTTGCCGGTGGGCACCGGCTTGCCTTCGGCATCCAGCGCCATCACCTCCACTTCGATATTGGTGCTGTCGAGCTGACGGATGGTGCGCAGCCAGTTGATCTTGATCCCCTCCTCCTCGGCCTCGTCGGCCTCGAAGGCGTGGGCCGGCATATGATCCCGGTCGCGGCGGTAGATGATCATCGCCTCTTCGACCCCGAGGCGGCGGGCGGTGCGGGCCGCGTCCATGGCGGTGTTGCCGCCGCCGTAGATGGCCACCCGCCGTCCCAGCTTGGGTGGTGGCAAGCCCTGCTCCTCGGCCAGGCTCGCCTGCTCGAGGAAGCTCACCGCATCGAGGATCTTGCCCGCCTCGCGGGCCGGAATGTCGACCCGCTTGGCCAGATGGGCGCCGATGGCCATGAAGACGGCGTCAAAGCCCCCCTCGTCGCGCGCCTTGAGTACGTCTTCCACCTTGTGGTTGAGGGTCAGGGTCACCCCGGCAGCGACGATGCGGGCCACCTCCCTGTCCAGCATGTCGCGGGGCAGGCGGTAGGCGGGAATGCCGAAGCGCAGCATGCCGCCGGCGAGCGGGCCCGCCTCGCGGATCTCCACCTGATGGCCGAGCCGGTTGAGGTGCCAGGCGCAGGAGAGGCCGGAGGGGCCGGCTCCTATCACCAGCACCTTCTTGCCGCTGGCGGGCGCGGGCGGTGCAGGCTGCCAGCCACGGGCCAGCGCCTCATCGCCGAGGAAACGCTCGATGGCGTGAATGGAGACGGCATCATCCACCTGGGCACGGTTGCAGGCCGTTTCGCAGGGGTGATAACAGACCCGCCCGTGGACCGCAGGCAGGGGATTTTCTTCGATCAGTCGTTGCCAGGCCGCCTCAAAGCGGCCCGCTTCGGCCAGGGCAAGCCAGGCCTGGATGTTCTCGCCAGCCGGGCAGGCATGGTTGCAAGGTGGCAGGGCCGGCCGCCAAACGGGTAGCCGAGTACGGACCGGGCCTGTTCCCGTTTTCTGGGAGAGATCCGGCTGTGGGGTCATATCCAGTTGTTTGCTCATACATTGCTTTCTTCTTTTTGTGTGACAGGCCCCATCCGATGGCGCTTGATACCGTTTTGCCTGGGCAGACGGTGGCCGGAGGGGGAAGAAGCGAAAGCGTTAGAAACTGGAAGCTGACTCGATAATGGACGGATTTGTGTACCGAATGACGGATCAGGATCAAAAAATGTTGCACTTTATGAGGTATGGAGTGCACAACGTGACCCGTGTAACATCTTGCCCGTCTGCAGGAGTCACCACTCGGGCTCGCGCCCCGCAAACAACGCTTCGCCGTTCTCCGGCCCCGTGAGCCGGGCGCATCAGGCCCCCCTCCTGCAACGATTGCTGCACGGAACAGCTCCCGTTATCTTGTCTCCTGCACTGGAACCACCACAGCACAAGGACCCGGCCATGCCCAAGCTCGCCAGCATTCATCTCTACCCCATCAAGTCCACGGCAGGCATGCCACTGACCCGCGCCCTGGTCACCGAAGAGGGGCTGCAAGGGGATCGCCGCTACATGGTGGTCAAGCCGGATGGCAGCTTCATCACCGCCCGCACCCATCCCCAGTTGCAGCAGGTGGTGGCCACCCCTATCGAGGGCGGTCTGCAGCTGCGCTATCCGGGCCTTGATCCCCTCATCCTGCAAGAGCGGGATTTTTCCCGCACGCCCCGGGCCACCGGGGTCTGGAGCGACAGCTTCAGCGCCCTGCAGACCCAGCCCCAGGCCGATGCGTGGCTGAGCCAGGTGGCGGGGGAGCCGGTTCAGCTGCTCTGGCTCGGTGAAGAGTCCGCCCGCTTTCGGGAAAAGACCGGCACCCGGGTCAGCTTTGCCGACGGCTATCCGCTGCTGCTGATAAGCCAGGCCTCGCTTGAGGATCTCAACCTGAGATCCGACGCGCTGCACCAGATGAGCCAGTTTCGCACCAACCTGGTGGCGAGCGGCACCCTGCCCTTCGAGGAGGACAGCTGGAAACGGATCCGCATCGGCGAGGTGGAGTTTCGGGTCGCCAAGCCCTGCAGCCGCTGCATCATGACCACGGTGGAGCCGGGCACGGATCGCTTCAATGCCCTCAAGGAGCCGCTAGCCACCCTCACCCGCTACCGGCGCGGCGAGGATGGCGAGGTCTACTTCGGCCAGAACCTGGTGGCCCTCAACGAGGGCTGGATTGAGGCGGGCAGCGAGATAGAGGTGCTGGAGCGCGCCCGTGCCCCCGTTTACCCCAACGCGGCCCCGAAAAAACGGGAGCTGGTGTGCGTGGCCCGCGAGCCACTGGCGCGGGATCTGGAGACCTTCTGGTTCGAGGCGGCCGATGGCGAGCCCCTGCCCGACTATCTGCCGGGCCAGCATCTGCCCATCAGCCTGGACATTGGCCTGGGCCTGCGGCGCGAGCGTCTGCAGCGCCGCTATACCCTGAGCTCCACGCCGGAGCGGCCCGAGCGTTACAGCATCAGCGTCAAGAAGGTGGGGGGCGGTCGCATCTCCCACTGGCTGCACCAGCAGTTGCAACCCGGTGACAAGTTGCTGGCCGCAGCGCCGGCCGGCGAGTTTCATTTAGGCACCGGGCGCTCCCTGCTGCTGCTCTCGGCAGGCTCGGGGGTCACTCCCATGCTCTCCATTGCCCGCACTCTGGCCTTGCGCGGGGAGCTTGGCGATGTGCACTTTATGCACCTGTGCCGCAGCGAGGCGGACATTCCCGCCGCCGCCGAACTGCACGCCCTGGCGCAGCAGGGGATGACCCTCACCCTGATCCTCAGCCAACCCGATACGCACTGGCAGGGGCTCAAGGGACGGCTGGACGATGAGCACCTCAAACAAGTCAAGCAGCTTGCCGGACGGGAGGTGTTTATCTGCGGCCCCCACGGCTTTATGACCGATGCGGCCGCCAGACTGGCCGCCCTGGGCGTGCCCGCCGAGCGGATCCGCCAGGAGAGCTTTGGCGGCGCCATCCTCTCGGTGGCTCGCCCCCACCAGGCGGTGCAACTGCGCATCGGCAAGCAGCGTTTTGCCGGCAACAATCAGGGTACAGTGCTGGATCAGGCCCACAAGCAAGGGGTGGATCTGCCCTGGAGCTGCCGCGCCGGCATCTGCGGCAGCTGCAAGCAGACCCTGCTCGCGGGCGAGGTGGATCACCCCGATGCCCCAGCCATCACCGCCGCCGAACGGGCCGAGGGCAAGATCCTCACCTGCTGCGCCGTGCCGCTCACCGACCTTGTCATCAAATAAGGTGATCGAGCAGCTATAACCCCACCGGCCGGGCGCCCGCTCCCGGCCGTTTTCTCTCTGTTTCGGTACGCTCTCCCTCGTGCCCACCTTTTATCCAAACCCCCGCAATCTTGCCGGGCCCCGCTCCTATACTCACAGCAACAACAACAAAACCCCTCCGACGTAGCGGCCTTTGCCGTCTGACCAAGGGGGTTATCCGGTGAGAATAAGGACGCTCAAACCATGGAACAGAACAGACCCGCCTTTCAGCTCAACCTGCTGCTCTCCGTCGTCACCCTGATCCTGCTGTCGCTGGTATTTTTTGCCTACAGCTGGTCAGGAACGCAACTCGAGCAGAGCTATCAGCAACGCTATCAATCCTATCTGCTGGCCGATGAACTGCGGCAATCCTCCGACGACCTGACCCGCCTCGGCCGCACCTACGTGATCACCAAGGATCCGGCCTACGAACAGCAGTACATGCGGATCCTGGCCATTCGCAACGGGGAGCAGAACCGGCCGCAGGGCTACAACCGCATCTACTGGGACTTCGTCGCCGCCAACGGCCAGAACCCGCGGCCGGACAGCCAGGTGCGCCGTGGCCTCATCGACCTGATGAAGGACACCGGCTTTACCGAAGAGGAGCTGGCCAAGCTCAACGAGGCCAAGAACAACTCGGATGCCCTGGTCAACACCGAGGTGGCCGCCTTCAAGCTGGTACAGCAGACGGACGGCGATCTGGCCGCCAACCAGCAAAAGGCCATCGCCATGATGCATGACAAGGCCTATCACCAGAACAAGGGGCGCATCATGTCCCCCATCGACGACTTCTACGTCCTGATGGAACACCGCACCCAGCAGGCGGTGGACGATGCTGCCAGCCAGTCCGCCATGCTGCGCTACCTGTTCATCGCGCTGGGTCTGGTGTTGATGTTCTTCCTCTGGCGCACCTACAAGGCGCTGCTCGACCTGGTCGGCACCTCGGTCAGCCAGCTCAGAAGCGATCTCAACCACCTGGCAGAGGGGGACTTCTCCCAACCCATCAAGGTGCCGGCCGGTGCCAAGGAGAGCCTGATCGGTCTGCTCGCCACCATGCAGGGCACCCTCAAGGGGATCATCGCCCAGGTCTCCCACTCCAGCGAAGAGCTCTCCGGCTCGGCCGACAGCATCGCCCAGATAGCGGAGCAGACCGCCCAGTTCGCCACCTCCCAGCAGACCAGCACCCAGACCATGGCAGCCGCCATCGAGGAGCTGGTGGTGAGCATCAGCCACCTCTCTGACAACGCCACCCACGCCGACGAGCTGAGCAAGGTCTCCGCCAACACCCTGGCGGAAGGCTCCGGGGTCATCAAGCAGACCCTCGACAGCATCCAGAGCATCTCGGACACCGTCTCCAACGCCGCCAGCAGCATCGCGGATCTCAACAGCCACACCCAGCAGATCTCGGAGATCATCGAGGTGATCCGCGGCATCGCCGATCAGACCAACCTGCTGGCGCTCAACGCTGCCATCGAGGCGGCCCGGGCCGGTGAGCAGGGGCGCGGCTTCGCGGTGGTGGCCGACGAGGTGCGCAACCTCGCCAGCCGCTCGGCCGCCTCCACCCAGCAGATCGCCGGTATGATCGGCAAGATCCAGAGCGGGGCGGATGCCTCCATCCGCAGTATGGAGAACACGGTCAACAACGTCTCCCGCGGGGTGAGCCTGGCCAGCCAGACCGGCGAGGCCATCGCCAGCATCCAGAACCACGCATCCAACCTGACCGGCCTGATGGGGGAGATCAGCCACACCCTGCGCGAGCAGTCCACCGCCGCCAACGAAGTGGTCTCCACCGTCGGCAACATCACCTCCCTCTCCGAGCAGTCGGGGGACGCTGCCCGCCACGTCTCGCAGGAGGCCGCCAAGCTCAAACAGCTGTCACGGCTGCTGCGCCAGGAGATGGCCCACTTCAAGCTGTAGCTGCGCGCACAAAGCAAAACGGCTGCCCGAGGGCAGCCGTTTTCATTGGTACGGTACGCTTAACCGCGCAGAGCCGCGATGCGCTGCTCGATGGGCGGGTGGCTCATGAACAGCTCGCTCATGGAGCGCTTGCCGTTGATGCCGAACGCCATCATGGAGCCTTCCAGCTGCGGCTCTGCACCGCGGGAGAGGCGCTGGAGCGCGGCAATCATCTTGTCACGGCCGGCCAGCTTGGCGGCGCCGGCGTCGGCGCGGAATTCACGCTGACGGCTGAACCACATGACGATGATGGAGGCCAGCACACCGAACAGCATCTCCAGCACGAACACGGTGATCATGTAGGCAAAACCGCCGCTGCTGCTGCTCTCCTCGTCGTTGTTGGAGCTGAAGAAGTTGCTGATGACGCCAGCCACGATGCGGGCGAAGAACATCACGAAGGTGTTCACCACCCCCTGGATCAGGGTCAGAGTCACCATGTCGCCGTTGGCCACGTGGCTCACCTCGTGGGCCAGCACGGCTTCCGCCTCGTCACGGCTCATACTGTAGAGCAGACCGGACGACACGGCGACCAGTGAGTCGTCACGGCGGGCGCCGGTGGCGAAGGCGTTCATCTCGGGGGAGTCGTAGATCCCCACTTCCGGCATCTTGATGCCCGCTTCACGAGCCTGACGGGCCACGGTACTGACCAGCCAGTGCTCGGTCTCGTTACGGGGTTGCTCGATGACCTGGACGCCATAGCTGCGCTTGGCCATCCACTTGGACATCAGCAAGGAGATAAAGGAACCCCCAAAACCGAACACGGCGCAGAACACCAACAGACCGGAAATGCTGGACTTGTTGATCCCCAGAACCGAGAACAGGATATTGAGTACCACCCCCAGCACCAGCATGACGGCCAGGTTGGTCACCAGGAATAGCATAATTCGCTTCATATTGACTCCTTGTGAGATATGGACGCGTGGCCCGTCACCAGTTCGCTGCCGGTCGGGCCACACCTGTCACGCATAATAGACAGTTTCTATGAATGTTCGCTGAATGTCGGATTCAGAGCAGGGGCGAAATGTCGAGTCGCCCGCGCAGATCAGCCTCGAGCGGATTGTTTACAAAGGGTATTTCACCCAAAAACGGGGCCGGCAGCAAGCCCCGCAGGGTATCCAGGTTTTCCTGGTAGTGGCTCATGGAGCCGTGCAGCCGGTTGATGACCCAGCCCGCCACCGGCAGGTTGTTGTTGCGAATGGCGGCGAAGGTGAGCAGGGCATGGTTGAGACAGCCCAGTTTGGCCCCCACTACCATGATGACCGGCATGTTCTCCTGCTTGACCCAGTCCGACAGCAGATGTTTGCGATCGAGCGGCAGGAACCAGCCCCCCGCCCCCTCCACCACCACCAGCTCGGCCCCCGCCTGTTCAATCTGGCGCAGCCCGTCCGACAACCCCTTCAGGGTAATGGCATCGCGCGCTTCGCTGGCGGCGATATGGGGCGCGATGGGCGGCTCGTAGGCGTAGGGATTGACCAGATCGTAGGGCAGCGGCAGGCTCGCCGCCTCCTGCAGCAGCACGGCATCAAGATTGCGCAGCCCGTCCGGGGTGCGGGCACAGCCGGCGGAGATGGGTTTGTAACCGGCGCAGCGCAGACCGTGCGCGGCGAATTCCAGCAGCAGGGTGCGGGCGACCAGCGTCTTGCCCACATCGGTATCGGTGCCGGTGACGAAGAAGGATTTAACCATGATGTCTCCTCAATACGGGGCCGCTGCCCACGCTCGCGATGGCAGGCAGCAGCTTCTCAATTCTCTCGGCCCATGAGGCCGGTTAGCGGCGGATCAGCTGGCCGAGGCACACCTGATAGCTGGCGGCCAGCAGGCCGTCCGGTTGGCGATGAGCTTCATAGGCCTGGCTCAGGCGCTGCAGACGCTGGCGGCTGCCAAGGCCGGTATGACGCTCGTCATTGACCTGGCTGGCGCCGATCCCCTTGAGATCGCGCAGCAAGCCGTTGAGCTCGGGGTAGCCGAGCGACCAGGTCAGGCTCTCCAGCGCCGGGGCGGCAAAACCGCCGGCGGCGATGGCATGCTGCAATTGTGGCAGGCTGAGGAAGCGATTGACATGATCACACTCGTCAACCGTGCGCCAGGCCTCACGCAATTGCCAGAGCGACTCG
Source organism: Aeromonas sp. Y318-1 (assembly GCF_027706125.1). Taxonomy (NCBI): domain Bacteria; kingdom Pseudomonadati; phylum Pseudomonadota; class Gammaproteobacteria; order Aeromonadales; family Aeromonadaceae; genus Aeromonas; species Aeromonas sp. Y318-1. The sequence goes on from NZ_JAPDCM010000021.1 coordinate 15,707, forward strand.
GCCAGCAGGGTGGAGAACAGCAGCCGGCCGCCGGGTTTGAGCACCCGGTGCAGCTCGGCAAAGGCCTGGGCCGGTCGCTCGCACCACTGCAGCGCTAGGCTGGAGAAGACCCAGTCAAATGTCTCGTCGGCAAAGGGGAGCTGCTCAGCATCGCCGCACAACAGGCGGGCGCCGCTGCCGCGAAGGGCGGCCTGCGCCAGCATGCCGGGAGCCAGATCCAGCCCGGTCAGCTCGTTGCAACGCCCGGCCAACGCCGGCAGGAAGAAGCCGGTACCGCAGCCCAGATCCAGCCCGCTCACTGTCAGATCTGTGCCAACCTGCCTGTCCGGCATGCGCTCCAGCAGTGCCTGCCCCACCTCCTGCTGGAAGCGGGCGTGGGCGTCGTAGTGACGGGCGGCGGCGCCGAAACGGCGGGCAAGCTGGGCCTTGTCGACCGCCTGAAAACGCTCATGAAGCATGGATGCCTCCTCTCTCGTCGTCCGCCGGGCAGGGGCCGAGGGCATCGAGCAGCCGATCCACATCCTGTTCACGGTGGGCCGCGCTCAAGGTGATGCGCAGCCGCGCCGTGCCGACCGGCACCGTGGGCGGGCGGATGGCGCCGGCCCAGACGCCGCATTCGCGCAGCCGCTCGGCCAGTTGCAGGGCAGCGATGCTTTCCCCCACCAGCAGCGGCTGGATAGGGGTAGCGCTGGCACCGAGTTGCCAGCCCAGCGCCTCTGCCCCTTGCCGAAAACGGGTGATCAGCAGACCAAGCTGGGCGCGGGCCTCGTCGGCGGCGCGTACCAGTGCGATGCTCTGGCGCACCGCGCAGGCCTGGGCAGCGGGCATATGGGTGCTGTAGACATAGTGGCGGGCGAAGTTGACCAGATACGCCACCAGCTCGCGACTGCCGCCCACAAAGGCACCGGCGACGCCAAGCGCCTTGCCAAAGGTGCCCATCTGGATGTGTACGCTGGCAGGAGCAACCCCCTGCGCCGCCAGGGTGCCGCGCCCTTGTGGCCCCAGCACGCCGAGGCCGTGGGCATCGTCAATCATCAGCCAGTTGCCGCTTTTGGCGGCCAGGGCTGCGAGCTCGCGCCAGGGGCCCTGATCACCGTCCATGCTGAATACCCCCTCCGAGACGATAAGGCCTCGGCTTGGCTCAAGCTGCCGCTCAAGAGCCGCCATGTCGTTGTGGCCGAAGCGCTTCATCTTGCAGGGCAGCTGGCTGCCCATCTCCTGCAGAGAGGCGTGGTTGAGTTTGTCCTGCCACAACAGGTGCTCCTTGCCGAGCAAGGCCTTGAGCACCGCCTGATTGGCGGAAAAGCCGCAGTTGAACAGCAGCACCGCCTCCAGCCCCAACCACTCGGCCAGGGTCTCCTCCAGCTGTTGGTGGGCCCGGCTGTAACCGGTCACCAGCGGCGAGGCGCCGGCGCCCGCACCATAGTGGTCGACTCCCTCCTGGAAGGCGGTCTTGATGGCGGGGTGATCGGCAAGCCCCAGATAGTCGTTGGCGGAAAAGTTGAGGTAATCGCGCCCCGCCACCCTGAGCCGTCCGCCACTCGCGCCGTCGGTCGCGATGCGGCTGCGCAGCAGGCCTGCCTGCTCGCGCTCGAAGAGCGCCGCGCTCAACCCAAAGGGGCCCGTTACTGCAGGGCCGTTCATGACCGCGCGGCCCCAGCACGGGGGCGGGTAGCGTCATAAAACATCTCGGCGGGCTCGCTCTGGCGACTCACCTCCGCCAGCAGCTCCTCCTCTTGAACCTGATCCGGCTTCTGGGCCCACTGGGCGGGGCGAATGCCGAGCCGCTTGAACAGCTGCATGTCACTGTTCTCGTCCGGGTTGGGGGTGGTCAGCAGCTTGCAGCCATAAAAAATCGAATTTGCCCCCGCCATAAAGCACATGGCCTGCATCTGCTCGTTCATCTTCTCCCGCCCGGCGGAGAGGCGCACGTGGGAAGCCGGCATCATGATCCGTGCCACGGCGATGGTGCGGATGAATTCGAACGGATCGAGGTTCTCCTGGTTCTCCAGCGGCGTGCCCTTCACCTTGACCAGCATGTTGATGGGCACGCTCTCCGGGTGGCGCGGCAGGTTGGCCAGCGCCATCAAGAGGCCGGCCCGATCTTTTGCCTGCTCGCCCATGCCGACGATGCCGCCGGAGCAGACCTTCATGCCGGCGCCGCGCACATGCTCCAGGGTATCGAGCCGGTCCTGATAGGTGCGGGTGGTGATGATGTCGCCGTAAAACTCCGGCGAGGTATCGAGGTTGTGGTTGTAGTAGTCAAGGCCGGCGGCGCCGAGGCGTGCCGCCTGATCGGCGGTGAGCATCCCGAGCGTCATGCAGGTCTCCATGCCGAGCCCGCGCACCTCTTCAATCATGCGCAGGATGTAGGGCATGTCCTTCTCTTTGGGGTTGCGCCAGGCGGCCCCCATGCAGAAGCGGGACGAGCCGTTGGCCTTGGCTTCGCGGGCCCGCTCCAGCACTTTCTCCACCTCCATCAGCCGCTCAGCCTCAAGACCGGTGTGATAACGGGCGCTCTGGGGGCAGTACTTGCAATCCTCCGGGCAGGCACCGGTCTTGATGGAGAGCAATGTGCTCACCTGTACTTCGTTCGGATCGAAATGGGCGCGGTGCACGGTCTGGGCCTGGAACAGCAGATCGTTGAATGGCAGGGCAAACAGGGCCTGAACCTCGGCGAGGGTCCAGTCATGACGAAGGGCGTGAGCGCCCGCGGTGACAGCATTCATACATGGCTTCCAATTGTTATAAGTGGGATCCTGCGCCGCCAGCTTGCATGGGCAAACGCAGAAGCCGCCACCCGGCCTGCACCCGAGTCGGGTTGCACGCAGCCAAGTGGCTGAAATTGTTGGCTAGTGTAAAGAGCGCGCGTAGACTGTCAACACCGACCAGATCAAATCAATTGACAACAGAACACAAAATGACCAATCAAGAATTCGACCTGCACCACGTCTGGCACCCCTATACCTCCCTCACCCATCCCCTGCCCTGCTATGAAGTGGCCAGTGCCAAGGGAGTGACCCTCACCCTCAGCGACGGCCGCGGGCTGGTGGATGGCATGAGCTCCTGGTGGGCTTGCGTGCACGGCTATCAGGTTCCGGAGCTGGACGCTGCCGCCACTGCCCAGCTCGGCAAGATGTCCCACGTGATGTTTGGCGGCCTCACCCACGCCCCCGCCGTCGATCTGTGCCGCAAGCTGGTGGAGATCACGCCAGCGGGGCTGGATCGGGTGTTTTTGGCGGACTCGGGCTCGGTAGCGGTGGAAGTGGCGCTCAAGATGGCGCAGCAGTACTGGCACGCCAAGGGGACGCCCAGGGCCAAGTTTGTCGCCCTGCGCGGCGGCTATCACGGTGACACCTTCGGCGCCATGAGCGTCTGCGATCCGGATGGCGGCATGCACGAGCTCTACAAGGGCTTCCTGCCCGAGCACCATTTTGTCGAAGCGCCGAGCTGCCGCTTCCACGCCGAGTGGGACGAGCAGTGCGTAGTGGAGCTCGCCACCCTGGTGGCGGACCATCATGAGGAAATCGCAGCCATCGTGCTCGAGCCTATCGTGCAGGGCGCCGGCGGCATGCGCTTCTATCATCCCCGCTACCTGCAGTGGGTACGCGCCCTGTGCGACGAGTTCGACCTGCTGCTGATTGCCGACGAGATCGCCACCGGCTTTGGCCGCACCGGCCAGCTGTTTGCCTGCGACTGGGCCGGCATCAGCCCCGACATCATGTGTCTGGGCAAGGCGCTCACCGGCGGCTACCTGACGCTGTCGGCCACGCTCACGACCGAGCATGTGGCTCGCACCGTGTGTGACGGGAAGGCGGGCGTCTTCATGCATGGGCCGACCTTCATGGGCAACCCCTTGGCCTGCGCCGTGGCCAACGCCTCCATCGATCTGCTGCTGGCCTCGCCGTGGCAGGAGCGGGTCCGCGCCATCGAACACCAACTCAAAACCGAACTGGTGGCGCTGACCCTGCACCCGGCGGTGGCGGATGTGCGGGTGCTTGGCGCCATCGGGGTGGTGGAGATGAAGGAGCGGGTGGACGTGGCGCGCATCCAGCGCAAGTTCGTCGAACTGGGCGCCTGGATCCGCCCGTTTGGCAAGCTGGTCTATCTGATGCCCCCCTTCGTCATCAGCCCGGCACAATTAACCGTGCTGACCAACGCCATCACCGCCGCCATCCACAGTGGCGAGTTCTGAGTCAGACGTGGCAGGCCCTGCCCGACCAGGCAGGGTCTTTTGACTCTTTTTCATCAGAATGTGAGCGAGACACCAGACCCGGGCGACCAAGACGCGTAGACTGCGCGGGTTTTACCCAACAGATGTACCGTTCCCATGCGCCTCTCCATTGCTGCCAAAATCAACTTCTTCCTGCTGTTCATCTTCTCCATGGTGCTGGTGTTCTCCGCCGCCTACCAGGCGGTGCGCGAACGCGACCTGATCCTGACCCTCATCAAGGAGCAGAGCCGCGAGCAGACCGAGGCCTACTTCGACGGCCTCAACATGCTGATGCTGACCGGCAAGATGGATGCCCGTGACACCCTGCGCGGCAAGTTTCTCGAGCACGCCCACGTGGAGGATGCCCGCATCGTGCGCAGCGAGGCGGTGAGCAAGCAGTACGGGGCTGGCCACCAGAGCGAGCAGCCCAAGGACAGGTTCGATGAGCTGGCACTGGCCGGCAAGGGCAGCCTGGAGGTGGTGCACGACGGCATGCACAGCAAGCTGGTGGTGACCCGCCCGCTGCTGGCCAAGAAGGACTTTCGCGGCACCGACTGCACCAGCTGTCACCAGGTACCGGAGAATACCGTGCTGGGGGCGGTGCGCTTTGACTACTCCCTCGACACCCTGTTTACCCGGGTCGAGCAGAACATCCTCACCTCGGCGCTGAGCCTCACCGTCATCTTCGGCCTGGGGCTGCTGCTGACCCTCTGGGTCATCCGCACCTGGATCGTCCGCCCCCTCAACCAGCTGACCCGCTCCATGGAGGAGGCCACTGACCTGCACGACTTCGGCCACCGGCTGGAAGGGGATGAAGGGGACGAGATTGGCCGGGTGGCGCTCGCCTACAACCAGATGCTCGACAGCGTGGAGCGTCAGCTGGGCAAACGGCCTGCCGCACCGATGGAGGGGAACGAGCAGAAGACGACAGAGAGAAGAAAAGAGGGCTAGCCCAGGTAGTAGAACAACAAACTGGCCATCAGGATCAGCAGCAAGATGGTCAGGTGCACCCGCCCCGTGTCCTCCTGCCGCCGGCAGCGTCGGCGCTCTGCCAGCAGCACCGCCAGGGTCAGCAGGCAGCAACCCCAGAGCCCGTGCAGCAGCCAGGGGGTGAGCAAGGGATCCCAGCTCTGGCGTACCCTGACCCCGCCATAGACCAGAAAACCGTAGGCCGTCTGCGGTCTGGCGAAGTGGTAGAGGGGAAGTGGTAGAGGGAGAGCAGGACGATGAAACCGCCCCAGCAGAGCATCACCAGCCCCTGCAACACCCGTGTCAGCCGGTCCGGCCCCCGTCGCCGCTCTTTCACGCTTATCCCCCGTCCAACTGGCCTGCCAATCCGCCGATAGGCGCCGAAATCCCCCCCAGAGTCCGACATTTTTGCTTGTTTATCAAACCTGCGCGGGTAAGATTGACGGCTTAGTCTGCCATGATGGGCCAAGATTGCCCGGGCCAGACCCCAAGTGTTGCAAATAGCGCTGCAAGAACAAGCTGGAGACAATATTTCGATGACGCACGCATCCGTAGTAGATGTGCTGACCGGTAAGTATGCGGTCGGCACCACCCAGACAGTGAAAGGGTGGATCCGGACCCGCCGCGATTCCAAGGCGGGGATCTCATTTTTGGCCATCTCCGATGGCTCCTGTTTCCATCCGGTACAGGCAGTCGTCCCCAATACCCTGGCCAATTACGAGAATGAAGTGCTGCGTCTGACCACGGCTTGCTCGGTGGAAGTGACCGGTCTGGTGGTCGAGTCTCAGGGCAGCGGCCAGGCGTTCGAACTGCAGGCCACCGACGTCAAGGTGGTGGGCTGGGTCGAAGATCCGGACACCTACCCCATGTCCGCCAAGCGTCACAGCATCGAATACCTGCGCGAGCAGGGCCACCTGCGTGCTCGTACCAACGTGGTCGGCGCCGTGACCCGGGTACGCAACTGCCTCTCCCAGGCCATTCACCGCTTCTTCCACGAGCAGGGCTATCTGTGGATTGCCGCGCCGCTCATCACCGCCTCCGACACCGAAGGCGCCGGCGAGATGTTCCGCGTCTCCACCCTGGATCTGGAAAACCTGCCGCGCACCCCGCAAGGCAAGGTGGACTATGACAAGGACTTCTTCGGCAAAGAGACCTTCCTGACCGTATCCGGCCAGCTCAACGTCGAAACCTACGCCTGCGCCCTGTCCAAGGTCTACACCTTCGGGCCGACCTTCCGCGCCGAAAACTCCAACACCAGCCGCCACCTGGCGGAGTTCTGGATGGTTGAGCCGGAAGTGGCCTTCGCCGATCTGGAAGACAACGCCGCCCTGGCCGAAGCCATGCTGAAGTATGTCTTCAACGCCGTGCTGGCCGAGCGCCGCGACGATCTGGAGTTCTTCGCCCAGCACGTGGACAAGGACGCCATCGGTCGTCTGGAGCGCTTCGTCGCCTCCGACTTCGCCCAGATTGACTACACCGACGCCATCGAAGTGCTGAAAAACTGCGGCAAGAGCTTCGAGTTCCCGGTCTCCTGGGGTATCGACCTCTCCTCCGAGCACGAGCGCTACCTGGCCGAAGAGCACTTCAAGTCCCCGGTGGTGGTGAAGAACTACCCGAAAGACATCAAGGCCTTCTACATGCGCCTCAACGACGACGGCAAGACCGTCGCCGCCATGGACGTACTGGCCCCGGGTATCGGCGAGATCATCGGTGGCTCCCAGCGTGAAGAGCGTCTGGACGTGCTGGATGCCCGTCTGGCCGAGATGGGTCTGAACAAGGAAGACTACTGGTGGTATCGCGACCTGCGCCGCTACGGTACCGTGCCGCACTCCGGCTTCGGTCTGGGCTTCGAGCGCCTGGTGGTTTACGTGACCGGCATGGGCAACGTCCGCGACGTGATCCCCTTCCCGCGCACCCCGCGCACCGCCGAGTTCTGATTACAGGACTTTGTCTTAAAAGCCGACCTCAGGGTCGGCTTTTTGTTGCCCGTTCGGCGGCCGGACGGCCTTGCCAGCACCACAATTAATCACTCTTGCCGCCCTCCGTCATGCCCCCTTGCTGACACACCCGCCCCGCGCCAGCCGTTGAGCCCCATACGCTGCCACTTATTGCCCGCAAAATAACAAAAACGTTAATACGTGGTTTTTATGACGTTAAATCAAAAAGCGATGAGTTATTGAAGTACCTCAAATTTTTGCCCTTTTTTGGCAGGCACAATAACCACTAACCCTTTAGGGCTAAATAAAAAACAGACAATCCCGGTCCATGAGCCCAACACAGCACAGACATGGATTAAATAACGCGAGGTAATGGAATGATCTTGATGGAATTTTTGGTGGTACTCGGCTGCTTGCTGCTGGGTACCCGGTTTGGGGGCATGGGGCTGGGTCTCATCAGCGGCATCGGTCTGTTCCTGCTGACCTTCGTGTTCGGTCTCACCCCGGGCGAACCACCGGTGCAGGTGATGCTGACCATACTGGCGGTGATCGGCTGCGCCGCCACCCTGCAGACCGCCGGCGGTCTCAACCTGATGATGCAGGTGGCCGAGCGCCTGCTGCGCCGCCACCCCCAGTACATCACCCTGCTGGCACCGCTCACCACCTGGACCCTCACCTTCCTGTGCGGTACCGGCCACGTGGTCTACACCATGTTCCCCATCATCGCCGACATCGCGCTGCAGAAGAACATCCGCCCGGAACGTCCGATGGCGGTGGCTTCCGTCGCCTCCCAGATGGCGATCTGCGCCTCGCCGGTATCGGTGGCCGTGGTCTCCATGGTCTCCATCCTGGCGGCCGGTCACGGCATCGGTCAGGCCTACAGTCTGCTCGACATTCTGATGGTAGCCATCCCCTCCTCGCTCACCGGGGTCATAGTCGCGGCCCTGTGGAGCCTGCGTCGCGGCAAGGATCTGGACAAGGACGAAGAGTTCCAGGCCAAGATCAAGGATCCGGAGCAGCGTGCCTTCGTCTACGGCGGCGGTGAGACCCTGCTCAACACCAAGTTCCCGAAAGAGGCCTACTGGTCGACCTGGATCTTCTTCGCCGCCATCGCCGCCGTGGTAGTGCTGGGGGCCGACGCCTCCCTGCGCCCGGTATTCGAAATGGGTGGCAAGACAGGCCCGCTCTCCATGAACCTGGTGATCCAGATGATGATGCTGATCGCCGGCGCCATCATCCTGATGCGCTGCAAGGTCAAACCGGGTGACATCTCCAACGGCGCCGTGTTCAAGGCCGGCATGGTGGCGATCTTCTCGGTATTCGGGGTCGCCTGGATGAGCGAAACCTTCTTCCAGGCCCACATGCCGCTGCTGAAAGAAACCCTGGCCCACGTGGTGCAGGCCCAGCCCTGGACCTATGCCCTGGTGCTGTTCCTCATCTCCAAGCTGGTGAACAGCCAGGCCGCAGCCCTGACCGCCATCGCCCCCATGGGGCTGGCGCTGGGTGTGGAGCCGAAGCTGCTGATCGCCTTCCTGCCGGCCAGCTACGGCTACTTCGTGCTGCCGACCTACCCGAGCGATCTGGCCTGTATCGGTTTCGACCGCTCCGGCACCACCCGCATCGGCAAGTTCATCATCAACCACAGCTTCATCATTCCGGGTCTGATCGGGGTTGCCACCTCCTGTACCCTGGGTTATCTGCTGACCAGCATACTGCTCTAAGCAACAGGCACCATTCAGTCAGTCCAGCAGGCCCCCACCGGGGGCCTGCTGTTTTATGCCCTGCCCCATCCCGCTTTGCCAACCGCCCGCACTCTGGGTAGCATGGCCCCTCTTTTCTTTGCGGAATTTCCCCCATGTCTCGCGTCATCGTGCTCTGGAGCGGCGGCAAGGATGCCATGCAGGCCCTCTGCCATGCCCGCGAAGCGGGTCATCAGGTGGTGGCACTGGCCACCTTTGCCCCGCTCGAACCCCGCTTTCTGGCCCATCCCCTGTCACAGGTGCGTCGGCAGGCGGCGGCCCTCGGGCTGCCCCATCTGCTGATCACCATCGAAGCGCCGTTCGATCTCGGTTATGAGCGGGCGCTGGCACGGCTAAAAGAGGAGTGGCGCCTGGATGGGGTGGTCACCGGTGATATCGACAGCGTGGGGGGCGCCCCGAACTGGATCCGCGAGCGCTGCCGCCCGCTCGATCTGGCCGTTCACACCCCGCTCTGGCAACAAAGCCGCGAGGCGCTGCTGGCAGACCTGCTGACCCGCGGCATCGTCGCCCACCTCTCCTGCGTCGACACCCAGGTGCTGGCCCCCGAGTGGGTGGGGCGCACGCTCGATGTGGCCACCCTGGCCGAATTGCAGCAGCTGGCGGCAAGCCGGGGCTTCGATGCCTGCGGCGAGCAGGGGGAATACCACACCATGGTGACCGACGGCCCGGGCTTTGCGGCGCCGCTGGTGCTCGGTCACTGGCAGGTTGCCCGTCAGCAGCAGCTCGCCTACCTGCTGGAGGATGAGGGGTAGCGGCGCAGCGCTGTCGCTCTCTCTGCACCGACAGGACAGATAAAAAACGGGAGGCGATGGCCTCCCGTTTTGTTTGTCATCCAAAGCTAGTTGACCAGCTTGCCCAGCACCCGCTGCAGCAGGCGGATGCGCGGCGCTATGCTATCCAGCAGCAGGAATTCCACCTCAGAGTGGAAACCGCCGCCCATGGGGCCGAAGCCATCGAGCGACGGCACCCCGGCTGCGGCGGTGAAGTTGGCATCCGAGCCGCCACCGGCCTCCAGCCAATTGAAGGAGATCCCCTCCTCTTTCGCCGCCGCAGCCACCAGTGCCATCAACGCCTCGGTGTCGCCACTCGGGCGCATCGCCGGCTTGAAGCTCTGGCGATCCACCTCGACCCGGCAACCGGCGAGGAAGGGGTTGTTGGCCATGAAGGTGAGTCGCTCGTGCACGGCGGCCGCTTCGTCATTGCTCCAGAAGCGCAAGTCGACGATCGCCTCGGCAAAGTCGGGCACCACGTTGACGCCGGTGCCGCCCTGCACCACGCCGACGTTCATGGTGGTGCCGGTATCGAGGTTGACCTGCTCGTTGATGGCGAGCACCCAATGAGCGAGTTCTGTGATGGCGGAAACCCCTTCAGTGAGGGCCGAACCGGCGTGGGAGGCCTTGCCGTGGAAGGTAATGCGGTACTTGGCATTGCCCTTGCGGGCGCTGATGAGATCCCCGCTCGGGCGCGCCGCCTCGGCCACCAGCACGCAGCCGCTCTGTTTGGCTTTTTTCACCAGCCACTCTTTGGACCAGGGGGAGCCAATCTCCTCGTCGCAGTTGCAGCAAACCAGCACCTTGAGCCTGGCCAGCACGGCCGGGTCCATCTCTTTAAGGGCATACCAGGTGGAGAGCAGGCCGCTCTTCATGTCCGACACACCGGGGCCAAACGCCTGATTGCCTTCGATTTTCAGCGGTCGCTTGGCTGCTGTCCCCTCGGGGAATACTGTGTCCATGTGGCCCACCAGCATCACGTCGTAGTGAGCCGCCCCCGGCGCATTGGTTGCCTCAAGGCAGGGACCGCACTCGGCGGCGAACTGGTGGCGGGTCACCTGCCAGCCGATGGCCTCATATTTCTCGGTCATGATGTCGGCCACTTTCGCCACCCCGGCCGGGGTGCGGGTGCCGCAATCGAGATTGATGAGGGGGGCCAGATCCGCCAGGTAGGCATCCAGAGAAAAAGCGTTGCGAGAGTCTGTCATTGTCATCTCCTGGGACGGAAGGACACACCTCCCGCCCGACGGCCGAATGAAAGGGGCAGACAGCTCGTGCCGTCCGCCGCCCGGTTACATAAACAGCAGATAGTTGAGGGTCAGCGCGGTCACCAGGGCACCGGCCATGGGCACGCAGGTGCGCTTGACCACCACGAAGGGGGAGACCTTGGCGATGCCCGCACAGGCGATCAGCACCGCCGCGATGGGGGAGACGGTGCGGCCGATGCTGGAGGCGAGCTGCATCGGCAGCAGCATGGTCACCGCCGGCACGCCGAACTTGGCCGCCACCGCCGGTGCCAGGGTCGAGAAGCTCAGGAACGCCGCGTTGCCAGAGCCCATGATGACGGCGGCCACCATGATGAGACCCACCATCACTAGCGTCATCAGGCCGCTGCCGATGCCGGCATTGCTGGCAGAGTGCAGCAGGGTGTCGATGGCACCGATGGCCTTGAGGGATTCGGCAAACAGCTCGGCGCAGACGATGAGCGCCACCACAGGGCCGAACACCTTGCCCATGCCGTCGAGGAAGCTGGAAAGCCCCGCGAAGGCGGTGCGCACCGAGCGGGTGCGCAGCAGCTCGCACAACATGCCGATAAAGACCGACAGCAGCATGGCCACCTCCACGCTGACGCTGATGGTGGTCACCAGCAGCTTGGAGAAGGTCATCATCAGCACGAAGGGGATAATGGGCAGCAGGGCATACCAGGTGGGTGCGGCTACCGCCTCGGTGCCCTGCTCGTCCAGCTCGGCGTGCTCGCCGCGATGCAGGGCCGGATCCCAGCCATCCTGGCGGTCACAATGCCGCTGCCAGAAGAAGTGCAGCACCATGGTCACCAGCAGCATGGGGGCCACCAGCCAGATCTGGTAGTCGACAAAATAGCTGGTCGGATCCATGCCGGATTGGCCGGCGGAGAAGATGGCGTTGGTCTGGGTCGGGCCGATTTCGAACGCCTGTGAGGTCGCGATAACGCCGCAGGCGGAGGCCGGGCTGATGCCGAGGTTGCGCATCACCGGGTACATGGTGACCATCAACAGCAGGCCAAGGCCGGTGGCGGAGGTGACGAACAGGGAGACGAAGACCGCCACCAGGTAGCAGATGGCCAGCATCAGGTAGCTGGACTGGATGCCCGCCACCGGTTTGACCGCCACCCGCACCAGCGCCTGGGAGGCACCGATATGGGACATGTAGGTGGCAAAGCCGGCCACCGCCATGATGGTGAGGCCGAGCCCCGCCGCCCGGTAAGAGAAGATCCCCTTGAACACCTCGAACAGATCGAACAGGGCGAAGCCGGTGCTCTTGTCGGCGGGCAGAATGGGGTGCAGTCCCAGCCAGTAGGCGACGGTGAAGATGGCCATGCCGGCCAGTGCCAGCACCGCCTGCGGGTTGTAATCCTTGACGATGCCGTAGACCACGGCCAGCAGTACGAGCAAGACGAAGACGAGTTCCAAACATTCACTCCTGATAAAGTTATCGAGGAGCGGAATCTAGTGGTCTGACCGCGCTTTCCCATTGATCCCCGTCAAGAAAGATGGCTTGACCGCAACCCAATAAAACAAAATGCTGCACACTTAACAAAAAACAGCAATTTAAACTAAAGGCAAACCTTTAGAATCCCTTTGCCACGCGTTCTGGCGAATAACCTCAGGCTTTTTTGCTTTGGATCAACGTCAGGGGCCAGTGAACTGGCCAAGATGCGCATCGACACACAGCGACCGTTTCGCGCCGGAGAGAGTTATGACAGACCGAGCCAACGCAGGCATGACGACCTGCGACTACAAGCTATGGGACATCCTCGTCGAGTCTGCAAAGGAACGCACCACCATTCGTTACTCCAAGCTGGCCAGGCAGGCCGGGCTGGAGAATTGCCAGGATGAGCTGCGCACGCTGCTGCAACGCATCCGCATGTACTGCACCGAGCACCAGTTGCCGATCCTCTCCGCCATCGTGGTGGACGATGTGGGCAAATATACCGGCCTCTCCTCCAGTCTGCCGGACGCCCCCTGGGAGCGTGCCAAGGTGTTTGACTACCAGTGGCCGGTTGCGCCCTGAGTCATCCACCCCTCACAATAACGCGCCCGCCGGCGCGTTTTGTACTTCTTTGGGCCCCCTTTTCCTGAACCGCAGGCAAAAAAAACCCGCCGAGACGGCGGGTACTAAGCAAGCAACGCTCTGGATGACCAGAGTAAAGAGTTCAGGCTGTCGAATCTTGCCACCTCCGGCACCACGCGAAAGAGGTAACAGGACAACATGGGTTTGCATAAATCGCTGATTTATCCAAGCTTCATGCTGACCATCGACGGGAAATGAGACTAAAGTGAAGGCCCTGCTTAAGGAAATGATTTATTAGTATTCCATTATGCACAGAATGAATTTACGAGGCGTCGACCTCAACCTGCTGGTGGTGCTCAAGGCACTGCTGGAGGAGCGCAACACCACCAAGGCCGCCGAACGGCTCGCCATGAGCCAGCCGGCCGTCAGCCGGGCACTGGCCCGCTTGCGTCTGCTCTATGACGATCCCCTGCTGATCCGCACTCCCCAGGGCATGGAACCCACCGCCAGGGCGGAGGCCTTGCTGCTGCCGCTGCGGGAGATCCTGCACGACATCGAGCAGACCTTCAGCCCCCCTGAGCAGCTCGACCCCGCCCAGTTCGAGGGGGTGCTGCGCATCGGGGCCCACACCTATGTGGAGTATGTGATGATGCCGAGCCTGCTGGCGCGGCTGCAACAGCAGGCGCCCAACCTGCGCATCCACATGGTGCCGCTCAATGCGGACTACGAGAGCCAGCTCGACGAAGGGGTCATCAGCATGGTGATCAGCAAGCAAGACGAGGTGCCCGGCCGTTTTCGCCGCATCCCGCTGTTCGAAGACAAGCTGATCTGCGCCGCCCACCGCAGCCACCCGCTGCAGGGCCAGGTGCTGTGCATCGAATCCTTCGCCCAGGCCCAGCACCTGCTGGTCGCTCCCCGCGGCAGCGAAGGGGGCATCGTCGATGATCTGCTGGCAGCCCACGGCATGACCCGGCACACCCCCTTGATAGTGCAAAGCTTTCTGGCGGCCCCCTTCATCCTGCCGTGCGCGCCTCTGCTGCTCACCTCCCCCGCCCGGGTGCTGCGCCCGCTGATGCCGCTGCTGGATCTGGTGGAGTACGAGACCCGCTTCGCCCTGCCCACCTTCGAAGTGAGCCTCATTCGCCATCGTCGCGACGACAACAACGCCATGCTCAACTGGTTCGAATCCGAACTGCACCTCTGGTGTCGCACCCAGAGCGAACTCTGATGCCCGCCGGCGCGTCCCGCGCCGGGCACTTTTCCCCTCCCCCCAGGCCCGACCAGCGCCTCGCCCCACCTCCCCCATGCGCATCGGCGTTGCCTTGAGATCGCCACAATGCCAGAATCGGGCCTCTTCTTGATTCCCCGTTTCAGGACTCAAGTTTCAGCTTTCCGGGCCCATGCCCGCAGACAAGGACTCCCCATGGCCACCACCCTCTATGGCATCAAGAACTGCGACACCATCAAGAAAGCCCGCAAGTGGCTGGAGCAGGCCGGCATCGACTACCGCTTTCACGACCACCGTGCCGACGGCCTGAATCCGGCCGATCTCGACCGCTGGCTGAGCCAGCTCGGCTGGGAAGCGCTGCTCAACAGCCGCGGTACCACCTTCCGTGACCTGCCGGACGAGGCCAAACAGGGGCTCGACACCGCCAAGGCGCGTGCCCTGTTGCTGGAGCATCCGGCCATGATCAAGCGCCCGCTGCTGGATCGAGACGGCGAGCTGACCCTGGGCTTCAAGGCCGATCACTACCAATCCCTCTTCTCTCGTTAAACTTTTTTGCTAAGGAACGCTGATGTCGGATGTCATCGCACTGGCCAAGGATCTGATCCGCCGCCCCTCCGTTACCCCGCTGGATGAAGGGTGCCAGACCCTGATGGCGGAACGCCTCGCCAAGCTCGGCTTCGTCATCGAGCCCATGGTGTTCGAAGACACCACCAACCTCTGGGCCCGCCGCGGCAACGAGGGGCCGCTGTTCTGCTTTGCCGGCCACACCGACGTGGTGCCCGCCGGCCCGCTGGACAAATGGCACACCCCGCCGTTCGAGCCGACCATCCAGGATGGCGTGCTCTACGGGCGCGGTGCCGCCGACATGAAGGGCTCGCTGGCCGCCATGGTGGTGGCGGTCGAGCGCTTTGTGGCCGAGCATCCGGATCACTCCGGTTCCATCGCCTTCCTTATCACCTCCGATGAAGAGGGGCCCTTCATCAACGGCACCACCCGGGTGATCGATACCCTGGAAGCGCGCCACGAGAAGATCACCTGGTGCATCGTCGGCGAACCCTCCTCCACTGCCGTGGTGGGGGACGTGGTGAAGAACGGCCGGCGCGGCTCCATCACCGGCGATCTGCTGGTGCGCGGGGTGCAGGGCCACGTCGCCTACCCCCATCTGGCGGACAACCCCATTCACAAAGCCGCGCCAGCGCTGGCGGAGCTCGCCGCCACCGTGTGGGATGAGGGCAACGCCTACTTCCCCCCCACCAGCTTCCAGATCGCCAACATCTCGGCCGGTACCGGCGCCTCCAACGTCATTCCCGGCGAATTGCACGTCCAGTTCAACTTCCGCTTCAGCACCGAGCTCACCGATGCCATGATCCGCGAGCGGGTCGAAGCCCTGCTGGACAGGCATGGTCTGGATTACCAGATCGACTGGACCCTCTCCGGCCAGCCCTTCCTCACCGACACCGGCAAGCTGCTGGCGGCGGCGGTCTCCGCCATCGAGGCGGTCAACGGCCAGCAGCCGGCCCTGCTCACCACCGGCGGCACCTCGGACGGGCGCTTTATTGCCCCCACCGGCGCCGAAGTGATCGAGCTGGGCCCGGTCAACGCCACCATCCACAAGGTGAACGAGTGCGTGAAGGCGGACGATCTGGATCTGCTGGCAGATATGTACCAAGGGGTACTCGCGAGGTTGCTGGCATGACCCAGGAGCAACTGCTGGGGTTGGATAAAGGTCACCTCATCCTGGTGGGGCAAGGCCCGCACCGGCTGACGGCCGCCACCGCAGCCGCCTTCAACGACATGCAGGTGGCCGCTGCCCACGCCGGCTTCAACCTGCAGCCCGCCTCCAGCTGGCGGGGCTTTGATCGCCAGCTTGCCATCTGGAACGGCAAGTGGCGCGGCGAGCGGCCGCTGCTCGATGCCCACAGCCAGCCCATCGACGCCCTGCAACTGAGCGACGAGGAGCGCCTCCACGCCATCCTGCGCTGGAGCGCCCTGCCCGGCACCAGTCGCCACCACTGGGGCACCGATCTCGACATCTATGACCCGGACTGCCTGCCCGCCGGCACCAGGCTGGCGCTGGAGCCCTGGGAGTATGAAGCCGGCGGCTGGTTCGCCGACCTGAGCGAGTGGCTTGAGGATCGCATGAACGACTTCGGCTTCTTCCTGCCTTACGCCAAGCCGGCCGGTGCCGGCAGCGGCGTCGCCTACGAGCCCTGGCACATCAGCTTTGCGCCTGAGTCCCGCGAGCAGCGGCTCGACCCGGCCGCGCTGGCACTTTGTCTGCAACAGGCGGATATTGAAGGCAAGGCGACCATACTGGCCAACCTCGACGAGATCCTGGCCCGCTATGTCACCCTGGCCACCGACGAAAGGAGTAGCACATGAACCTCTGGCTCTGGATAGGCTTGCCACTGCTCTTCCTGCTCGGCCTGTTTCTCAACGCCATCAAGGACATGAAGCGACTGGAGAAAGAGCTGCCCCGCTACAAGGACAAGATCCGGGAAGTGAAGGACGACGAGGACGACTGACTCGAGTCCGCCGACAGGGGCACCCACGGGTGCCCCTGTCGCTATCTGTCCACTTTGTGAACATGGTCACGTTGCTCATCACGCTGGCGACGCCGACGACCCCCTTTTGATGGCCAGAACCCTTCGCAGCCATGACACCGAAAATGTAAAAAACTGCAAATAAATGCACAATTAAGCCACACCGAGCCCAACAAACTGCATATAATGTGCCTGATTTGCATTTTGACAGAAGGAGTTCGCCATTGGATGCCGTCACCATCAACAGTTTTTTCCTCGTCGCGGCCTTGTTGGTGGGCGCCAGTGTCCTGTTGAGCGCGCTCTCCTCCCGTCTCGGTATCCCCATCCTGGTGATCTTCCTCGCCGTCGGCATGCTGGCCGGTGAAGATGGCCCCGGTGGCATCCACTTCGCCGACTACTCCATCGCCTATCTGGTGGGCAACCTAGCGCTCGCCATCATCCTGCTCGACGGCGGCATGCGCACCCGGGTCTCCTCGTTCCGGGTGGCGCTCTGGCCCGCGCTCTCGCTGGCCACGGTCGGGGTGGCCATCACCACCGGCCTCACGGGCCTTGCCGCCGCCTGGCTGTTTGATCTCAACCTGATGCAGGGGATGCTGATCGGCGCCATCGTCGGCTCCACCGATGCGGCGGCGGTCTTCTCCCTGCTCGGCGGGCGCAGCCTCAACGAGCGGGTCAGCGCCACCCTGGAGATAGAGTCGGGCAGCAACGACCCCATGGCGGTGTTTCTCACCGTCACCCTGATCGAGGTGCTGGCCAGCGCCGAGCAGGACCTCAACGCCGGTTTTCTGCTGCTGCAGCTGCTCAAGCAGTTCGGGCTGGGCGCCGGCATCGGCCTTGGCGGTGGCTGGCTGCTGTGGAAACTCATCAACAGCGCCAAGCTGGCCCCCGGCCTCTACCCGCTGCTCACCGTCAGCGGCGGCCTGCTCATCTTCGCCCTCACCACGGCGGTGGGCGGCAGCGGCATCCTCGCCATCTATCTCACCGGCCTCTTGCTCGGCAACCTCTCCCTGCGCAGCCGCAGCACCACCTTGTCGGTGCTGGACGGCCTGACCTGGCTCAGCCAGATCGGCATGTTCCTGGTGCTGGGGCTGCTCGCCTCCCCCCACAAGCTGCTGCCCATCGCCCTGCCGGCGCTGGCGCTGGCCATGTGGATGATCCTGTTCGCCCGCCCCATCTCGGTCTGGATCGGGCTGCTGCCGTTCAAAAACTTCGCCCCCCGCGAGCGCTGGTTCATCTCCTGGGTCGGCCTGCGCGGCGCGGTGCCGATCATTCTGGCGGTGTTCCCCATGATGGCGGGGCTGCCCAACGCCCAGCTCTACTTCAATGTCGCCTTCTTCGTGGTGCTGGTCTCGCTCATCTTGCAGGGCAGCTCGCTGCCGCTGGCCTCCAGGCTGGCGCGGGTGGAGGTACCGGCGCCCCCCTCACCCATCAACCGCTCCGGGCTCGAGATCGATCTCGACTCCCAGTGGGAGACCTTCGTCTATCGCTTGAGCGACGAGAAGTGGTGCATCGGCTCGCCGCTGCGGGATCTGCGCATGCCCAAGGGCACCCGCATTTGCGCCCTGTTCCGGGATCAGGAGCTGCTGCACCCCTCGGGCAGTACCTGTCTGCAATCCGATGACATCCTCTGCGTCATCGGCCACGAGCGCGACCTGCCCGCCCTCGGCCAGCTGTTCAGCCAGGCGCCGGAGCAGGATCTCGGCCCGCGCTTCTTCGGCGACTTCCTGCTGGAGGCGGCCGCCAACCTGGTGGATCTCGCCCCCCTGTACGGGCTGGATGTGAGCGAGGTGGCGGATCAGACCCTTGGCCATTTCATTGCCCACCAGTTGGGCGATAATCTGGTGGTCGGCGACCACGTCGAATGGCAGGGACTGATCTGGACCGTGGCCGAAATGGACGAGGGTGAGCCCCGCAAGATCGGGGTGCGCTTTCTGGAAGAAGATCCGGTCTGATCGTCGTTGTCTGCCTCGTCCTCTGCGAGAAGGGAGTTACCTATGCCTTACCAAACCCTGTTGTCCGGCTTGCAACCCCCTTCGCCCCAGCTGGGGGTGATCGAGGGCTTCTTTGGCAAGGGCTGGAGCTGGGAAGCCCGCGCCCGCTATGCCCAGTGGCTGCCCCGCCACGGTTACGGCTTCTATCTCTATGCCCCCAAGGAAGATGGCTACCTGCGCAAGCACTGGGCCAAGCCCTGGCCTGCCGCCCAGCTCGAGGCGCTGCGCCAGCTCGCCCGCCAGTGCCGCGACAACGGCCTCGCCTTCGGGGTGGGCCTGAGCCCCATGGGCGCGCACCACGACTATGCCCGCCAGCGGCCGGCCTTGCTGGAAAAGGTGCGGCTCATCGAGGAGGAGCTCAAACCCGACATCCTGGCCGTGCTGTTTGACGACATGAAGGGGGATACCCCGGATCTCGCCCACTGGCAGCTCACCATCGCCCACGACATCGCGGCCCACACCCGCGCAGGCCGCTTGCTCTTCTGCCCCAGCTACTACTCGACGGACCCCGTGCTGGAGAAGGTGTTCGGCGCCATGCCGCCCCACTATCTGCAGGATCTGGGGCAGGGGCTGGACAAGCGTTTTGAGATCTTCTGGACCGGCCCCAAAGTCTGCTCCAGCGACTATCCGGCGGCCCACCTCAAGCAGGTGGCCGAGTGGCTGCATCGCAAGCCGTTCCTGTGGGACAACTACCCGGTCAACGACGGCAGCAAGGCCAGCAGCTTCCTGCACCTGCGCGCCTTCGAGAACCGTCCGGCGGAACTCGCCGAGCTGACCTCGGGCCATGCGGTCAACCCCATGAAGCAGGCGGCGCTGTCGGTGCTGCCGCTGGCCACCCTGCCCATGAGCTACAAGCTCGGCAAGCAGTACGATCCGGACAAGGCGCTGCACGCCTCCCTCAATGCCACCTGCGGCCCCCAGATCTCCGCCATGATCCAGGCCGATCTGCCGCTGTTTCAGGACATAGGGCTGGCCCAGCTGACTCCTGAGCAGGTGGCTCATCTCAAGGCCCGCTACCTGCCGTTTCGCGACCAAGCCTGCGTCGGCGAGATCCTGCGCTGGCTGGATGGCGAATACGTGTTCGACCCGGACTGCCTGACCGACTGACCCCCACCACAGAGACCCTGCCACAGGAGGCTGCATGGATGCGTCCCTGATTTACCAGAACCTGGCGGTGATCGCCGCCTTTCTGCTGGTCTACAGCCTGATCGCCGGGCGCTTTGAATCGCGCCTCGTCAACGGCCCCCTGCTGTTTCTGCTGATGGGCTGGCTGTTGGGGCCGGGCGGCATCGAGCTGCTCTCCCTCTCCATCGACAGCGACGGCATCAAGCTGTTGGCAGAGCTGACCCTGGTCATCGTGCTGTTCAGCGACGCAGCCAACACCAACTGGCAGGTGCTGCTGGCCAACCGCGCCCTGCCCATCCGGCTGCTGCTGATCGGCCTGCCGCTCACCCTGGCGGCCGGCGCCCTGTTCGGTCACTGGCTCTTCCCCGACTTGCCGCTGCTGGAGATGGCGATCCTTTCCACCATACTCGCCCCCACCGATGCGGCGCTCGGCAAGGCGGTGGTGAGCAACCCGGCAGTACCCGCCCCCATCCGGGAGGGGCTCAACCAGGAGAGCGGCCTCAACGACGGCATCTGCGTGCCTGTGCTGCTCCTGCTGCTCGCCCTCATCGCCCCCACCGAGCAACACAGCGGCACCGGCCTGCTGGCTCTCACCCTCATGCTGGAGGAGATCGGCATCGGCCTGCTGGTAGCCTGGGGGCTGACCAGCCTCACCCTGCGCCTGCTCAAGACCGCCTACCTCAACGGCTGGCAGCTGCCGCTCTGGCGCCAGCTCACCATGCCCGGGCTGGCCCTGCTCTGCTTCGCGCTGGCCCAGACCCTGGGCGGCAGCGGCTTCATCGCCGCCTTCGTCGGCGGCCTGCTGATCGGCCGCAAACTGGGGGAGCACAAGCACGCCTATCTGGACAGCTGCGAGGGGTATGGCGATCTGCTCTCGGTGGTGATCTGGATGGTGTTCGGCGCCACCCTGATGCCCATGCTGACGGAGCTGCTGCACTGGCAATACTGGCTCTATGCCGCCGCCAGCCTCACCCTGCTGCGCATGCTGCCGGTCTGGCTGAGCCTGCTCGGCACCGGCCTCAAGCTTGAACTCAAGCTCTTCATCGGCTGGTTTGGGCCACGGGGGCTGGCTAGCATCGTCTTTGCGGTGATGGTGCTGCAAAATGAGCCGGCCCTCCTCGGCCAGCGCCCCATCATCGCCACCGTGCTCTGCACCATCATACTGAGCGTCATCCTGCACGGTCTCACCGCCAATCCCTGGGTCGCCCGCTTCAAACCCCGTTGAGGAAGCACCGCCAACAAAAGAGAAGCCCCGGGCACTGTCCGGGGCTTTCTTTTATCGGACGCAAGGCGTCCATCTCGGCCAGGGCCCTCCCTAGGAGCTCGAGTCCTCGGCCTGAGGCCGATAGACCAGGATCCCCGGCTTGTTCTGCACGTACTCCAGGAAGGGGGAGTCCACCACCTGCATCTTGCTCGAGAGGGAGGAGGCATTGCGCAGCACGGGGCCGTTCTCGCCACGGATGAAGATGCCGGTATGGGTCACGTCGAGCCCGGCGAGATCGGTGTAGATGCCGATGTAGTCCCCCTCTTCCAGCAGACTCAGGGTGTTCTCGTCGATGCTGGCGGAGGGAATGTAGGTGATGTCCCGCGCCGTCACCCCCAGCCCCGGAATGTAGTGGCCGCCGTCGGCCTTCTGGTTGAGCTGCTTGGCCGTGGTCACCGCGGCGCCCCCCACCAGATGGGTCACGTCGTTCACCTTGTTGTCGCCATGCACCCAGTCGGTGAAGAAGTGCTTTCTGGTCAGGTAGTTGACCTCACCGTTCACGTAACGAGTGTGCATCAGGTTCTCGATGAAGTGATGCACACTCGTTGCGCGACGCAGCGACTCGACATAATCCAGATAGGTGAAGCAATCGAGCCCGCCAAAATCCACCACCAGCTTCTCCTGCACCTCGTTCGACCCCACCAGCCGGTTGGCCACATAGGGATTGCCCAGAAACAGGCTGGAGAAGGTCTTGATCGACTGACCCGGCGCCCCCTGCTGACGGGCAAACAGCTCGATAAGCTGCGGCTCCTTGATGTTGTAAAAATCGAGGTTTCTCTCTTTGCCGGCGACTGCCGCGCCGGCAAACAGCAGCAATGCAATACTGGTCAGCCTCATCATCCTTAAATCTCCTTGCTCGGAATGTTAATAAACGGACCCTGTGCACTCTCTCGCAGGCGCAAGAGAATGCCATTCGAGACTGACGGCATCCCGGCCGTTTGCAAACCGGATAAATGTAAGCAAATGTGGCCGACCTTCCCCATCCCGCCTTGGCGACCGTATTCATGGTCGGTCCTTGTATCCGCAGACATCACGAAAAAGCCCCGCTGGGCGGGGCTTTTCGGCAGAGTCAGGCCAGCTGGCAAGCGATGGCATCAACCCAGCGCCAGCCAGACCCCGACACCGAACATCAGGGAGCCGGCAATCCGGTTCATCAGGGTGACGTTGCCGCTCTTGGCAAGGAAGTGGCGCAAGGTGCGGCCACCGCTGGCGTAGAGCAGCAGGCAGGAGAACTCGATGACCAGGATCAGGGCCACCAGGGCACTGATCTGCGGTGCCATCGGCTTGGCCGCGTTGATGAAAGGGGGCAGTAGGGAGACCATGAAGGCCCACCCCTTGGGGTTGGCGATGGCGGTGACGAAACCCTGCATGGCCAGCGCCAGGGGACGGGTCTCCTGGGCCGCCGACAGATCCGCCGGGATGGCCAGCTTGCCTTTGGCCTGCCACATCTGGATGCCGAGCCAGATGAGATAGGCGCCGCCCACGTATTTGAAGGCGGCAAACAGCGCCGGGTAGTTGAGCATGACGGCCGCCACCCCGATCACCGACAGTACCGACACCAGGCCGACCCCGATGAGCTCCCCCCACATCATGTGCAGGGTGCGGCGTACCCCCAGACTCATGCCGAGGGTCATCGCCAGGGTCATGCACATGCCGGGGGTCACGGAGACAAAAAAGAACGTGGGAATAAACAGCGCCAGAATGGCGGGATCGATCCAGTCGGACACACTACACCTCCATGGTAACAGACCGACGATCTTGCCTATCACATTCATTTAACACAAGAAAAAACCTTTTCGTTCAGCATGATTTCAGCCATAAAAACCTGTGACAAGGTTTGTCGCGCCTGTGTAAGATGCCGCCTTGTTCCTCTTCTGGGCCAGGATCTTTCATGTCATTGAATAATCTCTCTATCCGTCTGCAAGTACTCATTCCTCTCCTGCTCGCCAGCCTGCTGATGATCCTGATGATCGGGATCGGCAAGCAGGACATCGACAGCGCCATCGGCGACATGAATGACACCACCGTCAGCGTGACCCGTCACAAGGACGATATCGCCACCCTGATCCACGCCACCTACCGGCTGCGCACCACCGCCATCTATGGCCTCTACGACCCCGAACGCTTTGCCACGCTGCCAGGTGACCTGACCGCCGCCGAACAGGAGATCGGCTCCATCCTGGCCAGACTGGTCATCGCCGGCGCCGAGCAGGACAACAGCCGGGTGGCGTCCGCCCTGCAGGCCTACCTCGGCCACACCCGCAACAACATGCTGCCGCTGCTGGCCGCCAAGCACCAGGGCAGCGGCGATCCCGCCGCCTACGAGCAGGCCCGCCTGCGCTTTCGCGATCTGGGGGAAGAGCTCATCAAGCAGATCGATGCCATGTCGGCCCATATCAACCAGCTGATCCAGGATGAGATCGCCCAGGAGCAGGCCCACTACCACGCCACCCTGCTGCGCACCCTGCTGCTGATGGGGGCTGCCCTGCTGGCCGCCCTGTTCGGCGGCTGGTGGCTCTCCGGCCGGATAGTACGCCCCATCGGCCAGCTGCAGCAGGTGATGCGTGCCGTGGCCCAAGGCCGCTTCAACGTGCGCGCCGCCGCCGACGGCGACAACGAGCTGAGCCAGCTGGCTACCGACATCAACCAGACCCTGACCCAGCTTGGCAACACCATCCAGACCCTGACCGGCATCAGCGGCAACGTGGCCTCCGCCGCCACCGAGCTCGCCGCCGTGATGACCCAGTCCGAAGCCAACGCCCAGCAGCAGCGCAGCGAGACCGAGCAGGTGGCCTCCGCCGTCACCGAGCTGGCCAGCACCGCCGACAACGTCAACCACAACGCCGCCCTGGCCGATGAACTGGCGCGCGATGCCAACGACAGGGTCGAGCAGGGGCTGACGCTGTTTGCCGAGAGCATCCAGGCCAACAGCCGCATGGCGGGCAGCCTCGAGAGCGCCGCCGCGCAGGTGGCCCAGCTCAAGTCCCAGTCAGAGCAGATCGGCAAGGTGATCGAGGTCATTCAAGGGATTTCGGAGCAGACCAACCTGCTGGCCCTCAACGCCGCCATCGAGGCCGCCCGCGCCGGCGAAACCGGCCGCGGCTTTGCGGTGGTGGCCGACGAGGTACGCATGCTGGCGGCCCGCACCCAGGACTCCACCAAGGAGATCCAGGCCATCATCGAGCAGTTGCAGAGCCAGTCCCAGTCGGCCAACAGCGGCGTGCAGGAGACCCTCGCCATCCTGGCCCACAACCAGCAGCTCTCCGGCGAGGTGCAGGCGCTGCTGGGCGGCATCACCGAAGCGGTCAACCAGATCAACGGCGCCAACGCCCAGGTGGCTACCGCCGCCGAGGAGCAGTCCTGCGTCACCGCCGACATCAACCGCAACATCACCAACATCCACGAGATCGTCAACCAGAACGCGGCCGGCATCAGCCAGAGTGCCGCCGCCAGTCACGAACTGTCACAGCTCGCCGAGCAGCAGCGCAAGCAGCTGGCCCAGTTCCAGCTGTAACCACGCCCTCGTGAGTGCAGACAAGGCCCCGGATCCGGGGCCTTGCTGTTAATGAAGCTGACGGCTTGTTGTTGTTTTAAACGCTCTTTTTTATAACATGGCTTCATTGGGGGCTGGGCTACCTCACCAAATGTGGGTATGGTAGAGGCACGTCACTCCCCCTCATGCGAGATCATCATGAAGCTGTCCTTCAAGAAACCGGCCTTCATCGGCCTCGGGCTCATCGCCCTCGTCTCCGCCATCTGGCTCGATTTCTATCTGCCGGAGCACACCATCGCCACCATCACCGGGGTCGAGGTGAAACGCACCGACAAGGATGGCCCCATCAGCCAGAAGAACCCGGCCGACGGTCCCACCACCGACGTCTACTACATCTATACCGAGCGGCCCGGCGAGAAGATCCGCGTGTTCCGCAACGAAGACACCGAGTGGGGCTGGCCCTTCTACTTCAAGTTCAACGCCGCCGACGTGCAGGCCAAGGCCAAGTCGATGGAGTTCGAAAAACGGCTGGCCATCATTACCTCCTACGGCTGGCGCATCAACATGTTCTCCATGTTCCCCAACGTCACCAAGATTGAGAGCACCGAGCCCGACGCCTCCACCTGGAGCTTCTTCCGCTGGTTCTGGTTCGGCATCTGGGCTCTGGTGATGGGTAAGGCTGCCATCGCCACCTGGCGCTACTTCGATCGGCTCGAGGACGAGATATGAGCGACGCCGCTTGCCGGAGGAACGGACAATGAGTGAGCCGAGCAAGACGCGCACCAGCTTCTATCGCCGTCTCTACGTGGCCTGGCTCATCAGCCAGGGCACGGATACGGTACCGGCCATCATGGAGGCGACCGGCATGCCGCGCCGCACCGCGCAGGATACGCTCAGCGCCCTGGCCGAGCTGGACATCAGCTGCGGCTTCGAGCAGACCGAGGGGGCTCGTCATCTGCAGGGGCACTATCGCATCAGTGACTGGGGGCCCATCAATCCTGCCTGGATCGCGGCGCAATTGCCTGCCATCAAGGAGACGCTGGGTTACCCCTGAGGTCGTCTGTGACTGGGGGACAATCCGAGCAATCCTGCCTGGATAAAGGCCCAACTGCCGGCCATCAAGGAAACCCTGGGGTATCCCTAATCAGGTCTCTGCCCACCAAAATAAAAGAGGGCCAGCCTTGTAGGCTGGCCCTCTTTTATTTATCTGTGCCAAGGCTTCGGCCTTGCACCTATTCGGGGAACGGCTCCTCCGGCAATGGATCCTGGGTCTCCCCCTTGGTGCAGTCGATGATGGAGCGCTTGGGGTTGTTGGGGTCGCGCAACAGCAGGGGAGCCAGCCCGGCGTCGTGCTGCTGCTCGTCGGAAAACTCGCTGCCATAGGCGTTGTGGGTCAGACGCCGCGCATTGGCGATGGGGGTATCCACGAACAGGGCATGCACCTCGAAGGTGGACGAGGGGATGAGAAAGCCGCTGATGGGCAGACCGTGCAGATCCTGGCGGGTCTTGTACCAGGCGAAGCCGTCCGTCACCTTGTAGGGGGTGAAGTGTTTGAGCTGCGGGTGCACCGGCTGGCCGGTCTCGCTGTCGAGATAGAGATCGTCCAGCTCGCAGGTCGCCAGCCCCTGCCACATCGACTCAAACGGCGTGGCACACCCCGTCAGTTGCAACCCGGCCAGCAGTGCCAGCCCTGTCTTCCACATCGCTTCGCCCCTTCTTGCAAGAGTGGAACTGCGTTCAGTCAAAGGCCCGCAGCCGCGTGACCAGCAGATCGATAAAACCGGCCCGATCAAGCCCCAGCAACACCAGCGCATTGGCCGCTTTGCCGGTCAGACCGTAGCGATCCACCACCGTCATGCCGCTAGTATGGGTGCCGCCGGTCTCGATATCGACCCGGCACTCGACCCCGTGAAACAGCGCGGGGGCCAGCAACCAGGCAATGGTACAGGGGTCGTGCAACGGCGCGCCAGCAAATCCCCACTTGGGATCCCGATGGTAGATCATGAAAAAGTCGAGCAGGCCGGCCACGCACTGGGCCACCGGATTGGTGATAGCGCGTACCCGTTCGATATCCTCGTCCATCACCTGCGCCTCATGGGTCACGTCCAGCCCGCACATGGTGATGGGGAGCCCCGACTTGAACACCATATCGGCCGCTTCCGGGTCCACATAAATGTTGAACTCCGCCGCTGGGGTCCAGTTGCCTGCTCCGGCTGCGCCGCCCATCAGCACGATGCGGGCGATCCTGGATTTCAGCTCGGGGTGGGCCGCCAGCAACAGGGCGATATTGGTGAGCGGGCCGGTCGGCACCAGCGTTACGGGCTCAGGGCTCTCGCGCAGACACTTGGCCATCAGCTCAAGGGCGGTCATGGCCACGGGGGCAAAGCCCGGATCAGGCAGTTTGGGGCCATCGAGACCCGATTCGCCGTGGACGTTGTCGGCGATGATAAGCTCCCGGGCCAGCGGCTTGGGGGCGCCCGCCGCCACCGGAATGTCGTCGCGCCCCAGCAAGGTCAGGATGCGCAGGGCATTGTTGAGGGTCTTGTCCGGCGTCTGGTTGCCGGCGCTGGTGGTGACCGCCAGCACCTTGAGTTCGGGGCTGGCCAGCGCCAGGATGAGGGCGATGGCATCATCGTGACCGGGATCGCAATCGAGAATAACGGGCAACGCCATGGACGGACTCCTTACAACATGACAGGGAGCCATACCTTAGCAAGCTGAGGCAGGATTAACTCTGGAGGGAGTCACAAAACGCCTTGGCCAAACAGATCAATCACTTGCCGGCAGCACTCAAGTCAGTTCGCCGCGCTTCGCCGGTTCGGGTATGATCCCCCTCCCTTTTCTAACCGTGCGCCCCATGTCCGTCATCGTCGACACCTTCATCGCCCCGCCCTGTGCGGCCACCATCGAGATCCTGTTTGAGGATGAGCACCTGCTGCTCATCAACAAGCCGAGCGGCCTGCTGAGCCTGTCGGGCAAGAATCCGCAGAACCTCGACTCGGTGCACCATCGGCTGGTACAGGATTACCCCGGCTGCACCCTGGTCCATCGCCTCGATTTTGGTACCTCAGGTCTCATGCTGGTGGCCAGGAACAAGGCCATCAACGCCCTGCTCTGCCGCCAGTTCAGCCAGCGGGCGGTGAGCAAGGCCTACAGCGCCCTGCTGTGCGGTCACCTGGCCGAAGAGGAAGGGGTGATCGACGCCCCCATCGCCAAGGATCCGGCGCTGTTTCCGCTGATGAGCATCTGCACCGTCAACGGCAAACCCGCCCGCTCCCGCTATCAAGTGATTGAGCGGCTAGCGCAGCAGATTCAGGGACAGACAGTGCCGCTGACCTGGGTCAGACTGGTGCCGGAGACCGGCCGCACCCATCAGCTGCGCATCCACAGCCAGCAGCTGGGCCATCCCATCCTTGGTTGCGATCTCTATGGCGGCCTGCTGCCGCCCGGCTGCGAACAGGCGCCGCGGCTGATGCTGCACGCCAGTGAACTCGATTTTGTTCATCCGGTCAGCGGCGAACCGATGCAGATCCGCTGTGAGGCGCCCTTTGCGCTGGCGCTGGCGACCATGACGGGGCAACCGGGGTAACCTGGAGCAGGGAAACAAGGGGCAGGCAAGCAGAAGAGGGGCAAAGCGGTAAACGGCGGATAAAGATAGGGGCCGCGCTTTCGCAACGGCCCCCACCCCCCACTCGGTGTGGTGCTATCAGATCAGCTTGCGGGCGGCGCCCAGTACGATCTTGATGGCATCAGATTCGGTTTTCGCCATGGTCTCGGCGTTCGGGATTTCCTGCTGGGTACGGTTGACGATGACGCCAGCCACCATACCGGCGCGCAGGCCCTGGCTGGTGCACATGGTCAGCAGGGTGGCAGATTCCATCTCGTAGTTCAGCACGCCCATGGCTTGCCACTCTTTCATGGAACCCTGGAAACGGCTCACGACGCGGCCGGATACGGTGTCGTAACGCTCCTGACCCGGGTAGAAGGTATCGGAGGAGGCAGTCACACCGATGTGCAGCTTGGAACCCAGCTCTTTGGCGGTGTTGACCAGCGCGGTGGTGCAGTCGAAGTCGGCCACGGCCGGGAACTCCATCGGCGCGAAGTGCAGGCTGGCACCGTCGAGGCGCACGGAACCGGTGGTGACGATCACGTCGCCCACGTTCAGGTGCGGCTGGATGGCGCCGGTGGTGCCGATGCGCAGGAAGGTACGGATGCCCAGCTGAGCCAGCTCTTCCACCGCGATGGAAGTGGACGGGCCGCCGATACCGGTGGAGCAGATGATCACGGCCTTGCCGTCCATCTCGCCGCGCCAGGTAGTGAATTCACGATGGCTGGCCAGGTGCACCGGGTTATCCAACAGCTCTGCGATACGCTTCACGCGCTCGGGATCACCAGGGACGATCGCCAGGGTGGCGCCTTGCAGATCCGCTTTCTTCAAACCCAAGTGAAATACATCAGACATAGTGGACTCCTGGTTGCTCCCCACCAGCATGGTCAGGGCGCAAGTTAAGATGATTCTTTATGGTACTTTCAAGCCTTCACTCCCCTCGTCGGGGAGGCGCCAACTATGGTCGAAAGCGCTTTCCAATTCCTTGAAGCATCTCACACTTCCTTGCATTGACAGTGACAAATTCGGCGCAAAACGTTTGCTAACCTGATGAATTAATTGAAAAACGTTTTTCTTCCCACGAACGGGCAAAGGCCCTTGTCAATCCCTGTCGCGACCCATGTTTCCGGTACGTGATCGAGTCCATAAAGTTGCAAAGCAGATACCATTGACCCCTTTTCATCCCCTCTAACGATGCTATGTTGGCGCCCGCATACCACTTAATGGCTAATAAAACGGAGTCCATCATGGCGACATTCAAGTTCTACATTCCCGCAATCAACCTGATGGGAGCAGGCTGTCTGCAAGAGGCGGCAGCCGATATCAAGGGTTATGGCCATCGCAAGGCGCTGATCGTCACCGACAAGATCCTCAATCAGATCGGCGTGGTCGCCAAGGTCGCCGGCCTGCTGGCAGAACATGGCATTGAAAGCGCAGTTTTCGACGAGACCAAGCCCAACCCGACCATGACCAACGTGGAAGCGGGCCTGGCCATGCTCAAGGCCAATGGCTGCGACTGTGTCATCTCATTGGGCGGCGGCTCGCCCCACGACTGCGCCAAGGGCATCGCCC
This sequence comes from Aeromonas sp. Y318-1, assembly GCF_027706125.1. NCBI lineage: Bacteria > Pseudomonadati > Pseudomonadota > Gammaproteobacteria > Aeromonadales > Aeromonadaceae > Aeromonas > Aeromonas sp. Y318-1. Next base: position 45,449 of record NZ_JAPDCM010000021.1, read on the forward strand.
TGGTGGCCGCCAACGGTGGCAGCATCAAGGATTATGAAGGGGTGGATCGCTCTGCCAAGCCGCAGCTGCCGCTCATCGCCATCAACACCACCGCCGGCACCGCCTCCGAGATGACTCGCTTCTGCATCATCACCGACGAGGCTCGCCACGTGAAGATGGCCATAGTCGACAAGCACGTCACCCCGCTGATGTCGGTCAACGACCCCGAGCTGATGCTGGCCAAGCCGGCCGGCCTCACCGCCGCCACCGGCATGGATGCGCTGACCCACGCCATCGAGGCTTATGTCTCCACCATCGCCACCCCGGTGACCGATGCCAGCGCCATCATGGCCATCCAGCTCATCGCCAAGCACCTGCGCACCGCGGTCAATCAGGGGGACGATCTGCACGCCCGCGAGCAGATGGCCTACGCCCAGTTCCTGGCCGGCATGGCCTTCAACAACGCAAGCCTGGGCTATGTGCACGCCATGGCCCACCAGCTGGGCGGCTTCTACGACCTGCCGCACGGGGTCTGCAACGCCGTGCTGCTGCCCCACGTACAGGCCTACAACGCCCAGGTGTGCGCCGGCCGGCTCAAGGATGTAGCCCGTCATATGGGGGTGGACGTGAGCGCCATGAATGACGAGCAAGGGGCCGCCGCCGCCATTGCCGCCATCCAGCAGCTGGCTCGCGACGTCAAGATCCCGGCTGGACTGGAGCAGCTCGGCGTCAAGGCCGATGACTTCAACCTGCTGGCCGAGAATGCCCTGAAAGACGCCTGCGGCTTCACCAACCCGAAACAGGCGAGCCACGAAGAGATCGTCGCCATCTTCCGCGCCGCCATGTAAGGGGGCAATCGGCAGAAAGGGTCGCATGGCGGCCCTTTTTATTGGCTGATGGATCAATGGCTTTTTACTTCCGTAGAGGGAGCCGGTATGATTTGCCGAGCTTAAAAAGACTTGAATGGATGATCTGAACTCGATATGCGGATGAAACACCTGATTGCCGCGGCCCTGACCGCCCTCACCCTGTCTGGTTGCAGCCTGGTCTATCGCATCGATATTCCTCAGGGCAACTATGTGGAACAAAAACAGGTCGACAAACTGCGCCAGGGCATGACCCGCGAGCAGGTCGAGTTCGTGCTGGGCTCCGCCATGCTGCGCGATGGCTTTGACCCGAACACCTGGTATTACCTCTATGAATTCCAGCCGGGGCGCGGCGAGAAAGAGCGCAAGGAGCTCACCCTGACCTTTGCCAACGACAGATTGGCCACGGTCACCGGCGACTTCCCGCTGCCAGCGGCCTTCCATACCCCGCTCTGATCCCATCCACAAAACCGGCCTCGCGCCGGTTTTGTTTTAGCGCCGCCAGCCACGGACGACCCGCTGGCAGAGAGTCCCCCCTCAGCGGATTGCGGGCGTCAATTTCATCACACAGGGAGAGCAGCATGAGCCGGATCCTGATCGCCGGAGCCAGCGGCCTCATCGGCCGCGAGCTGGTACGACAACTGCCAGCAGAGCACGAGCTAACCCTGCTCTGTCGCAAGCCCGGGCAGCCGCAACCCGCCCACCACTGGCTGCCGGTCAATTTCGATATGCTGGCCGAGGTGAATCTGCCCGAACCGGTGGATCTCGCCTTCTGCTGCCTTGGCACCACCCGCAAGGAAGCCGGCTCGGCCGAGGCCTTTCGCCGGGTCGATCTCGACTATGTGCTGGCCTTTGCCGAGCTGGCCCGCCGCCACGCCTGCCAGCGACTGGTGGTGGTCTCGAGCCTGGGGGCCAACCCGCACTCCCCTGCCCTTTATCCCCGCACCAAGGGGGAGATGGAGCAGGCATTGCTGGCCCAGTCCTGGCTACGACTCGCTATCGTGCGCCCCGCCATGTTGCTGGGAGATCGTCAGCCGCCGCGCCGCTCGGAGCAGTTTTTCCAGGCCATCTACCCGTTGCTGAAGCCGCTCCTGGTCGGCAGGTTGCGCCGCTGGCGCGCCATCGAAGCCGGCCAGGTAGCCCGCGCCATGATCGCCCTCTCCCGCCAGCCCGCCGGCTGCGAAGTGGTCGAAAACGAGCAGCTGCTCCAGCTGTAGTGAAGCCCCTCGACTTGGCGGGTAGATGACGGGATCAAAAAAGGCGCCAAGGCGCCTTTTTTATATGAGGCGCGTGCCAGTACTGACTCTTTTTTTACGAAGTATCATGCCTGCCAATGCAGGCATTTAGTCAGACTGTTTGCGATTGGCATTGGGACGGCCACCCGTGACCACGTCGGCACGCCCCTCTTCCTTGGCCTTTTCCGCGCGCTTCTTGCGCATCTCCTTAGGATCGGCGATGAGCGGACGGTAGATCTCGATACGATCGCCATCTTGCAGCAACTCAGAGCCCTTGACCGGTCGGCTGTAGATGCCGAACTTGTTGACCGCCAGATCGATCTCGGGGTGTTTTTGCACTATACCGGATTGCTCGAGGGCGGCCAGCACCGAGGTCTGTGCAGGCACCCGCAGCCGCAGCACCGTCTGCCGCTCGGGCAGGGCGTAGACCACTTCGATGTTGAGTTGATCAGGCACCGTACACCACCTTGGCGCGGTTGGAGAAGGCAAGCACCATGGAGCTCACCAGATCGCGGAAGATCTGGCCGAAAGCCAGCTCGATGAGTTTGGAGGTGAACTCGAAGTCGAGATCGAACTCCACCTTGCAGGCATCCACGTCCAGCGGCGTGAAGGTCCACCAGCCCGCCAGCTTGCTGAAGGGCCCCTCCACCAGCTCCATCTTGATCTGCCGGTTGGCATCGAGCAGATTGCGGGTGGTAAAGGTCTTGGCAATCCCGGCCTTGGCCACATCGACCGAGGCAGTCATATAGTCATCGCCGGTTTCGTGGACACGGCTGCCGACACAACCGGGCAGGAACTCCGGATAAGCGTGAACATCATTGACCAGCCTGAACATCTGTTCGGCGCTGAACATCACCAGGGCACTGCGAGTAATACGGGGCATGGCTTTTCCTCATCCAATCGCCGCGATTTTATCATCATGTTTCATCTTGTGGAGGTAAAACCTCGGTCAAACTGCTCATAAAGCCATCAGTTGACCCGCTGCGCGTTTTACAGCCGCCCTTGCCCACGTATAATGCCCTCCTCCCAGTCATTGCCGGAAATCGCCCGTCATGAGCAAAAAAAACAGTAAAAACAAAGCCGGGTCCAACACCATTGCACTCAACAGAAGCGCGCGCCACGAATACTTCATCGAAGAGAAGATCGAGGCGGGTCTGTCCCTGCAAGGGTGGGAAGTCAAATCTCTGCGGGCGGGCAAGGCCAACATCAGCGAAGCCTATGTCATCTTCCGCGATGGTGAGGCTTACCTGTTTGGCTCCAGCTTCCTGCCACTGCAAGCGGCCTCCAGCCATGTGGTGTGCGACCCGACCCGGACCCGCAAACTGCTGCTGAGCCGTCGTGAACTCGACAAGCTCGAGAGCCTGATTGCCCGCCAGGGCTACACCGTCGTTCCCCTCGCCCTCTACTGGAAACAGTGCTGGGTCAAGGTCGAGATCGGCCTGGTGAAGGGCAAGAAAGAGCACGACAAGCGCGAAGACACCAAGGCCCGCGAATGGGATCGGGAAAAAGCGCGCATCATGAAGAACAAGCACCGCGGTTGATGGTGCGCCGCCTGCCGGGCGTCGCCCAATAAACCAGCAATCGACCGGCCAAGGCCGGTCGATTGCCATCAACGCCTTGCCATGACAGGATTTTTGCGTACAATCGCTCTTAACAACTTGGGGCTGATTCTGGATTCGACAAGATTCACGAAACCCAAGGTGCATGCCGAGGTGCGGTAGGCCTCGTTAATAAACCGCAAAAAAATAGTCGCAAACGACGAAAACTACGCACTCGCAGCTTAATAACCTGCGCTGAGCCCTTCTACCCTAGCTTGCCTGTGTCCTAGGGAATCGGAAGGTCATCCTTCACAGGATCGTGTGGAAGTCCTGCTCGGGGCGGAAGCATTAAAACCAATCGAGCTAGTCAATTCGTGGCGTGTCTCTCCGCAGCGGGTTGGCGAATGTAAAGAGTGACTAAGCATGTAGTGCCAAGGATGTAGTAATTTTGGACGGGGGTTCAAATCCCCCCAGCTCCACCAAATACCGGTCCAACAGTGACCAACGAAGTCCAAGAAACCCGCATAGCATAAGGCTTTGCGGGTTTTTTGTTGTCTTATGCTGTCCAATGGGGTGCGTTGCCATCCAGCCCTTTTAGGCATATCGTTAGGCATATCGTTTTGTATGCCTTCCGGAGCGTATGCCTATGCCTCGTATCACCCGTCCCTTATCCCCAACCGAGATCAAAGCAGCCAAGCCCAAAGAGAAGGAATACACCCTCTGCGACGGGGCTGGTCTGGAGCTCGTCATCAAGCCCAATGGCTCCAAGTTGTGGCGCCTGCGTTACTACCGCCCCCTAACTAAACAGAGAAACATGATCAGCTTTGGCTCCTGGCCGGAGATGTCGTTGGCTGAAGCGAGAGAGAAACGCTCCGAAGCCAAAACGTTGCTGCAACAAAACATCGATCCCCAACACCATCGTGATGAGCAGGCATCCGCTGCGTTATCACAGAGCGAGCACACCTTTGAAGCCGTCGCCAAGCGCTGGTTTGATGTTAAGCGCCCTTCCGTCACCCCGGCATATGCCGAGGATCTCTGGCGTTCTCTCGAAATGTACCTGTTCCCCGAGATAGGCACAGTGCCCGTTATGGAAATAAAGGCACAGCGAGCCATCAAGATCATCGAGCCCATCGCTGCTGCTGGAAAACTCGAAACCGTGCGTCGCCTCACGCAACGGGTGAACGAGATCATGACCTTTGCTGTTAACTCTGGTCTGATCGACGCCAACCCTTGCTCGGGGATCAGCAAGGTGTTTCAGCGGCCAGCCAAACAGCACATGCCCAGCATTAACCCCAACCAGTTACCAGAACTGATGAACAGGCTATCGAAGGCCAGCATCAATTTGCAGACCCGCTGCCTCATCGAATGGAGCCTGCATACCTTGGCTCGCCCCAGCGAGGCGGCCGGAGCAAGGTGGGCAGAGATCGATATGGAAAAGAAACTCTGGCGGATCCCACCAGAGAGAATGAAGAAGCGCAGAGGTCATGACGTGCCCTTGACGCCGCAGACACTTGCCTACCTGGACCTCATGCGACCGATCAGCGGCCATCGTGAATTTATCTTCCCTGGTATCCGTAATCCTAAAACGCACACCAACGAGCAAACAGCCAATGCGGCCTTGAAAAGAATGGGATATGAAGGGACCTTGGTCGCTCACGGCCTGCGAGCCTTGGGCAGCACCACCCTGAACGAGAGAGGATTTGATCGAGACGTTATAGAAGCTGCCTTGGCGCACTCTGACAAAGATGAAGTCCGTAGCGCATACAACCGCACGGATTATCTGGAACGTCGCCGAGAAATGATGGTCTGGTGGTCAGAATATATCGATGCAGCATCCAGAGTCGGTTCAGCACTGACGTGGTTGCCATCGTCAAATGTCAGCTGAGCTAAGTTTCAATAACTCAACAACGCAATAGAAAAAGGACTGGTTAGCCAGTCCTTTTGACATCAAATCAGGAATTCTTCCAACTGCCTGCCTTGCTCCAGCATGGCGGCCAACGCTTTAGGAGTGCGTCCCTGGCCGGTCCAGGTGCGCTCTTCACCATTTGCCATATAACGATACTTCGGCGGACGCGGAGCACGTTTCGTGCCATCACGTTGAGCTTTCCCGGCTGGAACGCCCTGTACGAGCTCAGTAGGGTCAATGCCAGCATCAGCCAGCATTGCTTGGAATTCGGCCAGCTTGGCCAAACGCTCGGCATCGGCTGCGCGGGTCTTTTCTATCTCAGCAACCCGCTCGTTATAAATCGAGGAGAACTTCTCATTCGCTTCTTGCAACTGTTCAAAGGAGAGCTCACGCAATGCAGCCCGCAAGCTACGGATATTCAGCAACACTTTCAGAAATTCAGTCATGATTAAGATCTCTCAATAAGGGGCACACCGTCAGCAACATGGATAGCTACTGACTCTGGTGATATAGGTCTTTCAATCTGGATCGCTCTGGTGACTGGTCTGAATAGTGAACAGCACGATTCAGGTAGTAATAATAGTTTTTAATATTACGCTATTACGCCCCATCGATGCAATTGTCGTTAATGATTGTTATAGCATTCCACCGCCAGCAGTGCCCATTCGAATTTGTTGTATTTATGCGCAACACAAAAAAACGAGGGGGTTGGTCCCCTCGCTATGCTTAACAGCCTAATCACCCCAATTAATGCTACTAGAATGTTCATACAGAAGCAGCTGCTGTTTATACTACCCAAGTTACCGGCTTCTGGTGAACGCTAACAACTCTTCAGGAGTAATACACTCTAAAGCAAGCAATTCTTTAATGTCAGCTATCACCTGCTGTCGTTCATGCGCTTGTACTCTCGCAGCCTCCTCCTCCTCAATGCGCTCCAGCGCTATCGCCTCGATTACCCCATTCAGAGCTAACAAATCCTCCGATGACAAACCCTTTAATACCGATCGTAATGATCGAGCATCTGTAAACACAGTTGATGCAAGCTTCATTCGCCCCCCTAATAAATCAATGCTCAGTTCGATTCAGTTGGCTAGTACCAAAGTTGCGGTAACCATCACCGCCGCTCTTCGTATTCTTTTTACTCAGGTACGCCATACGAAACAGAAATGCTTCGAAGTTGTCGTCTAGCTCTCGGGCTGACTGGCGATCAAACCAGTACTGCGGATTATCCGGAAAATTCACTAGCGTCGCGTTATCAGGGTAAGGGAGGCTCAGGGCGCTGCACCATGCCTTCTGGATCCTGGTCCCCATATTGTTAGCGTCATAGTCCCGATAGTCTCCCAGAAAGGCATAGACGTCTTTGTTAAAGAGCAGCACTAGGTGGTAATGAGGAGATGCCGAGGAGTCCTGCTCACGGCACCAGATAAAGGCCGGTAGAGATGGAGTACCACGTCGCTTCTGACGATAATGGTCCGCACGTAGCTGGCTTTTCAGGGACTCCATAAAGCGAGTAATCACTGACGGGTCAGCCCGCTGTAGGCAGGTCAGCGTGTCAGCATCATCTTCAGGTGACTCAACAGCAAAGCGCAGGTCTACCCGCAGCGCATAAACACGGGGATACCTGGCAAGGGTATCGGAAACAACATCCAGACTACGTCTCAAATAGGTGCAATTCATGGGGCCGTAACTGTCTGTGTATAATTTAGTAAGTGCTTTCATCTTCAATACTGAATTTTTTAAGTGATTCAACATAGGAGTCCCTACCTTGGTGAATAGACACAGAGGTATAGTTATTGAATTAAATAAATAGATGTGCTTTTTGCTTAAGTAAATACACCATGCTCTGGATGCTATCCATAGTGGTACATGCTTAGAGGCATGTAGTCTTCATGCTCCTCTCATCGTTAGATTGCATAGCGTATGCTGCTGAACGTTAGTAGTGTGCATGGCTATGGATGTATATAAGAGTGTATGTATTGTTATATATAATACATATACCGCACTATGCCTCATTTAAATAACCTAACTCACAACTCAATCAAATCGATATATACACTAAAATATCAATATAGGGTTCCTAATTCAGATGCAATAATGATACATCCATATATAACAACACTCTTAAGTTACTTAAGGCGAGGTATCGAAATCGTTAATGCTGCATCTTACTGCATGAGTATGGGGCATACTCTTATCATCGCAATTGACTCCTCATGTCCATCAACGGTCTTTCAAAAAGTTCAACTGATGGTATCCCTAAATGGCGTCTTCCACGATACTCTACAAGTTCGTTAACATAAATCCTATCGTGAGTACGTACTGAAGAGCGCCTAACAAGCCTAGGGTATTTCTTCCAAGATAAAGAAATATAGATTGACTGTTTCTTTTTAAAGCAAATGATATCTCCTCGAGCAATAAGAACTTCTATTGCATCTTCTAGCTTATTCGAATTACGAACACAATGTGGGCCACTTCGTCTAATGTCACCTTTCAAAAACAGCTCATTATTCCAGTTATGAATAATCCACTCCAGTAGCTTATTAACATGTGTCTCGTCCACGAACTCCCTAGCCTCGGGCGATCTAAATATTATCAATGCTTGATGCAAATATATTTCAGCCAGTGCAATGGCTGTCTGCATAGTTTCATGAGTCACAAGCGTGTTTCTGTAGTTTATGTTTGTAAATACATGAAGTGCCGCCGCAATTCTTGACGCCTGCTCCATAAACTTTGAACCAAAATCTTTATAGTGTTCCAAATATTCCCCGCCCCTCATTGCGTATTCAATGTCATTAAACTTGTCATTCCAAATTTTCTTAGCACTCTCTGTTAAATTCAGGCAATGACGTTCCTTGCCTTGTGCTCTCATCTCGAGCCCTTCTTGCAGTAATGCATCAATCCTTGAGCTAAATCTACCTAATTTAATTTTATCATCTAGTGATGCGCTATCATCCCTATCTTCTTGACGATAGCCAATCTCTGACTCAGGCTCACACAGTAGAATTCGAGCGTCTAATCCAGAGCTTCTCATCGCATCACCATTACTATCTCTGAATATTCTATATATATCAGGCTGGATTTGCATGCTCAAAGTCAAACGAGCACCTTCAATATGAACTTCAGGGGCATTGGCTCTGTCAACACGTATAGTTTGACCTGACCATAGTGAGTTAAACAATGCATTATCTTTCATCAAGTCACTGGACAGTAGTGTCCCAGCTTCATCGGACACCAGAGCTAATGACGTATTCTTCTCAGCTAACATCGACTTCAGTTTTGCGACTGTTATATCCTCAGCTAAAATCCTCTTAACTAACGGAGCTATAGGCATATTTGAATGGTGAGTGTGCCATGCCTCTATTATAATGGGCTGCTCATCACCTTTTTTATACATCTCACCTAATTCCCTCCTTAACACTTTTTCCTTCATATTCCACAATTCCAGTTCGATCTGATATTTCTGCTGTGCAGCATCTACCTGCTCAGCCAAGCATTTTTCAAATTCACGGACTGGTTTCATCAGTAGCTTATCGACCGTGCTTTTTCTCTCGCCAGAAGCAGCTAGAATTAGAGTGTAAAGTGATGCCGGTATTTTCATCTCACTTTTTGGGCTAATATCTACCAACTGCTGCGATGCGATAGCCATTACAGACAACATTTGAGTCAAGATCATAAATCTCGGGGCCTTTGTTTTATAGGCGACGACATCCAGTGTATCCCAAAGGGACTGATCTAACCGCTCAATGACAGCTTCAATGGCTCTGTGTTGATTCATTTTTGACCTCCATTGTTTGGCTACTTTGTGACCTGGTTGCGATCCATTGATTGACCTCGCTCTGACGCCAGCCGATCGCTGATGCGCCAAGCTTAACCGCCCTCGGAAAGCTGGGATCATGTCGAGGAGACTTGGCGTTGAGCTTGTCGTAAATAGTTGATCTAGCAAGACTAATTAGCTTGGTGAGCTCAGTCATCCTAATGATGCGATCTACTGTCTCTAGCGTCATGTGAAATCCTTCTAACGTCTGATTGAATGAGCTCGCATTATGACGAGACCATGGTGTAGGTTAAAAGGAGACAAACTACGGCCCCAATTCCAAGGCAAGTTTGTGAGTATTTTTTGAGCGAAAAGCCTATGGGGTGAGCACAGATTGAGCGATTCGTACTCACCCATGCCAACTCTCAATTGTGCCAATCAATTGTTAATCGCCCATATCCAACTGTGTTCGTACAAAACAAATCTTGAGTGTTCAAAAAATGCACATACAACCACTCTGCAACAAACCCAACAGACGAATCATGAAGACACATCCTTTTGCTGAATTTATCTACTCTGTAGAAGACACCCTTGGCCTTTGGCATGAAGCTCGGAAAACAGAGCAAACCAGTAAACGCTCTTTCGATGCGCACCGTGAACACTTTCAGAATAAAACGGACAAAGATGATCTCCTGCCAAGACTAGAAGAGATATGTGAACTCTTACATATTGGCTGTAATTTATCGCCCGACATGATTTCAAACCATGTTGATGTATTAGAAAGTGTGTATATTGCATTAGCTCGAAGGGAATATATTCTTAAAGAATCAGCCGAGGATACAATTAAGCTTTATATTAAAAATGCATTAATTCCGTTGATGTGCGTAGACATTTCTATTTTTAAGCAACAAGCAAGTGAAATGTCTATATATTATCATCTTGACAAGATTCTAAGATTAGAAAATGTAATGATACAAGATAACGGACAGAGGCGATTTGGAAGGGAAGCTGCAAAACAATACATGCATAATTATATTCAAAACTACTTTGACATACATAAAGACATACTTATTAAGTATAATTTAAAAGGCGATAAGTCGTTAATTAATGACTTATTAAAATACCTTTATTATTTAACAGGATCAAAAAATCAAACCTGTACAAAATTGAATCAAATCATTAAAATTTGCAACCACAAATTTTCTGCTGCAAAGGTTGATAATTCTGTTTTTAGCATTAGACCTATAGCCGCTGCTTACACCGCTATAATCATCCTCCAAGATATAGATAACAAAACAGGTATGTTTGGCCATTTTTATAACATCTATAGGAAACTCACCCTTGGTAACGAAAAGCTTAACCTGCTTGCACAACACATCTGCACTTTACTTGATCTTAAAAATGAAAAAGCACATATTAAAGCTGCAAGGCTTGGTATGCCTGCCGCCATTATATCATTGCACCTTGATGATTTGAATGAACGTAAAACTCTGTACTTAGATGGGATCGTTGAAATAATTATTTCATTTTTTGAAACCCCAGCAGTGTATCGATTTGACAACGACAATAAATTATTATATCAACTTGAATATCAGATAATTTATCTATCAAATATGGTATCTCTGCCACCTATAGCTAACCACTTAAATTACAGTTCAAACATCCTTGATTATCAAGAAATTAAAGCGGAAGACCACTATCAGAGAGTGGTTGAATTTAACAAAAATAATGTCACTAAAATCATCACGCTAACGAAACAAGTAGCCAATCGATACCAAAAATATCTCTCTCAATATATCGTGCTAATAGACGCACTTGATTGCATTAAAAATGAAGACCCAGCAATGGCTTTAGACATAATCGATAGTGTAGATAGAGAAAATCTATCTACATTCGGGTTTATTAAACATGCGCTAGCTGTGCTAAAAATTGGATTAATGTACAATTTAAAGTGGAAGGCGATTAAGAATGGTTCTTTAATGCAACAGGTTAATGACATTATAAACCATCAAGGCATCGTTTTTGTCCCTACACGTGCATCTCAGCACGTTATAGGAAACAGCAATGACTCATGGCTTTCTAAAGATGAATATATAAAACACTCTATTATATCTGGCGGAAATACGTATAATACGATCATAGCACAAGCTATCTACGCTTATAATTATACCATTGCACGACACACAACTTCGCACGTTCAGGAAAAAGTTGCACATTCAAGACAAACATCTATAAATAATGGTTTAAATCTTAATCACTTCTCCGAATTTATTAACCACGGCCTACTTGATAAACTTAATGAAATCTCAGGGAAAATATTGACTGGACTAGATAAAATCAACACGGATGTAGAACATACATCATTTGTAGAAGAATTAATTGAAGCAGGATTCGTCTTATCAGATGATTTATCTAAAAACCTAATTCATTGTATTACAGGTTCTTCTCTCGGCGTTTGCCTTTTGGACCATTCAGCTATCATGATGTTTTTATCTGCCCCTGGAGATGATGTTAAAAACATCATCGAGTTGGGTAAAAAAACTAAAGTTGTAAAATCACTGTTCAGGTATCATCACCCTTAGCCTAATGAATGAGCACTAGTTGATGCACATCAATGCCAAATATACCTGCGAGAATAGATTGTATATATTTATATTGTAGAGTATTGTTTTCAGGAGTGGAGCAAGTTGCCAAAGCGTAGGTTAATGCACTTTCGTGCCACCACGACCTAACAGCGTTGATCTTGGTACGCTGGTCGCTTCTCCTCCCTCTGATGTCAAAGTCCCTGCACCCCATCAAGCATGCCCCTCCAGATACTTTCAGATACGAATATCAAAAATATCTGGAATATCAAAAATATCAGCTGCAAATGAACCCCAAAACATTACTGGCGGCCGTCTGGCATTTTCATATAGCACCGTCTGATTTTATGGTGCTGTGCTGTCACCTTGCATTCCGATTACCTTCAATCAAATAAATTTCAGATATATATTCTCTCTATGAACCTACCTCTGGAGCTGCTTTGCCAGCCCCTTTTTCATTGGAGATTGATATATGGCTCATCTCATCGATACCATGGCCTACACTGGCCAAACACCCTGGCACGGCCTCGGAAATATCTTACCCCCACGACAATCCTTGGAGATCTGGCTTAAAGCTGCCGGAATGGACTGGACCATCGAGCAGAGCAATGTGATGTTTAACGTTGCTACCGATGCCTTGCATATTCGCCCCTATAAAGACAGCAAGGTGCTTTACCGATCCGACACGCTCGAACCCCTGTCGGTCGTCTCCCAACGCTATAACGTGGTACAGCCCCATGAGGTGCTGCACTTCTATCAGGATTTAGTGGAAATCGGCGGCTTTGAATTAGAAACCGCTGGCTCACTTAAGGGCGGCCGTAAATTGTGGGCGCTGGCCCGTACCGGCCAAGACTTGAAACTCAAAGGCAATGACTTGGTGAAGTCCTATCTGCTGCTGGCAACCAGCTGCGACGGCACGCTCTGCACCACGGCGCAATTTACCTCATTGCGAGTGGTCTGTAATAACACCCTGCAGATGGCGTTGCGTAATAGCACTGGGGCAGTCAAAGTCTCTCACTCGACGACATTTGACCCGGCTATTGTCAAAGAGGAATTAGGGTTGGGACTTGCTCATTGGGATGAATTCAAAACCCAGACCAAAGCATTGGCTGCCCGTCCTGTTGCCCCAGAAGAGGCGCTACGTTTCTTTAGCGTCCTGCTGGACCAGCCATTGGATGCCGACAATCAAATTATCCTCACCCGACCAGTCCAACAGCTCCACGAGCTATATCAAGGCGCCGGTATGGGCTCGGAGTTGGCCAGCTCCCAGAATACCGCCTGGGGGCTGGTCAATGCGGTGACGGAATATGTGGACCATCATCGCCGTGCCCGAAGTCAGGACTATCGCCTGGACTCTGCCTGGTTTGGTCAGGGTGCTCAGCTAAAGTCTCAGGCCCTCAATCAGGCCCTTACTCTGCTGCAGTAATCCCCGCTCTACCGATTTATTTCATTTACCCGTCATAGACCCCTACCCAGCCATCAGGCCGGGCGGGGACGTTTATGCCGCTGACAAGGAGTAATGATGAAAGCAAAAGCCAAATACGGTCAGGCTATTCGCTTAGCCTCCACCACCGACCTCTCTCGCAAGCAGTGGTTGGCGATCCGCAAGCTTGGGCTAGGTTCATCCGATGCCGCCGTTGCGGTGGGCCTCTCACCCTATAAATGCCCGCTGTCACTGTGGCTGGAAAAGACCGGGCGTAAGGAGCCGGAAGATATCTCCCACAAAGAAGCTGTGCTGTGGGGTATCGAGCTCGAACCGGTGTTGGCGCAGGTCTACGCCAAGCGCACCGGTTATCGGGTGCGCCGGGTCAATGCGGTACTACAGCACCCCGAGCACCTGTTTATGCTCGCCAATCTCGACCGGGAGGTGGTGGGCCACCCCGACGGCCCCGGCATCCTCGAAATCAAGACTGCCAGCTATCACAGTGCCCCCCAATGGGAGGAGGGCGTACCGGTCGCCTACCAGTGTCAGGTACTCCATCAGCTCGCCGTCACCGGTCATGCCTGGGCGGAAGTGGCGGTACTGATCGGGGGTCAAGATTTTCGGATTTACCGCATCGAGCGCGACGAGGAGAAGATCCGGGATCTCACCGAGCGTGAGGCGCAGTTCTGGCAGCAAGTCACTAGCAACCAGCAGCCCGAGCCCGATGGCTCGGAGGATGCAGGATCGGCGCTAGCCTGGCTATTTCCCCGTGATGATGGCGAGACGGTGGACTTGTCAGATTCGCCCGAGTTCAACCAGCTGTTCGGGGAGTTGCTGCATCTGCGCGAGCACAAGGAGGAAGTGGAGCTACGTGAATCGCAGATCAAGCAGCGGCTACAGGCCACGCTGGGTGAGGCCACGGCGGGACTCTTCGCCGACGGCAAGATCACCTGGAAACGCAGCAAGGATCGGCTGACCCCCGATCTGGACCGGCTCGGTCAGGATCATCCCGATTTGCTCAGCCACTACGTCAAACCGGTGCCCGGCTCACGCCGTTTCACCATTCAAGCAGTTCACGCTGTCAGGAGACACACACCATGATCAAAGGACTGGCGATTACCCCGCCCGTGATTGGGCGGATCTGTATTGGCAAGCTGGTACAGAAAGAGGGGAAATGGGTACCGGAGAAGGACGACAGTTTCACCCTCACCACCCAGGTACAGCAGAAAGGGGGATGGTTGCTCCATCCCTTGCATCAACAGTTCGCTCAAGGGCATGAGCAGGCCAAGATCCGCGCCATTCCGGTACGGGTGCTGTTCAATGACAGCGATCTGAACCTGCGGGCAGAGTACAGCGCCTTTGACCGCCAAACCGGACGGCCGCTTTGTGTCGGCAATGGAGAGGTGGCAAAACGGGTGGGGGCGCAAGGGATGGAGGAAGTCAGTTGCCCCGGTCCGGAGCGCTGTCCCTACGGCCAGCAACAGGGCTGCAAGTTGTACGGACGACTGAACCTATTTGTGGAGGGGCAGGGGGATGAGCTCGGCAGCTTTATCTTTCGTACCACAGGCTATAACTCGGTACGGACCCTGGCGGCACGCCTCAAGTACTTCGAGGCGGTGAGTGGCGGCCTGACCCGTTATCTGCCGCTGACCTTACGGCTACGGGCCAAGAGCACCACCCAGTCCTACCGCACCCCGGTCTACTACGTGGATTTGACTCTGCGGGACGAGCTGACTCTGACGGAGGCAGTCGGCCAAGCACGGCAGGAATCGATGCAGGACGATGAGGCCGGGCTGACGATTAGCGAGATGGAAACGGTGGCCCGAGCCTTGCTGCGTAATGGTCAGTTCGAGGATGTGGATGAAGAGGTGCCAATGCTACTGGAAGAGTTTTACCCCCAGGTGGAGGAAGGGGAACATTCGACTGCCGAACCGGCACCGCAAACAGTGGCCCAACCACGGGGAACGCGAGCACGGGCATCCCCGTTAACCAATAAATTGGGTAAAGGTGCTACACCGATACCCGGTGCGCCCTAACTCAGGATTTGGCCAGGCGCTCGACCAACCGTTCAAACGTCTCCAGCAGCAACGCCCGGTCGGCACTGTCCAGCCGGGCTAACTTCTGCCCCAAGACGATACCCTGCTCAGTTGGGCGCGGGCTGGTTTCGCGCAAGAAATCGGCCAGCTCGCACTCAAACAGCTGAGCCAGTTCAGCCAGTCGGGCAATGGTCGGCACTACGATACCGCGCTCCATCCGGGAGACGGCTTCCATCCCGATATTGAGATGCTCTGCCACCTGATCCTGGGTCAATCCCGCCTGCTGGCGCTGCCGCCCGATCGCCTTGCCCACGCTTTTAGCGAGCAGCTCAACTTTGATGTTCGTCATAAGTCCTCCAATCAACCTATATCGTTGAATAAGGACCCATTGACATGAAGGACTTAAAGGGATGAACATCAACCACATAAGTCTTATGTGAGGGGCTTTTTAACTCTTCGCGGGTTTCTGGAGAGGTATCCAGTCTGTTTTCGCAGCACAGGCATCAACCACCACAGGCAATTAAAGGAATAATCAAATGAGTGAATGGTTTTACGAGAAGAATGGTCAACGGATTGGTCCGATCATGAAGGAGCAGTTGATAGGCTTACTTGGCGCCGGAGATATCAGTCACCAGACGCTGGTATGGCACCAGAGCCAGCCACAATGGCTGCCACTACATGCGACTCCGCTGGCCGCCGATATTCCGCCGTCATCGACCCCTCCAGCGCTACCTGCAATTGCGATTAGTAATACCTTGATCTGGATTTTGGCTTTTGCGCCCATCATCGGTATTTTCTGCGAAGGCTTTGTCGCCGGTGCCGTATACCATGATACGGACCAAGCCGCGAACGCAGTGGCGGAAGGCTCATTCTTCTACATCTCACTGATCATCAATATCGCACTGAGTTACTGGGATGAACATACGCTGCGCAAAGCCGGCGTCAACACACAGCAATTTGGCAAAATGGTCTGGCTCGTGCCGGTGTATCTCTGGAAGCGCGCCAAGGCATTGCAACAAAAGCCGACCTATTTCTGGTGTTGGCTAGTGACCTTCTCGCTGATCATGCTCAGCAGTTGCAGCGCATAACTCTACCTCGCTCAAGTTGATGCCAGCCATCAGACCGCTACTCGACCGTCATGGTCGAGTAGCGCCTAACTGACATCCGAAGCTCGGAAGACCACCTCAAAAGGTTGGACTTGAGTATTTTCCAGTCATGCCATTTCAAGGCAGTGCGGAAAAGCAACAAAACCAGGCATTTATCTTCAAGGTGCCAAGTCCTTGTTTCCAGCCACTCGGAGACAAGCTTGACCGTGCTGCAACAACAAGGAAACCGTTATGCCCCATATCTACCGATATGCCCTGCTACTAGCCAGCATGTTAACACTCAGCGCCTGTGGTGGCGGTTCTGGCGGCCCCACATTTGAAGTCGAACTCACTCACACAGCCATCGGACGGCCACAGATTTATGTAGTCACAAAAAATGCCCAAGTCATCATCGAGAAGATAGTAATTAATGATGGCGAGCCAGGGTGCAGGGTGATGGAGGCTAAACACGATTTCGGCATCGGCAGCACCTTCCCTCTCAAACTCAAGTTGGGTCAAGGAGTGACGTTTGCGGCTCGATACGAGTCCTGCACCGTGTTCAGTGCTACCTTAGTGACTGACCTCGGTGAGGTAACATACACATTTGGTGAATAACCGAAAAAACGACACGATCAACATCAAAGTAACGAGCGCCAAGCGCCCCCACCAATGAGATCCCCAAGCATGCAGATAATACGAACTCTACGAGCGGTAACGATGGCAACTCTGCTAAGTTGCTCAGTCACTGCCTTTGCTGCCGATTATGCGCTACAGATTGAATCGAAAATCCCTACTACCATCAGCGGAACACTCGGCTATGCCAGTCTGAAATATTGGATAGAGGTGCCAGGCAAAGGGAATGTGGAATTACTCACCGATGCAGACAATGAGGGAGGGCTTATCGAGCTCGTAGGGAAACAGGTATCGCTCAACGGCGCCATGGTGACCTACTCAAACGGGAGTGTCTATTTCGAGCCCAAATTCTCGGCCCCGGCCTCACCAGGGCTATCCATTAGCCCGCAAGACGACGGCACCATCGTGGTAACCAATGGCGAGCAGGTCCTGCTCAATACTGACATGTACCACTCTATTACCATCAAACATGAGCAACCATTGACTCAGGGAAAAGCCGTGTTGCTCGAACTCAACACCGGGGGATTTGGTTGTCCGATGCTCTATCAGCTAAATAGCTGTTCCGAATAGTAGATCACCGGAGGAAGGGAACTCAGTCCAGTTTGTGCGATCTGATTAGTCGCTAA